>NZ_MTBE01000009.1:0-138477 GCF_002916785.1 Diaphorobacter sp. LR2014-1 | reverse complement strand
GGGAGTGTCAGGATTTCTGTGTGTGAGGCTGTTGAATCCGTCACTCAATCGTGAGGCGGCTTGGTGATCTTACTGGCCCGATCTGGTAAATCGGTCCTCGTAGAGGATCGCAAATTGGTTCATCGCTGATTTCCAGTGGTTGGCCGCCCGCCCCCAGTCCGCGGTGATGTTGCGCAGCGCCAGCCAGATCAGCTTGGTGGCCGCCTCGTCGCTGGGGAAGTGGCCGCGCGTTTTGATGATCTTGCGCAGCCGTGCGTTCACGCTCTCGATGGCGTTGGTGGTGTAGATCACGCGCCGCACCTCGGGCGGGAAGGCGAAGAACGGGATGACCTTGTCCCAGGCCCGGCGCCAGGCGCTGACCACGGTCGGGAACCGCTGCCCCCAGGGGCCGGCCGCAAACGCATCCAACTCGGCCTCGGCCGCCTCGGCGCTCACCGCGGTGTAGATGGGTTTGATGGCTGCGGCCAGCGCCTTGCGGTCTTTCCATGACGCAAAGTCCAGGCCACCCCGGATCAGGTGCACGATGCAGGTCTGCAGCGTCGTCGCCGGGAACACTGCGCCCAGCGCCTCTGGCATGCCCTTGAGGCCGTCGGTGACGGCAATCAGGATGTCCTGCACCCCGCGCGTCTTCAGATCGTTGAAGACCTTCATCCAGAACTTCGCCCCCTCGGTGTTCTCGATCCAGATTCCCAGGATGTCGCGCGAGCCGTCAGGCAGTACGCCCAGCGCCAGGTAGACGGCCTTGGAGCGCACCACCGCATCCTCGCGAATCTTGACCCGCAGCGCATCGAAGAACACCACCGGGTACATCGCCTCCAGCGGCCGTGTCTGCCAGGCCGTGACCTCGCCCATCACCTCATCGGTGACACGGCTGATGAGCTCGGGCGAGACGTCCACCGAGTACATCTCAGCCAGGAAACCCTGGATCTCGCGCACCGTCATGCCGCGTGCGTACATGGCGATGATCTTGTCGTCGAAACCCGTAAAGCGCCGCTCGTGCTTGCCAATGAGCTGCGGCTCGAAGCTGCCTTCGCGATCGCGTGGGACATCGATGCGCAGCGCCCCCACATCGGTCAGTACGGTCTTGGTGCTCTTGCCGTTGCGGTGGTTGGCTGATCCGCCTGTGGGCTTGGCTTGGCCGGGCGCATAGCCTAGGTGATGACTCATCTCGGCGCCCAGCGCCCGCTCAAGAATTGACTTCTTGAACTGATCGAACAGCCCTTGGACTTGGCCCGGCGTCATGGGCCCGGTCACCAACTGGTCAAGCAGCTCGGCCGGGATGTGAAATTGCGGCTGTGCCGCCTGGTCCGCCAAAGCGGTGGGTTTGGTCTTGCGTGGCATTCATGCTCCTTGTCGACATGCTATGCCTCACACACAAAATTTCTGACAAGCTCTAAATCGCTGGTGGCCACCGCCTTGTGCATGTCTTCGTTTGTCGCATTGGCCCAAGATGCAGCAGTCCCCAAGCATCTCCGGCTTGCCCGCGATTTTGTGACCAACACCAAGCAGGAGAACAACAGCTACTCGAACCGCAACATCTACACCCGAATGCCGGGTGACCTGTTCGCTTCCGAATACGTGGTGGCAACGGATTGCGGCGGCTTCGTGGAAGACATGTTCCGGCGTGCCAAGTCCGGGGTGCTCGAACAGCTAAAGACCAAGAAGTTCAAAACCCGATTTAGCATCTTCGACTGGCACCCCAGCATAGAGAAGGAAGAGGCTTTCACCCGCATCATGAAAGTGACGGACATCAAACCGGGCGACGTAGCAGCCTGGCTTTACACGGAGAAGGTCATCCACACCCTTCCAGGACACATACTGTTCATTGATTCACCACCCGTGAAGCTGGAGAGGCCCCGCAAGCCTCTGGTGGATGGCCTAGATCAGTACGAAGTCACCATCATCGACACGTCTCAGGAAGCCAAAAGCCGCGACGACACCCGATTTGTGAGCGATGCCGCCTTACGTGACGAAAACGAGGCTAAGGGCAAACAGCGCGGCAGCGTGGCGAGCCCGAACTACAAAGGTGTCGGTCGAGGCCACATTCGGTTCTACGCCGACGCTGCGGGCGACATCAAAGGCATCGCGTTCAGCTTCGACAAGGCCAAGTTCCATGGGCTTGATGACTGGAACATTTTGGTCGGGCGGCCTAAGGTGACGGGGGCAAACTGAGGTGGCTACGTACAGACGATTCTTCGTTGTGTTGGCCTTGCTTGTCTTGGGGGCAGTTGCCCATGCCGAAGGCGTGCTGTTCAAGGTGCCCACCCGTGATAGTGTCGTGACCACGTTGTTCTGGGAAGCCGCGCCCGATGCCAAAGCCACCGTGTTCCTGTTCCCTGGTGGTGGCGGGGGCTTCGGCAAGTTCGAGGACGGCAAGGCCACTGGAGGTAACTTCCTCGTGCGCTCCGCGCCGTACTTCCTTGCCAACGGCTTCAACGTCGCGATCTTTGGACGCCCCAACGACATGGAAGAACTGGGCTGGACGGAGCGAACCGAACCCAAGCACATGACCGACGTTGCCAAGGTGCTGGAGTTCGTGAAGCGCAAGGCCGATGTGCCGGTCTGGATCGTGGGCACCAGTCGCGGCACTGTCTCCGCAACCGCGATGGCGATCAACGTCCATGACCCGGCCATAGCAGGACTGGTGCTGACCTCCAGTGTGGTGCGCTTCGCAACACCGGGCGCGGTGCCGCGCCAAGACCTCGGGGCAATCAACCTTCCGGTGCTGGTCTACCATCATGCCAAAGATGCCTGTAAGCACTGCCAGGCCAGCGAGGCTCCTTACATCATCAAGGGGCTGAGCAACGCGCCCGTCAAGAAGTTGATGGTGGTGGACGGCGGGGCGAATCCGACTGGCGACGAATGCGCGGGCCAACACTGGCATGGCTTCCCAAATTTCGAGCGCGAAGCGATCAGCCAGATTGCTGAATGGATCAAGAAGCCAATAAACTGATGACTTCGTGCTGCCCGGCTGGGCTTGGCACCTGTAGAAGCTGATTCAGGGGAAATAATTGCGTCCAGATAAACTTTCGATACTTCGGCTTTTTGAAGATCGCTCCCAATATCTCATTCCGTTGTTTCAGCGGGGCTATGTCTGGACGCTGACTGAACAGATATTTCCGTTGTGGGAAGATTTGATTGATCGCATGGATGCGATTGCAGCCTTCAAGGCTGATGCGGAAAAAGTCGGCGGTGCTGAAAAGCTCCGCGCTCTACGCAAGCATTTCCTTGGGACTGTTGTGGTGGGTAGCGCCAAAGGTGGCAGTGCAGACACCATTCCCACCCGTGAAGTGATTGATGGGCAGCAACGTATCACCACACTGCAAATCCTTCTTCTGGCTTTCCGTGATGTGGTCAAACCGTTGGAGGACGAGGGGCTGGACTACAGCCTGAAAACCTTAACTCGCAACCTTGGGAAATACCGTGAACGTGGTCATCATCTGAAAGTTTGGCCAACCAATGTAGGTCGCGATGTCATGCAGGCACTGTCCGATGCAGGAAGTATCGAGGCGGTGTGTGATCGGTTCCCGGTCAAAGGCCCCAAAAAGGCACGATATGAACGCCCACTAATGGTGCAGGCGTATCTATTTCTGCATGCTTTGCTTGCTGCACAGTTACGTGGTGTCCGATATGACGACAGTTCGGCAGAGCCGTTAGATGAACTGGATGAGTTGCTCAATGAGGCTCTGGGCGAGGATGGCTCAGCAGAGCCCACCATCGCCGATCAAGTCATTCGATCCATTGAGAAGGACAATGCAGTTGCGCCCCCTCGGGCAGAATTTCCGCTTCAAGCTGATCGCGCTCATTTGCTCTATGAAACCTTGCGCGACGGTTTCCAAGTTATGTCCTTGGAGTTGGATGATGAGGACGACCCACAAATTATCTTCGAGACCTTGAATGCGCGTGGCGCTCCCTTATTGCCGAGCGACCTGATCCGCAATTTCGTTTTCTTGCAGGCAACCCGCAAACGTGAAGACGTTGATGCTTTGTACGATGCTCACTGGAAGGCTTTCGATGAAAAGCCTGCGGAGAATGCCAAGAAAGAGGGCGAAAGGTTCTGGCGAAAGGAGGCCCGGCAAGGTCGGCTGAAATCTGTTCGCTTAGATCTACTTCTTTACAACTATGTGTCACTGCGCAAGTGTGAGGATCTTAAGGTCGCGCATGTATTTGAGGAGTTCAAGGGCTGGTGGGAGTCGTCTGGCAAGGGAACAGAGTTTGAGTTGGCACGTATTACCAGCACGGCAAAACACTTTGAGACTTTCCTTCTGCCAAATCAGACATCCCGGCTTGGCCTGTTTTGTCGCCGAATGCAATTGCTGGACACATCGACACTGACGCCCGTTGTGTTCTATTTCTTGGAGCACCACGATCCAGAATCAGAAGAAATGGATCAAGTGCTCGGGGACTTGGAGTCCTATGTTGTGCGTCGATTTGTCTGTGGTCTTACAAGTAAAGGCTATAACCGTATCTTTACGACAAAACTCCTAGCAGAATTGTCCAAGGAGAAGGAAACATCGCCAGATGCCCTGCGTGCCAAACTGCTTGACTTGTCAGGAGAAACTCAGAATTGGCCTAGCAATGCGGAATTTGAGCAAGGCTGGTGTTTCCGTGCGCAGTACAAAGGAGGGAATACCGGCAAAGTTCGAGCAATTCTGGAAGCGTTGGAGCTTGGAAAGCGTTCTTCTAAGCAAGAGTTACTGGCTTTGCCTGATGGCTTGAGCGTAGAGCACGTGATGCCCCAGAAGTGGGAAACCAACTGGCCTCTTGTCACTGTAGACGCTGAAATAATTGCGAACCGCAAGCGTTTGCTCCACAGCATCGGGAACTTGACGCTGGTTACTCAGAACTTTAATTCCGCATTGAGCAATGAAGCGTTCTCCGTCAAACGTAGCGAGATCGTGACGACCAGCCTCTTGACACTCAACGCTTATTTTCAAAAGTTTGGGGATAAGGATGTCTGGGATGAGCAGCAAATCACCATGCGAGCCAAAGAGCTATTTCCGTTGGCATTGAAAATATGGGCACGTCCCTGAGTATCAATATTTCAGGAGTGACTGGTGGTTTCTTATCAAGCCAGATTATTTTAGGCATGTCTGCCGCAAAGTTTTTTCCGGCTGGACACAAGCCGTCGATTCACGACAAAGTATTGACACGGCACCGCTTGCCATGACGGCGGCGGCGAGCCGCGCCGTGTGAGTTGCGGCAGTCAGACTCCAAATTCCCCTCATCCATCCAAAAGGCCACGGCATTCGTCGTGGCCTTTTTTCGTTTCTGGCACGCACTCATGCGGCTGAACCTCTATTCAAGGACACCAGCAATGAGCAAATCTCGCCACCCCTCCCACCCCATTGCAGGCATTGAGCCGCATACCCTTTGCGCCGAGCAGATCGACTTGGACGCACCGGTCTTGTTTTCACCGGGCCAAGTCGTAGCCACGCCCGCCGCGCTGGCGTTGATACAGGAGCACGGTGCATCTGTGCCGGAGTTGCTGCACCGCCACCTGACTGGTGACTGGCAGGAGATGTGCAAGTCGGATCGTGACGCAAATTTGGCCGCTGTTCTCCAAGGTGAAGCCCGCGTCTTTTCTTCGTTCGACATTGCCCCGAAAGGTCACGCTGGCAAACCCATCAAGATTTGGGTCATCACCGAATGGGATCGGTCAGTCACGACCGTCTTGCGCCCGGAGGACTATTGAATGGGCGCGAATGTTTCCACCATGCGACCAGCGCGTGACCTGCTGCATCAACTCCCCTTGCTGCCGATCCAGCCAGACCGCAGTGTCGATTACGAAGCTGCAGACGCGGCGCTTTTGCTGGCACTGGCCGAGAACTGCGAAACGTTCATGAACACCATCCAGCAGGGTTTGTCTGCCTTGGGCGTGATTCTGGCGCACGCATCCCCCGAAGTGGGCAGCGAGATTGGCAGCGACACCATCGAAGCTCTGGGCTGGTTCATGGCCGAAACCGCAGACATCGCGGCTGCCTTGCTGGTGCTGACACGGGCTTGCAGGCACTACACCGCCGACTACGCCCCGGCCAAAGTCGAACCGGCCTCCCAAGCCAGGTTCTGATGGTTGCCGATGGTTTCGCTGCCACGTCAACAAGTGGTCACTTTCTGACACCCCATCGGGGGCTGTTGAAAACATAGCCCCCGACCATTTTCAACACATACCAACATGCCGACACCACTTTCCGACACCGCTGCCGGTGGCTTGCAGCGCGTTTTCGCCTATGCGCGGGTTTCTACCGTGGAACAACTCACCGAGAACCAGCGCGAGCAGATCGCACGGGCGGGCTACGACATTGCCCCGAAGCGATTCATTGAAGAACAGATTTCCGGCTCGGTGCCAGCAGCGCAGCGTCCCGGATTTCAGCGGTTGCTGGAGCGCATGGATGAGGGAGATACCTTGGTCGTGACCAAGCTCGACCGCATTGGCCGGGACTCCATCGACGTGCAGCAGACCGTAGAGCGTTTTCAGCGCGAGGGCATCCGGCTGGTGGTCTTGCAGCTTGGCAACCTCGACCTGACTTCATCCGCTGGCGCGTTGATGGTCAAGATGCTGGCGGCGGTGGCCGACTTTGAGCGAGACCTCATCATTGAACGCACCCAAGCCGGTCAGGCCCGCGCCCGTGCGGCAGGCACGCACATGGGGCGACCATCCAAGACGACTCCCGACCAGCAGCGTGCGATTCGGAAAGCCCTTGCGGCAGGGGCGACGGTCAGCAGCATGGCAGCGAGCTACCAGATCAGCAGGGCCACCATCATTGCCATCCGGGAAAGAGCCGCGTAACAGAAGGCCTACAGCAGTTTTAGAACGTGCTCACATGGCAGGTGGAAGAGGAACCCCGCCGTTCTTTTTTAGGTAGTCAAAAGCCTTGTCAAGTGTCATTTTCAGAAGACGACTGCACCAGTTCACGGGGCTGGCCGCCCGGTGTGCAGCCGACTTCTGAACGGGCCGCGTCAGCAGTCCTATACACGAAGCGCCGCGAAGAACCGGAATTGCTCAGAACTCCCCTGCACGATGCGGCCTTGTTATGTGGTCGCATTGTGACTACAATATGGGTGTTTGAACCATTCCCGGAGAATTGCCATGAGCACTACAGCCGACACCTACGTCCGCGCCCGCATCGACACCAACACCAAGGAACGCGCCGCCAGCGCACTCGAAGCAATGGGCTTGTCGATTTCCGACGCCATCCGCCTGTTGATGCTGCGCATCGCCGATGAGCACCGCTTGCCTTTTGACGTGAAGGTGCCCAACGCCACGACCAAAAAGGCGATTGCCGAACTGGAAGCGGGCAAGGGCAAGAAGTTCGCCAGCGTGGACAACCTAATGGCAGACCTGCATGCGGACGATTGATCGTTCGTCCGCGTTCAAGCGCGATTTCAAGCGCGAGGCCAAGGGACAGCACCGTGCCACGCTCGATGACGCGCTCAAGCCGGTGCTGCTCGCGCTGGCGACCGATCAGCCGTTGGACGCGCGCCACCGCGACCATGATCTTTCCGGCGATTGGGCGGGCTACCGCGAGTGCCACATCAAGCCCGACCTGCTGCTGATTTACCGCAAGTCCGATTCCGACACTCTGCGACTGGCGCGGCTTGGCTCGCATAGCGAGCTTTTCGGCTGACGCCAGCCGTCAGATGGTGGCGGCGACACGACCGTTAGCCACTGGCCGGAAAAATCTGGGGTTCCGGCTTAAGTCGGTTCGCTGTTCCAATGCGCCGCCCTGTCCGTAAAACGATCATTAGACGGTCAAGCCGGACGCCTGTCCGAAAACACCTTGCGCAACGGGATGACGGACAATAAGATAGACGGACGGAATGGCGGACAAAAGGGCGGCAATGGCACTCATCGGCTATGCGCGGGTATCGACAGCGGAACAGGACACTGCCTTGCAGACCGACGCGCTGCACAAGGCGGGCTGCGAACGGGTGTTCGAGGACACGGCTTCCGGGGCCAAGGCCGACCGTCCCGGCTTGGCCGATGCGCTGGCCTATCTGCGCGATGGCGATGTGCTGGTCGTCTGGCGGCTGGATCGGCTAGGCCGCTCCTTGCCACACCTGATTGAGACGGTCGGCAAGTTGGAAGCGCGGGGCGTCGGCTTTCGGTCGCTGACCGAAAACATAGACACCACGACGCCGGGCGGACGGCTCATCTTCCATGTGTTCGGTGCCCTGGGCCAGTTCGAGCGCGACCTGATCCGCGAGCGCACCAAAGCCGGATTGACTGCTGCCGCCGCACGCGGGCGCAAGGGCGGACGCAGGCCGGTTGTCACCGCCGACAAGTTGCAGCGGGCGCGGGAGCATATCGCCAATGGGCTGAACGTCCGGGAAGCTGCTACGCGGCTCAAGGTGAGCAAGACGGCCCTGTACACCGCGCTGCAAGGCGGAAGCGAGCAACGATGAGCCGCAAGCAAAGCAGCGCGTTCGTCACGACCAGAAAGGGCTTTTGCTATCTGACGGTCAAAGTCGGCAGAAGCAATTTCAACATCATGCGTATTCGCAGCTACACGATTACGCCGCAGGACAAGCGCGACATGCGCCGGTTGTATCCCGACCACCTCTTTGACTGGAAGAAGATCGGCCAGCAGCTTGCCGAAAAGAGAGAGGTGTGTAGAGCCTACCGCTCCAAGCGGCAAGCTCCCCGGAGTACAGAGCGCACACCCGACCAATTCGTGATGGTGTCCTCTGACTCAGGGACTCGCACGGTCTACGCCTCTGACGCCTGCGATTCAATGGCATTGCTTGACGCCGTTCTGCACATGGAACGTGCCCGTAAGAAGTAGTGCAGCCGACTCCTGATATTCCGTGCAGTCGGCTTCTGAAAACGACATCAAGGTTGATATAGGTTGCGACGTTCTGCATTTCTTGAGCCGCATTGCCCCAGAACCAGATCTCAACTTCCCATCCCCTCTTTATTGCCCTGTCGGCAACCCCTTTAAAGTCCGCGTCGCCAGCGACGATCACAATCGTTTCTGGCGGGTTAATGGTCATGATGCGCTCGACCACATCCATGCCCATTTCCATGTCAACGCCCTTCTCTTTATCTCGGATGTTCCGATCAAAGAGCCTGACATCAAAACCCTCACTGCGAATTTCGGCCCAAATCGAATCGTCTGGGGGAGGGCGAGAACCGTAAAGGACTGGAACCTGGGCAGAAAGCCGATTGCCACGACTTTTAACCAGGTGAAGAAATTTACCCCAGTCAATCTCATATGAGTTGTCCACCTCATTGCCACGCACCCCGCCTCGATGACGCTTAGCGTATGCAAGGCGAGCACCTTCAATCTTGACATTCGAGTTGTCCACAAACATGTGGATTTTTTTCATAAATTCCTCCCTCTCGGTTTCGGTTGTCTAGCGTAACAGCATACGAGTCTGCATCATAGACAGCTAGCGGATGTCAAAAGCATGAGCAGCCGCGCCAGCAGGTGCGCCGCATCCCGAATGTGATCTTGTGGGGTATGTCCGTCGAACCAGTGTTTCTGGCGGGCATCGTCAGTGGCCCGCATCACCAACGCTCCTCGTCGATGGCAGGAGCCAGATCGGTTGGCGCTGCCTCACCATCGGTCTCAAGCGGCTCGGGCCCAGTCTTGGGCGTGATGCGAATCTCCCCACTGGACAGCAAAACCACATCGACCCAATCCCCGCACTTGATCCGGGCGGTTCGGGTGACGTACGCCCCAAGCCTGATGCTCAGGCTATTCCCGTGCTTGCAGACTTTGACCAGCATGTCCGGCTCCTTTCGATGTTGAAACAATGTCGAAATTGCCATGCCGACAGCCTGCAAGTGTTGCTTGCCGGTTTTGAGCGGTAGCGGCATGGCTGCCGCCGGTTCATGCGGTAGTTGGGCGAGCCGCCTTATCGCTGCGGAGCTTTCTAAGGCGTTTCCGCAGCTTCGGCCAGTTCTCCTGACAGAAACATTCCGCTACAGTGACCGCGTCCGGGTGATAGTCACCGGGATACCGTACCAAACGATCCATATCGGCGTGGTGCAGTTTCTGGTGTTGCTCCCATGGGATCGTGATGTCGATGCGCAGCTTGTCGCGGATGGTCTTCTTCCATTTGCTTTTGATCTTGCTGCGGGCATCTGCGGTGGCACCTTCTTTGATGGCGGGAAGCGCGTCAAGGGGTGTCCCGGCCAGGTAGGCCAAAACAATCTCGCGCTCCGTAGCGGTCAGGCTTTTCAAAGCCTCTTTGCGCGGGGCCTTGTGGCGCAACACCACATCCAGCTTGAACAGTCCACGCACCAGCTCGTTAAAGATGGCCTCGTACCGACCCTCCGCGTAGGCGTTTCGCCAGCTTTCCAATGCATCCAATCCGCGTTCACGCAGGAAGTGGCCTTGCATATAGACCTCGATGCGAATAATGCAGCGGGCACGGGCCTTGAGTGTTTCGGCCAAGTCCTCATTGGAGAAGATGCAGTGGCTGAAATCGGTCTTGTGATATACCGTAATCACATACCCATTGCGCGGCACGTCGAAGGTCTCGTTCGTGGAGTCGTTTCCCGTCGGCACGTAGCCCAAGATGCGCAGCGCAGCCTTCATTTTCAGCACGTTGGCGTTGGCTTGCTTCTCGTCGGCACAACACAGTAGGTAGGTAATGGTAGCCCCGTGCAGCGAGACATGATGGGTCGTCAACATATCCACCGCAGCCCCAGGGACGCCATCGCAGACCATGCGGTGCTTGAGAAGTTCCAGCCCAGCCTCGCCAGCGGCAAAAATGCTGGTTCCGTGCTCGCAGTTGTGCCCAGTGAGCGCATTGGGGAGGTTCAGCGCCGCAACGATATGGGATTGCACGAAGCGCGGCTTCGCATCCTCCCAAAACGTTTTCAGCTCCATGCCGGTGCCACTGAGTGGGCTGGTGACGGTGATCGCCTTGGGGTAGCGTTCACCTATATAGCTATCACGCTTGTCCTGGGTTCGCGCATGGTGAACCTCCACTTCACGACGGGCATCCTCGGGCATCGAGCGCAGGTCCACGCACAGCTTGACGGAGTCGGTCATGGCGACACCTCCCGCTGAGCCGATTCGGTGCGGCCCCCAACGATCTGATGGGTGACGATGTACCCCACATGGCCATGTCCGATGGTGAAAGTGCGCTCATTACATAGTGGGCGAAATCGCTGGCCTCCGCGTTTCGAGGTTTCGGCTCCCGCAGCATCGGCGATATCCTCCGCAGTCTCCGTGACGACTCTCGCAGCATCTTTGCCTTTTTCTGGGCGTTGGCTTTGCGCGGTATGAATAAGGTCGCTCTGCGCATGGCAAAGTGCCTGTGAATGCGGGGTCTTCGCCCCGATTTCAGGATTGCGTGCGCTAGTGTTTGCAAGCAAGCAATCCATCATGACGGCTCCTTGCCCGACTTTTTGGCCGCCGAACGAATCGCCTGAGCCGCTTCGATCTCGGCACGCAACTCGTCCGAGAGTGCCGTCTTCACACGGCTGACAACAGAGGTTGAAACGTCCAGTTTCTCGGCGACCTCCTTGCCGGAAAGACCTTCCTTGAGTAGTTCGACAATCGCTGCATCGTCCTCGCTGACCGCATCGCTTTCGCCATCTTCATAGCGGTGATCCATGACATCGGTAGTCAGATCGGTCGTGAATGTATAGCGGCACACCTTTGGGATGTCCGGGTGGAGTTCGCGCAACTTCGTGTGCTCCAGCAGAAAGCTGGTGCCGTTCTTGGGTTTGCCCGATTTGTCCTCGCGCAGCAGGATGGAGTAGTCGAGCAAGTCCTCATGGATGCTGGTGCCGCGCTGGCTGCTGCCGTTCTTGCCGGTGTGATGAACCAGCAGGACTGCAATGCCCTTGGTGCGCAAGTGGGCCAGCCAGCGTTTGATCGGGGCAAAGGCGGTGCCGTCTTCGCGGGCAGAACTCGTCCATGCCGAAAGGTTGTCCACGATCAGCAGGCGGCAATCATCGGGCAGCATGGATTCGATGAACGCCTGATCGTCCTCGCTGTCGATGTAGCCGATGACGTGATCGAAAGCATCCCGGCCAATGATGTGGAAGTTTTGCTCCACCATCTTTCGGGTCACTGGCTTGCTGTCGCGGTTGCTGATCTGCCGCAGGCGTTTTTGCAAGGTGCGACTGTGCATCTCGCCGTCAAGGTAAACGACGACGCCACCAATGCCGCGGCCCCACGGCTTGAGAATCTTGCCGCCTGCAACGGCATATCCAACGTGCAAAGCCAGGAGCGACTTGCCCAGACCACGTTGTGCAGACAACATGCCGGTTGATCCGTGGGTGATGACTTTTCCCAGCAGGGGGTCTTCATCGGGGAAGTCCTCGCGCATGAATTCCAGCAAGGGAATGCTTTTGCGGCGCTTGGGACGCAGCAGGCTCGGGGTATCAAAGCCTTCGGTGCTCTTGGGGGTGCTGGGCTTACGCATCGCAGGCCCCTTGCGAGTTCTGGCTTGGCTTGCCTGCCAAGGCACTCATCAGAACGTTGAAGGGGTCACTGGCGAGTTGAGCCAGCTTTTCAGCCTGTTCGGTGCGGTGCAAGGCGACCTGGTCGGCAATGAATTTTTCGATTTCAGATGCCAGCCAGTAATTCGTGCGGCCTCCACAGATTTTGATGGGCTGCGGGAATTTGCCGTCGCGCATCAGGTCGGAGCGGCGAGTCTTGCGCACGCCAGTCAGTTTTTGAACTTCGGCATCGCGCAAGAGGCGATCATTTTTCTGAGTCAGGGCGCTTTGGACATCTACTTTCAATGTGTTGATGGACATGGATCATCTCCAAAAGAGAGCCACGACCCACGGGGAGAGACGAGAAACGTCTCGGGTAATGGTTCAAGTTCTAGAGGGGTTTGACCAAATCATCTACACACAGAGAAGCCCGGTTGCTCGGCATTCTTTGTGCATGGTCGCCTGCGCATTGGTAGCGACTGATGCACCTCTTTGTTACCAAGGAACTTGGCACAAGAGGGGTGGCGGAGGTGACGAGGGAGCTGTGCGTCACACCCGACAGTTCATCCGAACTGTAGAACTGCTGTACCCGCTTTGCAGTTCATGGAGGAAATTCTATAGCACGGTTTTGGTCAAAGGCAATCGACGGTCGATCCCGGCGGATGTCTAACCGGACATGCAGAAGTTGGCCCACAAGGTCATCAGTTCACGGCGCTTTTCAAGGTAGTCACCGCGCTGGTAGGCAGCTTCCGTTTTGTCTTGCAGTGCATGCGCCAGCGCAGCCTCCGCCACTTCACGGGGGAAGTCGGTTTTTTCCGCCACGAAGTCCCGGAAGGTGCTTCTGAAACCGTGCGGAACAATGTCGGTGCGGCCCATGTGTTTCAGTCGCATCAACATGATGGCCTCCGAGGGATGCTTGCCCCAGGTCTGGCCGTTGAAGACGTACTTCGACGGCGTGGGATGTGCATCGTTGACGGCCTTCATGTAGCGCAGGATTTCCATCGCTGGCTCTGACAGCGGGACACGGTGCGGACGTGATGCCTTCATACGCTCTGCCGGAATGCACCACAGACGTTCCTCCATGTCGATTTCCGACCATTCGGCGGCTCGCGTCTCGGTCGTTCTAGTGGCGGTCAGGATCAAGAAGCGCAGCACCCATCCCCCTCGACCTGAGGTGTTTTCCAACAGGCGCATGAAGGCAGGTAGCTCCAAATACGGCAGTGCAGGATGATGTTTCACCTTGCGCACAGCGGCTCGCTTGGGGAAGATTTCGCTGAGGTAGCCTGACCATCGTGCCGGGTTGTCGCCGGTTCGATAGCCATGTACGGTGGCCCACGCCAGAACCTTCTCGATGCGAGATCGAACCCGCTCGGCGGTTTCATTCTTGGTGCGCCAGATCGGTTCGATGACTTTCTTGACGTGTGCCACCTTGATGTTCTGTACCGCCAAGTCTCCGATAGTGGGGTAAGCGTAGGCTTCCAGCGTTGCCGACCACTGTGCGGTGTGCTTCGCGGACTTCCAGCCCGCTTCATGGCTGCGGATGAATTCTGCCGCGCACTCCTTGAAGGTTTTGCTCAGGGCTTGCTCTGCCTTCTTGTGGTCACGCTCGGCCAGCGGGTCAATGCCGTCATCCAGCAGCACGCGAATTTTGCGTGCCCGCTTGGTGGCTTCGTCGAAAGAGATGCGATGCACGGGGCCAAGTCCCATGACGCGGGTCTTGTTGTTCAGGGTGTAGCGATAACACCAGGACTTCACCCCTTTGGGCGTGACTTGCAACAGGAACTCAGCGCCGTTGATGCGGTATAGCTTGCGGGACGTGCCACAGGCGGCCTGGTCGATTTGGTCTTGGATGGTTTTAGGGTTTTTGGCTTTCATGGGGGTCGATTGAACTCACAATTCGACTCACAGAAAACCGTGCCACAATCGCGGAAGATCCTGGCGGAAAGCGGCCGACTCAACGCGCTAACCCGTTGTCGGCATTGGGCTTTTGGCGGATGCTGGCGGCTACCGGATCAAGGCGTCTCTCGCGTCCACTCCGCCAATATCAAAAAAGCCGCTGCAAATTATTTGCAGCGGCTTTTTTTCTGTGTTTTCAGAATTTATTGCGACAGCCAAGCGGCTATGCGGATATAGGGCGTCGCTCCGCTACGTGGCTGAATGTTTATGGCTCCCTTCTCGGCATGCCCCATTGGGCTACTGAGAATCTGTCCATTCGCATCAATAAAAGCGCTAAATCCTACGTTGTTACGTACTAGCGGTTTTTGTGCTTCGGCCGCGCGCACGCCGCTTTGCCAGGACACACGCTCGTGATCGTGCAACCCGATGATGATGGGCGCCGCGCTATCCTGAACCATGAACTGGACAAGGAGCGCGACGCCTTGCGGCGCCTGCAGGCGCAGGAGGGGGCGGGCGGTGCGGATGCGCAGTTGGCGGTGAACCGCCACCAGAGCAACATCCGCGCCTTGGAGGCTGAACTGCAGCGCTTGCCTGCGTCTGTGCGCCGCCAGCCCTAACCGCAGTTACTCATCGACTGCGTCCGCGTTGGTTTCGTTAGGAAAATATACGAAATCGGGCTGGAGCCCAATGCAGACAAGCGCAAGGCGCTATCAAAAAATCACTTCGGTGCAAGACGGATAGCGCCATCCAGACGAATCACTTCGCCATTGAGCATGTCGTTCTCGAAGATGTGGCGCACCAGCTTGGCGTAATCCTGCGGGGTGCCGAGGCGGCTGGGGAAGGGTACGCCGGCGGCCAGCGCGTCCTGTACCTCCTGGGGCATGCCGAACAGCATGGGGGTGCCGAAGATGCCGGGGGCAATGGTCATATTGCGGATACCGTTGCGTGCCAGGTCGCGGGCGATGGGCAGTGTCATGCCCACGATTCCGCCCTTGGAAGCAGAGTACGCCGCCTGCCCGATCTGCCCGTCATAGGCCGCCACGCTGGCGGTGGAGATCATCACCCCGCGCTCGCCGGTGGCTTCGGGTTCGTTCTTGCACATGGCCTCTGCGGCCAGGCGGATCATGTTGAAGCTGCCGATCAGGTTCACCGTGATGGTCTTGCTGAACGAAGCCAGCGCGTGCGCGCCGTTCTTGCCAACGGTCTTTTCCGCAGGGGCGATGCCGGCGCAGTTCACCAGGCCCATGAGCTTGCCCATCGATACCGCTGCGGCCACCACGGCTTGGCCATCGGCCTCGCTGCTCACGTCGCAGCGCACGAAGCGCCCGCCGATCTCGCGCGCGACGGCTTCACCCTTGTCGGCCTGCATGTCGGCAATCACCACCAGGCCGCCCGCTGAGGCCAGCATGCGTGCCGTGCCTTCACCCAGGCCTGACGCGCCGCCGGTGACGATGAACACCTTGCCCTTGATTTCCATGGTCTGTCTCCAAAGTTACGTTAACGTAAACGTTAATTATCACCGAGCGATCCGGCACTCCCTAGAAAAGCAACAGCCCGGCAGGGCCGAGCTGTGCGCAAGGGACAGAGGGCTTACCGGAAACCGACGCGGTCCAGCATCTGCTGCACCTTGACGGTGTTGGCGCCGACCGCGCCAATGGGGATGGTTTCACTCTTGAACGGTTGGCCGCCCGTCATGGCCTTGAGGGCCGGGTTGCCCGGATCCACGTCTTTGGCGGCGGGCCATTCGTTGTTGCCGTTGGCAAAGTAGTTCTGAGCCTCAGGGCTGGCCAGGTATTCCAGGAACTTGATGGCGTTGGCCTGGTTCTTGGTGTGGCGGGCCACTGCGCCGCCTGCGATGTTCATGTGCGTGCCCCACGATTGCTGGTTGGGGAACACCACCGCCACCTTGTCCACCACGGCCTTGTCTTCGGGCTTGTCCGAGCGCATCAGGCGGGCGAGGTAATAGCTGTTGGTCACGGCGATATCGCATTCGCCGGCTGCGACGGCCTTGATCTGATCGGTGTCGCCCCCTTTAGGCGCGCGGGCGAGGTTGTTCACCACGCCCTTGAGCCATGCTTCGGCTTTCTGTTCACCCACGTGTTCCATCACGGCGCCGAACAGGCTCAGGTTGTAGGGGTGGGAGCCGGAGCGGATGCAGACCTTGCCTTTGTTTTTGGGGTCACCCAACTCTTCGTAGGTGTCCACATCATCCTTGTTGACCTTGGTCTTGTTGTAGACAACTACACGCGCCCGCGTGGACAGGCCAAACCAGGGAATGCCACCGTCGGCGACCGGAGTTGCGCGCAGGTTCGCGGGAATGGCGTCCTCCAGCACCTTCGAGCGCACGGGCAGGAACAGGCCGTCGGCCTCGCCACGGTAGAGGCGGGCGGCATCCACCAGCAAGATCACGTCGGCAGGGGATGCGGCTCCTTCTGCCTTGAGACGGGCCATGATCCCGGCGTCATCAGAATCCACGCGATTGATCTTGATGCCCGTGGCCTTGGTAAAGCCGCTGTACAGCGCTTCATCGGTGGCGTAGTGGCGGGCGGAATACAGGTTGACCACCTGGTCCTGCGCACTTGCAGCGCCTGCAGCGGCCAGAACACATGCAACAACCAAGGATTTCATAGGCATGGACATGAGGCTCAAGTCTTTTTCGGCAATAAGGTGGTGGGATGATAAAGCAAACGAGAATCGTTATTAAGAATCCATCTTTGCGCCGGGAGAATTTCCGTCGTGCACCCTCAGCAATGCGCAGGCGTTCGGTTTGAGACGAAAAAAATGCCCGGGGACGCGGGCATTTGCTTGTCGAGCAGCGGCTGGCTATTTCGCCCAACTGTCCTTCAGTCCGGTGATCTTGTTGAACACCGGGCGGCTAGCGCTGTGGTCCACCCGGTCGGCCACGAAGTAACCGAAGCGCTCGAACTGGAACTTATCGTCGGGCTGGGCGGCGGCCAGTGATGGCTCCACATACGCAGTCACCACCTTCAGGCTGTCGGGATTGAGCAGGGCCAGAAAGTCTTTGCCACCCGCGTCGGGTTGGGCGTCGGTGAACAGGCGGTCGTAGAGGCGCACCTCAGCCTGCACGCCGTCCTGCACCCCCACCCAGGTGATGGCGGCTTTTACCTTCACGCTATCGGCGCCGGGCGTGCCGCTCTTGGTGTCGGGCACCACGGTGGCGAGCACGCGGGTGACGTGGCCGCCCGCATCTTTCTCGCAGCCGGTGCATTCGATGACGTAGCCGCCCTTCAGGCGCACGGTGTTGCCCGGGAGCATTTGCCCGTCCGCCCCGAGCCGGGGAGGATAAAGACGCTTGTAGCCCTTGGGTGGCACTTCGGCGAAGTCTTCGCGCTCGATCCAGACCTCGCGGCCCAGGGTGAAGTGGCGCTCGGGAACAGCCTGGCCTTCGTGCGCGTGGGGCAGGGCGGGTAGGCTGCAGGCCTCGACGTGGCCGTCGCTGCCGAAGACTTCGGCCCAGTTGGTCAGCGTGAGCGGGAGCGGGTCGAGCACGGCCATGGCGCGGTGGGCCTTGGATTCCAGGTCCTCACGCAGGCAGCCCTCCAGCGTGCCGTAGTCGATCCAGCTGTAGTCCTTGGTCACGCCAATGCGCTCGCAGAACATCTGGATGGAGGCCGGCGTATAGCCGCGCCGGCGCAGGCCCACGATGGTGGGCATGCGCGGATCGTCCCAGCCGCTCACGATGCCGCTGTCCACCAGGTGCTTGAGCTTGCGCTTGCTGGTGATGACGTAGGTGAGGTTCAGGCGCGCGAACTCATACTGGCGCGGCTGGGGGCGGGCGATCAGGCCGCCTTCCCCCAGACGGTCCAGCAGCCAGTCGTAGAAGGGGCGCTGGTCCTCGAACTCCAGCGTACAGATGCTGTGGGTGATGCACTCCAGCGCATCCTCGATCGGGTGCGCGAAGGTGTACATGGGGTAGATGCACCACTGGTTGCCGGTGTTGTGGTGCTCGGCGTGCTTGATGCGGTAGATGGCCGGGTCGCGCAGGTTGATGTTGGGGTGCCCCATGTCGATCCTGGCGCGCAGCACGGCGGCGCCGTCGGGGAGCTTGCCGTCACGCATCTCGCGAAAGCGCGCCAGGTTCTCCGCAGGGGTGCGGTTGCGATAGGGGCTGTTCACCCCGGGCTTGCCGAAGTCGCCGCGGTTGGCGCGCATCTCTTCGGGCGTTTGCTCGTCCACGTAGGCGTTGCCGGTCTCGATCAGGTACTCGGCCGCGCGGTACATGAAGCCAAAGTAATTGCTGGCGTAGTACAGGTTCTCGTGGCCGTCGGGGTCTTTCCAGTCGAAGCCCAGCCAGCGCACGGCATCGATGATGCTGTCTACGTACTCCTGATCTTCCTTCTCGGGGTTGGTGTCGTCAAAGCGCAGGTGGCACACGCCGCCGTAGTCGCGCGCCAGGCCGAAATTCAGGCAGATGCTCTTGGCATGGCCCACGTGCAGGTAGCCGTTGGGTTCGGGCGGAAAGCGCGTGCGGATCTTGGCAGGGTCAACCGCTGCGGCGGCGTGGTGGGCTGCGTCGCCTGGGCTGCCCGCCCAGTGGTTTTGGGCATGCACACCGTGCGACAGGTCGGATTCGATGATCTGGCGCAGGAAGTTGCTGGGTTTTGCGGCTTCCGCAGAAGTGTCGTGATGGACGGGGGTGCTCATGCGGGGGATTTTAGGCGGCATAGATGCGTACTACCGGCGCGAGCGCTTGTTGAGCGGCCGCTGCGGTTACGCATGGAAACGGTGCGGGGTACGTTCGGAAACAACCTGAACATCTGTTCATGCCATCCTTTCACGGTGCTGGCGCGTTAGACGTCCAAACGCCTTGTGTTCAAGCGCCCGGGTGCCGCGGCACCCCTATATAGGAGATTTTCATGATCCAACATCGCTCTTGGTTTGCCGCCGCCGCCTCGGCCGGCGTGGCGCTGGCCCTGTTGGTGGGCACAGGCACCGCCCAGGCACGCAGCGACGTGTACTGGTCTGTCGGCGTGGGCGTGCCCGGCGCCGTCGTGGGGGTGGGCAACGCCGCTCCTGTGTATTACTCGCCTCCACCCGTGTATTACGCCCCGCCGCCCGTGGTGTACGCACCGCCCGTATACAGGGCTCCTCGCCCGGTCTATTACGCGCCACCCGTGGTCGTGGCACCGCCCGTGGGGTATTACCGCGGATACGGGCACGGGTACCGCCACGGCCATCGGCACCATCGCGGCCATCGCGATTGGCGCTGACACGGGCACGCCAGCCGGAGTGCTGGCCGCGATAATGCGCATTCGCGGGTCCGTTGCGGCGGGTAGAACCGCGCTAGCACTCCATGACGAAAACCGTTTACGTTCTCAACGGCCCCAATCTCAACCTGCTGGGCACGCGCGAGCCGCAGGTGTATGGCTCCCAGACTCTGGCGGATGTCGAGCAGCTGTGCACGGCCGCATGTGCACGCCACGGGTTGGCGCTGGTATTTCGCCAGAGCAACCATGAAGGCGCTCTGGTGGACTGGATCCACGAGGCCGGCCGGCTGCATGCGGCGGGCCAACTGGCCGGCGTCGTGCTCAATGCTGCCGCCTACACCCACACCAGCGTGGCACTCCTGGATGCCGTGAAGGGCACGGGAGTGCCCGTGGTAGAGCTGCACATCAGCAACGTGCATGCGCGCGAGAGCTTTCGCCACCACTCCTATCTGGCCGGCGCGGCCCGCGCGGTGATGTGCGGGTTTGGGGTGCAGGGCTACGCCCTTGCCATTGACGGGCTGGCCCAATGGTGAAGGAGCCATCGCTCGCCACGCTGCCCTTGCCTCCTGAAGTCACCGCGTTGCAGCAACGCGCACGGCGCGAGTCCACCCCCTGCGGTACCGGCGACATCGTCTGGCATGTCTGGGGGGCATCCCAGGATGGTGCGTTGCCTCTGGTACTGCTGCATGGCGGCAGCGGCAGCTGGACGCATTGGGTGCGCAACATCCACGATCTGGAGGACAGTGGTCGCGAGGTCTGGGTCCCCGATCTGCCGGGATTCGGAGATTCGGCCGCACCACCCGTGGGGGGCGATGCGGACGCCCTGGTGGAGCCGCTGGCCGAAGGCCTGCGCACGCTGTTCGGGCCACGGCCGTGTGACCTGGTGGGATTTTCCTTCGGTGGTTTGACGGCGGGCCTGCTGCTCGCGGCCCACCCCGAACTGGCCCGCCAACTCGTGCTGGTGGGGGCCCCGGCGATGGGGGTGGTTCCCCAACGACAATTCGAGCTCAAGGCCTGGCGCCACCTGCCGCAGGAGGGGCAGATTGCGGCGCACCGCTACAACCTGGCGGCGCTGATGCTCCAGGACACTTCGCTCATCGACGGTTTGGGCGGCCTGGCGTTGAACACGCACGTGGCCAATGTGGTGCGCGACCGCATGCCCCGCCGCCGCCTGGCGCACACCGATGCGTTGGCGCGCGCTCTGCCGCTGGTGCCGTGCCCCGTGCATGCGATCTATGGCCGCAGTGACGCTCTGTACAAGGAGTGGATTGGTGCATTGGAGGGCGCTTACGCGGCGGCGGCTCCGGACTTTCGCGGCATGGCGCTGATCGAGGAAGCCGGCCACTGGGTGCAGTTTGAGCGCCCGCAGCGCTTCCTGCAGGCGCTGGACGACGCCCTGCGCGCCGGGGCCGCCTGACGGACGGGCATGGCCTCCGGCAATCCTTCTTCCGGCGTGCGCGTGGACCCGGCCGAGGTTGCACTTACTGCCATGCGCGCCCAGGGGGCGGGCGGGCAGAACGTGAACAAGGTGTCCAGTGCCGTGCACCTGCGCTTCGACATCGCGGCCTCTTCATTGCCTGAAGATGTGAAACAGCGCCTGCTGGCCCTGCGCGACAGCCGCATCACTCAGCAGGGGGTATTGGTCATCAAGGCCCAGCAATACCGCACCCAGGACGCCAACCGCCTGGATGCGTTGGCGCGCCTGCAGGCGCTGGTGGACAGCGTGGCGCGGCCGCCGCGCGTGCGACGTGCCACGCGGCCCACGCTGGGATCGCAGCAGCGGCGGCTGGAGTCCAAAAGCCGGCGCGGAGGTGTCAAGGCATTGCGCGGGCGGCCCCAGCTGGGGGAGTGACGCTGCTTTCACATCGCATTGGTGCGATGGATGGGACGCTGTGATGGGGTCTATGGCACTTGGCATCAAGCATGTCGCTCCCACATGATTGCAACCTGGACTGAGGTTTTGCCATGAACATCCCCCATACCCCTTCTGTCACCTCTTCGACGACCGCTGCCGCGCTGCCCGTGCTGTTCGTCTCGCACGGCGCGCCGCTGTTTGCACTGGAGCCCGGCAGTACCGGCCCGGCGCTCACCCGCTGGGGCGCCGAACTGAAGGCGCAGTACCCCCGCTTGCGCGGCGTGGTCATCATGTCGCCGCACTGGGTGGCGCGCGGCGCCACCGTCATGACCGGGGCGCAGCCCGAGACCTGGCACGATTTCGGCGGTTTTCCGCGTCCGCTCTATGCGCTCCAGTACCCGGCTACCGGAGCCCCCGCCCTGGCACAGGAGGTGCTGGCCCTGCTGGAGCAGGCTGGCATCGACGCGCGAGGCGACGCGGCACGCCCCTTCGACCATGGCGCCTGGGTGCCGCTGATGCATCTGTTCCCGCAGGCCGACGTGCCCGTGGTGCAGGTCGCGCTGCCCGTGGGTGCCGGTCCGGCAGAGGTGTATGCGATGGGTGCGGCGCTGCGCGGCCTGCGCGAGCAGGGCGTGCTGGTCGTGGGCTCCGGCAGCATGACGCACAACCTGGCCGAGTTCTTCGGCGGCACCGACCAGTCCGCGCCCTATGTGGTGGAATTCAGCCGCTGGATCGAGGCGCAGCTGGAGCAGGGCGACACCGCGGCCCTGTTGGACTACCGAACCCGTGCGCCGCATGCCCGGCGTGCGCATCCCACGGAAGACCACTTCCTGCCCATCTTCTTTGCGCTGGGCGCTGCCGGCGAAGGCGCCGAGGCGCACTATCTGAGCCGCGAAGTCATGCATGGCATGCTGGCCATGGACGCCTTCGCGCTGCAGGCTGCCTGACACTTCCCCCATCACGACGTTGCCCATGCTCGACCTACCCCTTTCCTTCCTTCACCGCCCCGCGACGCCCGGCTCCGAGCCGTGGCTGCTGGTGCTCATGCACGGCGTGGGCAGCAACGAACAGGACCTGTTCGGCCTGGCCCCGCATGTACCCCCGCAATACCACGTACTGAGCCTGCGCGCACCGTACCGCATGGGGCCGACGGCCAATGCCTGGTTCGAATTCACCGTGGCGGCGGATGGCGCGCGCAGCATCAACGAGCCGCAGGAGGCCGCCAGCCGCGCGCTGGTGGCGCAGACCGTGGACGCCGCGGCGCGCCAGCTGGGTATTCCCGCCGCGCGCGTGGTGGCGGGCGGCTTCAGCCAGGGCGGCATCATGGCGCTGACCCTGCTGCTCACGCGGCCTGAACTGCTGCACGGCGCGATGGTCTGGCACAGCCGGCTGCTGCCGCAGGCGCTGCCCCATGCGGCGCAGCCGGCCGCGCTGGCGGGGCGCCAGCTCTGGGTGAGCCATGGCGTGCAGGACAACGTCATTCCGCTGGCCAGTGCCCAGGCCATACGTGACCATGTCCGGACGCTGCCGCTGGCGCTGAGCTACCGCGAGTACCCGGGCATGCACGAAATTCGCCCGGAGGAACTGCGCGATTCCATGGCCTGGCTGCACGGCCTGGCCGCAGGCGCCGCCGGTTGACCCGGTGGTAAGCCTCGTAACCTCTGGTGGTTTAACGTGGTTTTATATGAAACAGGGCTGTAGCATAGGCGGGTCAAGCGCTAATAGCTATCAATATTGAAGCGAAGGTGCCTCTTGCACGGTGCGAGGGGGCCTCGTGGAGAAAGGACCGCCATGCCTGTACGAGACCCCGCCGAATTCCATCCCCGGCAGGAGTCCTCGGTCTCTGTCTGGACCGTCATTGCCCTGGTGGCGATCGCCGCCGCGGGCGCCGCCTGGTGGTTCGGGTGGCGCCACACCCAGGCCCCCGAGCCCGCGCCTGCGGCCCCCGCCGTCGAGGCCGCACCACCCGCCGCCGCGCCGCAGGTACCCGCGTCGGGCCCGCAGAACCCGGTGGAAGTGCTGGAACCCCCGGCCGACGCGCTGCCCGCGCTGGCCGATTCCGACGCCTACGTGGCCCGCGCGCTGGCGGAACTGCTGGGGCCGCAGGCGGCGGCGCTGCTGCAGCCTGAGGGGCTGGTGCGCCGCATGGTGGCGACCATCGACAACCTGGCACGCGCCCAGGCACCCTCGCGCATGTGGCCCGTGCAGCCCACGCCCGGCCGTTTCACGGTGGAAGGCACGCAGGATGCGCCTGCGCAGACCATCGCGTCTGCCAACGCGGCGCGTTACCAAGCCTTCGTCACGCTGGCCGAAGCCGTGCCAGTGGACGCCGCGGTGAAGCTCTATGCCCGCACGTATCCGCTGTTCCAGGCGGCCTATGAAGAACTGGGTTTTCCCGGGCGTTACTTCAACGACCGCCTGGTGGCGGTACTCGACCACCTGCGCGCCGCGCCCGAGCCGGCGGGGCCCTTGCAGGTGCGGCTGGTTCCCGTGGTGGGCGAGGTGCCGTCCACCCGGCCCTGGGTGCGCTACGAATTCGTGGACCCTCAACTGCAGGCACTCTCCAGCGGTCAGAAGATGCTGGTGCGCATGGGCCCTGAGAATGCGCGCCGCCTGAAGGCCGTGCTGGCCGAGCTGCGCCGCCGCGTGGCAACCGGAGACATGGCGGCGGGCAACGTCGCGCGCATACCGGCGCAGGCGACGCCGCCTGCCAGCCGCTGACCGCTACGGCGTGGGCAGAGGCAACGCCGTCTTGTAGCGCACCTGCTTGAGCGTGAAGCTGGTGCGGATCTTCTCGATGCCCGGGATGGGCGTGAGCTGCTCGAGAATGAAACGTTCCAGCGCCGCGATGTCGGGCAGCGCCACGCGGATCAGGTAGTCGCTGTCGCCCGTCATCAGGTAGCACTCCATCACCTGATCATGCTCGGCGATGCGCTGTTCGAAGGCCGAGAGCGCTTCCTTGCTCTGGCTTTTCAGGCTGATGTTGATGAACACATTGAGTCCCAGCCCCAGCGCCGTGGCATTGGCCAGCGCCACATACCGGCTGATGACGCCAGCGGCCTCCAGCGCCTTGACCCGGGCCAGGCAGGGTGAGGGCGACAGGTGCACGCGCCGCGCCAGCTCCACATTGGACAGCGCGCCATCGGCCTGCAATTCGGCCAGGATGCGCAAATCGGTAGCGTCAAGCTTCATATGCTGAAAATCATTCCATGAGCGGCATATTGTGCCGATGAAGGGTGAAACATCGTGTGAATCGGCATCCTATTTCGGTATGCGGGGCCTACAGTGGCGCGATGAACGCCCCCACGCCCCTCGCAACACTGGCTACCCTCGCTGCCGCGGCCAGCCCCGATACCGACCCCCAGGAAACCGCCGAATGGCGTGACGCCCTGCAGGCCCTGGTGGCCACGGGAGGGCCTGAGCGCGCGCGCTTTCTGCTGGACGAGCTGAACCGGCTGGCCGGCCAACTGCGCGTGGACTGGCGCCCCGGCCTGAACACGCCCTACGTGAACACCGTGTCCGTGCAGGAGCA
This sequence comes from Diaphorobacter sp. LR2014-1, assembly GCF_002916785.1. Lineage (NCBI taxonomy): Bacteria > Pseudomonadati > Pseudomonadota > Betaproteobacteria > Burkholderiales > Comamonadaceae > Diaphorobacter > Diaphorobacter sp. LR2014-1. Next base: position 113,560 of record NZ_MTBE01000009.1, on the reverse strand, counting down.
GGGGGTGTTCCCCGGCGACCTGGCGATCGAGGAGCGTCTGGCGTCCATCATGCGCTGGAACGCGCTGGCCATGGTGGTGCGCGCCAACCAGGCGTACGGCGAACTCGGCGGCCACATTGCCAGCTACGCCAGTGCGGCCGACCTGTTCGAGAGCGGCTTCAACCACTTCTTCCGCGCCCGCGAGGGTCTGGGCGAAGGCCAGCACCGGGGCGACCTGGTGTTTTTCCAGCCGCACAGCGCGCCCGGCGTGTACGCGCGCGCCTTCCTCGAAGGGCGTTTGAGCGAGCAGGACCTCATGCACTACCGCCAGGAGATCACCGCCCCGGCGCAGGGCGCGCGTGGCCTCTCCAGCTACCCGCATCCCTGGCTCATGCCCGATTTCTGGCAGTCCCCCACCGGCTCCATGGGCATCGGCCCCATCAGCAGCATCTACCACGCGCGCTTCATGCGCTACCTCACGCACCGCAACCTGCTGGATTGCTCCGCACGCAAGGTGTGGGGCGTGTTCGGCGACGGCGAGATGGACGAGCCCGAGAGCATGAGCGCGCTCACGCTCGCGGCACGCGAGGGTCTGGACAACCTCGTTTGGGTGGTCAACTGCAACCTGCAGCGCCTGGACGGCCCGGTGCGCGGCAACGGCCGCATCATCGACGAGCTGGAGCGCCTGTTTGCCGGCGCGGGCTGGAACGTGGTCAAGCTCGTCTGGGGCAGCGACTGGGACGGCCTGCTCGCCCGCGACCTGACCGGCGCGCTGGTGCGCACGCTCGAAGGCACGGTGGACGGCCAGATGCAGACCTTTGCCGCCAAGGATGGGCGCTACAACCGCGACCACTTCTTCGGCCAGAACCCTGAACTGGCCGCGCTGGCGCAAGGCATGACCGACGAGCAGATCGACCGCTTGAAGCGCGGCGGGCATGACCTGGTGAAGATCCACGCGGCCTATGCTGCCGCCGCGCGCCACCGCGGCCAACCCACGGTGATCCTCGCGCACACCAAGAAGGGCTACGGCATGGGCCAGGCCGGCCAGGGCAAGATGACCACGCACAGCCAGAAGAAGCTCGACGACGCCGACCTCATCGAATTCCGCAACCGCTTCAACCTGCCTTTGAGCGACGCGCAGGCCACCGGACTGGCGTTCTACAAGCCGGGGGACGACAGCCCCGAGATGCAGTACCTGCGCCGCCAACGCCAGGCCCTGGGCGGCTACCTGCCCCGGCGCGAAACGGTGTGCGACGTGCTGCCGGTGCCACCGGTGGCAAGCTACGCGCAGTTCGCATTGCAAGCGGACGGCAAGGAGATGAGCACCACCATGGCCTTCGTGCGCATGCTCGGTACCCTGCTGAAGGACGCGACACTCGGCCCGCGCATCGTGCCCATCGTGGCCGACGAGGCGCGCACTTTCGGCATGGCCAACCTGTTCAAGCAGGTCGGCATCTACAGCAGCGTGGGCCAGCGCTACGCGCCCGAGGACATCGGCTCGGTGCTGAGCTACCGCGAGGCGCTGGATGGGCAGATCCTGGAGGAAGGCATCAGCGAGGCCGGTGCCATCGCCAGCTGGACGGCCGCCGCCACCAGCTACAGCGTACACGGCCTGGCCATGCTGCCGTTCTACATCTACTACTCGATGTTCGGCTTTCAGCGCGTGGGCGACGCCATCTGGGCCGCCGCCGACCAGCGCGCGCGCGGCTTCCTGCTCGGCGCTACCTCGGGTCGTACCACGCTGGGCGGCGAGGGCCTGCAGCACCAGGACGGCTCCAGCCACCTCGCGGCGGCCACCATCCCCAACTGCAAGGCCTACGACCCGGCCTTCGCGGGCGAGTTGGCCGTGATCGTGGACGCCGGCATGCGCGAGATGGTCGCCGAGCAGCGCGACGTTTTCTATTACGTCACGCTCATGAACGAAAACTATGCCCAGCCGGACCTGCCGGCCGAGGCGCATGCAGGGGTGCTGCGTGGATGCTATGTATTCAATAGCTATCAGCGCTTGCTGGACGGGCGCGATGGCTCAAATTCATCTCAAAAAAACGTGACCCTGCTGGGCTCCGGCGCCATCCTCACCGAGGTCATAAAGGCGGCGCAGCTGTTGGCCGAGGAGGGCATCGCGGCCACCGTGGTCAGCGTGACGAGCTGGAGCGAGCTGGCGCGCGACGGCATGGCCTGTGAGGCCGGGCGTGACAGGGGGGATGCAGGCGATGCCAAGCCCTGGCTTACGCAGGTACTGGAGGGAACGAGTGGCCCGATCATTGCCGCCACGGACTATGTGCGGGCCGTGCCCGAATCGGTGCGCGCCTATGTGCCCGAGGGGCGCCGCTACCGCACGCTGGGCACGGATGGCTTTGGCCGCAGCGACACGCGGGCGGCGCTGCGTGCGTACTTTGGGGTCGATGCCGCCAGCATTGCGCAGGCGGCGCGGGCCGTGCTGACGGGCGGTTAAGGGGCGGTTGAGGGGCGGGACGAAGCCGCCTCAGCCGGACAGGGGCCGGCCGAAGAACGCATCCAGCACGGGCAGCAGGGTGGGGAATTCCTGCCCGAAACGTTCACGGTGCACGAAGTACGCCTCGCAGGCCACGGCGAAGAACTCCGCGGGCGCGGTGGCGCCGTACGCATCCAGCCACGGCCATGCGCCGCCGAAACGCTCGGCGATGATGACCTGCTCGCGGAACTGCTCGTACGCGGGCTCCCAGGCGTCGCGCCAGGCCGCGTGCGCGGCGCGCGCGCCCCGCGTGCCCATGAATCCCGGAGGCAAAGGCGGGCAGCCGTCGGCCGGGCCGTTGCGCATGTCGATCTTGTGCACAAACTCGTGGATCACCACGCTGGTGGCGACCGGCTGCCCGTCCGGTCCGCCCTGGCCGGCCCCGTCCACGGCGGGCCAGCTCAGCATGACGGGGCCGCGCTCCATGGCTTCGCCCAACAGCACCTCGTCGTAGTGGTGCACCACGCCGGCGGCATCCACGGCCTGGCGGCGCGCCACGGCCTCGGCCGGATGCACCACGATACCCACGAAGTCGTCGTACCAGGCCAGCGCACGCTCGGGAGCGCCCCAGTGCAGCAGCGGCAGGCAGGCCTGGGCCGCAATCGAGACCGCCATGGCATCGGTCACCACCAGCCCATGGGCGCCGGTGAACTCCTTGCGGTCCAGGAACAGCGCACTCAGGGCGCGCAGCTTGCCTTGGTCATGCAGTGGCAGCGCTTGCAGGAATGGGTAGCGCCGCAGGGTCTGCAACCACAGTTGCGCGGAGATGTCGGGGAGGGGGGCCACGGTGGCGCGTACGCGCAGGGCCAGTTGGCGAAGGAAGTGCAGAGGTGCGCGGTTACGTGCCATGCCGCTACGTGGGGACGAGCGGCAGGCGCTGCAAGCCCTCGGCCGTCAGGCGCAGCACGCCGGCGCGCGGCGGGTGGGCGTCCAGGTCCCAGTCCGTGAGCACGTGGCGCGCCAGGCCGGGGGCCAGTACATGGTCTGCCGGCAGATGGGTGTGGCCGTGGATCAGCGCCTGGGCCCCCGCGGCGCGCAGCCACTCGATGGCGGCCGGGCTGTCCACATCGGCATAGACCGCGGCGCCGGCCTGCTTGCGCGCCTCGCTCTCGCTGCGGGCGCTGCGGCCCTGTGCGCGGCGCTCGTGCAGCGGGCGCGCCAGCAACTGGGCCTGCCATTGCGGGTTGCGTGCCAGGATGCGAAAGCGCTGGTATTCCACATCGTTCAGGCACAGCGCATCGCCATGCGACAGCAGCCAGCGTCGGCCAGCGAACGTGAGCACCGTGGGATCGGCCAGCACGGGTATACCCGTGTGGCGCGTGAAGCCCTTACCCACGAGGAAGTCGCGGTTGCCGTGCATGAAATATAGCGGCCTCGCGTGCGTGGCCTGGGCGAGCAGGGCGCAGCAGGCGCCTTCGAAGCTGCCCGGCTCGTCGATGGCGTCGTCGCCCACCCAGACCTCGAACAGGTCGCCCAGCAGGAACACCGCGTCGGCGGGCGTGCTGTGCAGGTACTGCCGCAAGGTCTGCACCGTGGAGGGCTGGGCTGGCTCCAGGTGCAGGTCGGAGATGAAGTCCACCGTGCGCCACGCGGCTGGCGCGGCCAGCTCGTCCATCGGCGGCACGGATGGTGTCATCGCAGGGCTTACAGCGCCACAGCCTTGTCGATCACCACGGCGTCGAAGGGCACGTCGTCGTGGAAGCCCTTGCGCGTGGTGCGCACCTTCTTGATGGCGTCGACCACGTCCTCGCCCTTGACCACCTTGCCGAACACGGCGTAGCCCCAGCCCTGTGGTGTGGGGGAGGTGTGGTTCAGGAAGGCGTTATCCACCACGTTGATGAAGAACTGTGCCGTGGCGCTGTGCGGGTCGCCGGTGCGGGCCATGGCGATGGTGTACTTGTCGTTCTTCAGGCCGTTGGCGGCCTCGTTCTCGATGGGCGCATCGGTCGGCTTTTGCTTCATATCGGCCGTGAAGCCGCCGCCCTGGGCCATGAAGTTCTTGATCACGCGGTGAAAGATCGTGCCGTCGTAGAAGCCCTTGTTCACGTAGTTTAGGAAGTTGGCGGTGGACTTGGGGGCGTTCACGGCGTCCAGTTCCAGCGTGATGACGCCTTGGGTGGCCGTTTCGGCACCGTTGATGGTGACGTGCAGTTCGACTTGTGGGTTGCTCATGGCGGGTGTCCTTTCAGGTTACTTGACCAGGGTTGCGGATTGGATGACCACGGGGGTCGTGGGCACGTTCTGGTGCATGCCGCGGTTGCCGGTGGCCACGGCCTTGATCTTGTCCACCACCTCGGTACCGCTCACCACCTTGCCGAACACGGCGTAGCCGTGGCCGTCGGGTTGGGGCGCGTTGAGCATGGCGTTGTTCGCCACGTTGATGAAGAACTGGCTGGTCGCCGAATTGGGGTTGGCCGTGCGGGCCATGGCGATCGTGTACTTGTCGTTCTTCAGCCCGGTGGTGGCTTCCAGCGGGATCGGGGCCTTGGTGGGCTTTTGCTGCATGTCGGCCGTGAAGCCGCCACCCTGGATCATGAAGCCATCGATCACGCGGTGAAAGACCGTGCCGTCATAGTGTTTGTCGGCCACGTAGGCCAGGAAGTTCTCCACCGTCTTGGGCGCCTTGGCCGGATCCAGTTGCACCACGATGTCACCCAGGCTGGTGGCGAGCTTGACCTGGGGTGCTGCGGCACCGGCGGTCTGGGCATTTGCTACTGTAACAATAGCTGCTAGCGCACATCCAGCAAGCGTTTGCGTGATATTTCTTCTGGAAATCATGGTTGCTCCTTGATCGAAAGGGTTAGGGGGCCCGCGGCGCCCGGCTATGCGGGGTCGGGGCCGGCGCGCAAGACGGCGCACCTCAGCGGCTGGCCGGGGTGGCGGCCTGGGGTGCGGCGGGCTTCGATTCGGTGGCGAACAGCTCGCGCAGCAGCTTGAGCTTGGGCGCCACCGAGGCGGCCGTGGCACGGTCCAGCTGTTGCGCCCGCAGATACGACTGGCTGGCCAGCTTGGCGTGGATGTCGCCCAGGTTCTCGTGGGCGGTGGCGTAGTCGGGCTTGGTGCGGATCGCCGTCTCCAGCGCTGCGCGGGCTTTTTCCAGCTGGTTCTGGCTGGCGTAGAGCACGGCCAGGTTGTTGTAGGGCTCGGGCAGCTCGGGGTAGTCCTCGGTCAGCTGCACGAAGGCATCGATGGCTTCGGCCAGCTTGCCGGAATCGGCCAGCGCCACGGCGCGCAGGAAGCGCAACTGCGGATCGCGCGGGGTGGCGGCCAGGCGCTGGTCCAGCTTCACGATGGCTTCGGCTGGCTTGCCCAGCTGGAGCAGGCGGGAAATGTCGGCGTACTCGTCCGCCTGGGCCCATGAAGCTGCGAGCAGGGCCACAGTGGCGGCAAGCAGATGCAGGCAGCGGAGGGCGGGTCGGCGTGCAGGAGTCATGGAGGAGGGGCTGGAGAGACGGAGCAGCGCGGTCGGGCCGCGGTGCGGGCTTATACTGCGGCCGATTGTAGCGGAGGGGTTTTGTCATGCCGGTACGCTGTTGCCGCTCCTGATGGCGGGCCCGCCGCCCTTGCGGCAGACCGCCTGCACGCCCCGCGGCACCGCCCATCGCGCGCACCCGCCCTGAGTCGCGCGCCGCACCGGGCGCGCACCGTACCCATCCGCCCCCACCGATTCCCTGGACCCGTCATCCATGAGCTTGCGTATCTACAACACGCTGTCGCGTGCATTGGAGGAGTTTTCCCCGCTCGAACCCGGCCATGTGCGCATGTACGTGTGCGGCATGACCGTATACGACCTGTGCCACCTGGGCCATGCGCGCTCCATGATCGCCTTTGACGTAGTGCAGCGCTGGCTGCGCGCATCCGGCCTGGCGGTGACCTACGTGCGCAACATCACCGACATCGACGACAAGATCATCAAGCGCGCGGTGGAGAACGGCGAGACCATTCGCAGCCTGACCGACCGCATGATCGACGCGCTGCACCAGGACGCCGACGCGCTGGGCATCGAGCGTCCCACGCACGAGCCCCGCGCCACCGCCTATGTGCCGCAGATGCTGGACATGATCGGCACGCTGCAGGGCAAGGGCCTGGCCTACCAGGCGGGCAACGGCGACGTGAACTATGCGGTGCGCAAGTTCCCCGGCTACGGCAAGCTGTCGGGCAAGTCGCTGGACGAGCTGAATGCCGGCGAGCGTGTGGCCGTGCAGGACGGCAAGCACGACCCGCTGGACTTCGTGCTGTGGAAGTCCGCCAAGCCCGAGGAGCCGGCCGATGTGAAGTGGCGCAGCCCCTTCGGCGAGGGGCGCCCGGGCTGGCATATCGAATGCTCCGCCATGGGCTGCGCGCTGCTGGGCGAGAGCTTCGACATCCACGGTGGCGGCGCCGATCTGCAGTTTCCGCACCACGAGAACGAGATCGCCCAGAGCGAGGGCGCCACGGGCAAACCGTTCGCGCGGCTGTGGATGCACAACGGCTTCATCAACGTGGACAACGAGAAGATGTCCAAGAGCCTGGGCAACTTCTTCACCATCCGTGACGTGCTCAAGGAATACGACGCGGAGACTGTGCGCTTCTTCGTGGTCCGCAGCCACTACCGCAGCCCGCTGAACTACAGCAACGTGCACCTGGACGATGCGCGTGCCGCGCTCAAGCGCCTGTACACCGCGCTGAGCCTGGTGGCACCGGCCCCGGTCGAGGTGGACTGGGCCGAAGGCTACGCGGCCCGCTTCAAGGCCGCCATGGACGAGGACTTCGGCACCCCTGAAGCGGTGGCCGTGCTGTTCGACCTGGCCGGTGAGGTGAACCGCAGCAAGTCGCCCGCCGCGGCGGGCTTGCTGAAGGCGCTGGGCGGCCACCTAGGGCTGCTGCAGGCGGATCCGCAGGACTTTCTGAAAGCAGGCGCCGGGCTGGACGAGGCGGCCATCCAGGCGCAGATCGCCGCGCGCGCCACCGCCAAGGCGGCCAAAAACTTCGCCGAGGCCGACCGCATCCGCAATGATCTGCTGGCGCAGGGTATCGTGCTCAAGGACTCCGCCTCGGGCACGACCTGGGAGGCGGCTCAGTAAATGGGTTTCGATTCAAATTGGCATGTAGGGCTTGTGGGGTAAGCGGTGGCAGCTACTAAAAAAATAGCGGATGCACCTCCGTCCCTCACGCGCCCCAGCTATTGGGAAGAGGCCTGCCGGCATCTGACCAAGAAGGACCGCGTGATGCGTCGCCTGATTCCCCAGGTGGGCAACGTGGCCCTGAGCCAGCGCGGCGACGCCTTCACCACGCTGGCGCGCTCCATCGTGGGCCAGCAGGTGTCGGTGGCGTCGGCGCAGCGCGTGTGGGACCAGTTCGCCGCGCTGTCGCGCAGCATGACGCCGCGCAGCGTGCTCAAGCTCAAGGTGGACGACATGCGTGCGGCCGGCCTGTCGGCCCGCAAGGTGGAGTACCTGGTGGACCTGGCGCTGCACTTCGACAGCGGCCGGCTGCACGTGAAGCAGTGGGACCAGATGGACGACCAGGCCATCGTTGCCGAGCTGGTGGCGATCCGCGGCATCAGCCGCTGGACGGCGGATATGTTCCTCATCTTCCATCTGGCGCGGCCGAACGTGCTGCCGCTGGACGATGCCACGCTGATCCAGGGCATCAGCCAGCATTATTTTTCGGGCGACCCGGTCAGCCGCAGCGATGCGCGCGAAGTGGCTGATGCGTGGAAACCCTGGTGCAGCGTGGCGAGTTGGTATATTTGGCGGTCGCTCGCCCCCCTGCCGGTGGACTACTGAACAACGCAGGGCGGCCGGTACCGGGCACCGCCCCGAGGAGAAAACAAGTTGGCGAAAAAGACCTTTCTGGACTTCGAGCAGCCCATTGGCGAGCTGGAATCCAAAATCGAAGAACTGCGCTATGTGCAGAACGAGAGCGCGGTGGACATCTCCGAGGAGATTGACCAGCTCAGCAAGAAGAGCCTGCAGCTCACCAAGGACATCTACAGTGACCTGACCCCCTGGCAGATCACGAAGATCGCACGCCATCCGGAGCGCCCGTACACCATGGACTACGTGCGCGAGATCTTCACGGATTTCGTGGAAATGCACGGCGACCGGCACTTCGCGGACGACCAGTCCATCGTGGGGGGCCTCGCGCGCTTCAACGGCCACGCCTGCATGGTGCTGGGCCACCAGAAGGGCCGCGACACCAAGGAGCGCACCGCGCGCAACTTCGGCATGAGCCGGCCCGAGGGCTACCGCAAGGCCCTGCGCCTGATGAAGACGGCCGAGAAGTTCAAGCTGCCCGTGTTCACTTTTGTCGATACGCCCGGTGCATACCCCGGCATCGACGCCGAGGAGCGCGGCCAGTCCGAAGCCATCGGCCGCAACATCTACGAGATGGCCCAGCTGGAAGTGCCGATCATCACCACGGTGATCGGCGAAGGCGGATCCGGCGGCGCGCTGGCCATCAGCGTGGCCGACCAGGTCATCATGCTGCAGTACTCGATTTACTCGGTCATCAGCCCCGAGGGCTGCGCGTCCATCCTCTGGAAGACCAGCGACCGCGCGCAGGACGCCGCCGAGGCCATGGGCATCACGGCGCACCGCCTGAAGGCCCTGGGTCTGGTGGACAAGATCGTGAACGAGCCCGTGGGGGGCGCGCATCGCGACCACAAGCAGATGGCCGCCTTCCTCAAGCGTGCCCTGGGCGATGCCTACCGCCAGCTGTCGGACCTCAAGCCCAAGGAACTGCAGGACCGCCGCTACGAGCGCCTGCAGAGCTACGGCCGTTTCACGGACACCAAGGCGGACAGCCGCTAAGGAGGGAGGCGCACGCGCGCTCAGCGTCGCGCCGATCCTTGAAAAAAGGTGGGGGAATCCCCGCCTTTTTTTGTGACTTACTTGTATCAAAACGTATTATCTTTCCTCGTGCGGACGCGCATCGCTGCAGGAAGAAGGGTTACGTATGTCTCTGTGGAAGTCTCTCACGATGCGGGCACCACCATGGCGGACATCGTGCAGTCGGTGCAGCGCGTCACGGACATCATGGCCGAGATCACCGCTTCCACAAACGAGCAAAGCACCAGCATTGGCGAGGTAGGCCAGGCCGTGGCGCAGTTGGATCAGATGACCCAGCAGAACGCCGCACTGGTGGAAGAAAGCGCCGCAGCGGCGGCCAGCCTCAAAGACCAGTCCGTACGCCTGTCCGACGTGGTGGGTACCTTCCGGCTGCACGACGAGGCCGCAAGCGCCGGTCGGTCGGCGCCGCTGGCACTGCAGCGCTAGCGTGGCGGGGGGGCGCTGGCGCGCGCCGATAATCGGGCCGTCATGCCTGCCCATACGCCACCGCGCCCGCACTGCCGCCGCAGGAGGGACGCTTGACCCAGTCGTTCGACGCCGCAGTCGCGGCCTTCCGGCCCCGTCTGCCCCTGGCCGTGGCCCTCAGCGGCGGCGCAGATTCGACGGCACTGCTGTTGGCCTGCGCACCGCGCTGGCCGGGGCAGGTGGTGGCTTTCCACGTGCACCATGGGCTGCAGGCGGCGGCCGACGGGTTTGAGCAGCATTGCGTGGCCTTGTGTGAGCGGCTGGGCATACCGCTGTGGGTGCGCCGCGTGGATGCGCGCCATGCTGCCGGACAAAGCCCCGAGGATGCGGCACGCCAGGTGCGTTACAAGGCTTTTGAGGCGTTGGCGCTTGACTGTCAAGCGCAAATAGCTATAAAAACAATAGCGATGGCGCAGCATGCGGACGACCAGGTCGAGACATTGCTGCTCGCCCTATCGCGGGGCGCGGGCGTAGCCGGGCTTGCCGCCATGCCGGCGCAGTGGCAGCGCGCGGGCATGGACTGGTGCAGGCCGCTGCTGCGCGTGGCAGGCGCCGACGTGCGCGCCTGGCTGGTCGCGCGTGGCGAACGCTGGGTGGAAGACCCGACCAACGCCGACGAGCGCTTCACGCGCAACCGCATCCGCCGCCAGTTGCTGCCGGCGCTGCAGCAGGCGTTCCCGCAGTTTCGTGACACCTTTGCACGCAGTTGCGAACACGCGGCGCAGGCCAGCGAACTGCTGCAGGAACTGGCCGCCGCCGATGCAGCGGCCATCGGCCAGCCGCCCCGCATCGCGGCGCTGCGTGCATTGGGAAGGGCGCGCCAGGCGAACGTGCTGCGCCACTGGCTGCGTGTGCACCACGCCACCACGCCTACGGCCGCACAGCTGAACGAATTGCTGGACCAGTTGGCCGCATGTGCCACGCGCGGGCACCGCATTCACCTGAAGGTGGGCGGGGGCTATGTGGTCCGCGAGGCGGAGGTGCTCGGTTGGTACAATCAACAGGTTTTGGTCCCCATTTCCGCACGGGACGGCGGCGCGCCAGAACAGCTTTTGCAATAGCGCCGCGCATCTGCGTCCCTGCCATTCCAGAAATTCCATGGCACTGATCGTTCATAAATACGGCGGCACCTCGATGGGCTCCACCGAGCGCATCCGCAATGTCGCCAAGCGCGTGGCCAAGTGGGCGCGGGCCGGCCACCAGATGGTGGTGGTACCCAGCGCCATGAGTGGCGAGACCAACCGCCTGCTGGGCCTGGCCAAGGAGCTCACGCCCTCGCGCATTACCTCCGCCTACCACCGCGAGCTCGACATGCTGGCCGCCACGGGTGAGCAGGCCTCGTCGGCCCTGCTGGCCATCGCGCTGCAGGCCGAAGGCATGGAGTCGGTGAGCTACGCCGGCTGGCAGGTGCCCGTGCGCACCGACAGCAGCTACACCAAGGCGCGCATCGAGTCCATCGACGACAAGCGCGTGCGCGCCGACCTGGACGCGGGCAAGGTCGTCATCGTCACGGGCTTCCAGGGCATCGACGAGGGCGGCAACATCACCACGCTGGGCCGCGGCGGCTCCGACACCTCGGCCGTCGCCATTGCCGCCGCGATGAAGGCGCACGAATGCCTGATCTACACCGACGTGGATGGCGTGTACACCACCGACCCGCGCGTGGTGCCCGAAGCGCGGCGCCTGACGACGCTGAGCTTCGAGGAAATGCTGGAGATGGCCAGCCTGGGCAGCAAGGTGCTGCAGATCCGTTCGGTGGAATTTGCCGGCAAGTACAAGGTGCCGCTGCGCGTGCTCTCCAGCTTCACGTCCTGGGACATCGACATCAACGAGGAAGCCAAGTCCGGCACCCTGATCACCTTTGAGGAAGACGAACAAATGGAAAAAGCCGTCGTATCCGGCATCGCTTTCACCCGCGACGAAGCCAAGATCTCCGTGATCGGCGTGCCCGACACCCCCGGTATCGCCTACCAGATCCTGGGCGCGGTGGCTGATGCCAACATCGATGTGGATGTCATCATCCAGAACATGGGCAAGGAAGGGAAGACCGACTTCAGCTTCACGGTGAATCGGAATGACTACCAACGCACCATCGATCTGTTGAAAGACAAGGTGCTGCCCCAACTGGGCGCCGAGGAAATCGTGGGCGATGCCAAGATCGCGAAGGTCAGCATCGTCGGCATCGGCATGCGCAGCCATGTGGGCGTGGCCAGCAAGATGTTCCGCGCGCTGAGCGAAGAGGGCATCAACATCAAGATGATCTCCACGTCGGAAATCAAGACCTCCGTGGTGATCGACGAGAAGTACGTGGAACTGGCCGTGCGTACGCTGCACAAGGCGTTCGAGCTGGACCAGGCTGCCGCCTGAAGTTTCGCCGAAATGGCCTTGAAATGAGGCTACAATAGCGGGATTGGAAACGTGACCGAGTGGCCGAAGGTGCTCCCCTGCTAAGGGAGTATGGGGTGTAGAGCCTCATCGAGGGTTCGAATCCCTCCGTTTCCGCCAAACAAAAAACGCGCCTTCATGGCGCGTTTTTTTATGCCGGCGGCGATGTGGTGCCGCCGCGCGTCTCACATCAGCAGCGTCAGCACCACAATCACTACGCCGATGAGCAGGTTCACGCCAACCCAGGCGCGGATGCTTGCCAGCGCCAGGCCGCCTGCCGGCCAGTCGGAGGCGGCGACGGCCTGCTCCAGGCGGCTGAGCAGCGCGAAGTAGATGTAGGCGAAGATGCCCATCATCACGATGCCGAGGGTCGCCATGATGGTCCAGTCCAGCGGCATCGAGAACGCGCCGCCCGCACCGATGCTCACCGCGCCGATCATGCCCAGCCCGCTCGTCAGCACGGCCACGATGGCGATGGCGACCGCGCCCAGGAAGCGCTGCAGCACGCCGTGCATCAGCGCCACGCGCTGCGGCGGCTCCAGCATCTGTACGGCGGGGCGCAGGAAGAAATGGGCGAAGACCATGCCGCCGATCCAGACGATGATCGACAGCACGTGGGTGAGCTTGAGGGCGTTATAGAGCATGGCGGCGCATTGTGCCGCCATGCCGGTCGATGCGGGCCATGCACTGACGCGGCGCAGGGTTGATGGTTGCCCGCCGTCAAGCGGAGGCCATGGCGGAGCGCAGTGCCCGCGCGGCCTGCACCATGTGGCGCAGCGCGGCCTCGGTCTCGGGCCAATTGCGGGTCTTGAGGCCGCAGTCAGGATTGACCCAGAGGTTGTGTGCGGGCACCACCTCGGCCGCCTTGCGCAGCAGGCGCGCCATCTCCTGCGAGCCGGGTATGCGTGGTGAATGGATGTCGTAGACACCGGGGCCGATCTCGTTGGGGTATTTGAAACTGCCGAAGCCACGCAGCAGTTCCATATCGGAGCGGCTGGTCTCGATGGTGATGACGTCGGCGTCCATGGCGGCGATCTCGGGCAGGATGTCGTTGAACTCGCTGTAGCACATGTGGGTGTGGATCTGCGTCGTGTCCTGCACGCCGCAGGCGCTGATGCGGAAGGCCCGCGTGGCCCAGTCCAGGTACGGTTTCCAGCCTGTGCGGCGCAACGGCAGGCCTTCGCGGATGGCGGGCTCGTCAATCTGCACGATGGCGATCCCGGCGGCCTCCAGATCCACCACCTCGTCCCGAATGGCCCAGGCAATCTGCTCGCAGGTGCGGCTGCGCGGCTGGTCGTCCCGCACGAAGGACCATTGCAGGATGGTCACCGGCCCCGTGAGCATGCCTTTCAGGGGTTTGTCCGTGAGGCTTTGGGCGTAGACGGTCCAGTCGACCGTCATGGCATGCGGGCGGGCCACGTCGCCGTAAAGCACAGGGGGCTTGACGCAGCGCGAGCCGTAGCTCTGCACCCAGCCATTGGCCGTGAAGGCGAAGCCGTCCAGCTGCTCGCCGAAGTACTCCACCATGTCGTTACGCTCGGCCTCGCCGTGCACCAGCACGTCCAGGCCCAGTTCCTCCTGCTTGCGCACGGCGTGTTCGATCTCGGCGCGCATCTGTGCCTGGTATTCGGCCTCACCCAGTACACCACGGCGGTGGGCTGCACGTGCGGCGCGGATGGCCGGGGTCTGCGGGAAGGATCCGATGGTGGTGGTGGGCAGCGGCGGCAGACGCAGGCGCGCGCGCTGCGCCTGCTGGCGAGTGGGGAAGGGCGAGCGGCGCCGGTCGCAGCCCTCGGGTGCCGCCTCCAGGCGGGCGGCCACGGCGGGGCGGTGCACGCGCGGGCTGGCACGGCGGCTGGCGATGGCGGCGCGCGCGGCGGCCAGGCGCGGGTCGCTGCCGGCCACGCGGCCGTCCAGCAGGCCGGCGATCAGGGCCACCTCGTCCAGCTTCTCGGTGGCGAAGGCGAGCCAGCCGCGCAGCTCGGGGTCCAGCGCATCCTCGCCCGCCAGGCTGACGGGCACATGCAGCAGCGAACACGAGGGCGCCACCCACAGCGGTCCGGTGTGTTTGGCGGCCACGGGGCGCAGCAGGGCCAGGGCCGCGTCGGGGTCGGTACGCCAGATGTTGCGACCGTCCACCACGCCCACCGACAGCACCTTGTAGGCCGGCAACCAGTCGGCCACGCCCGTCAGCTCCTGCGGGGCGCGCACGGCGTCCACGTGCAGGCCGGCCACGGGCAACTGGCAGGCCAGGCGCAGATGGTTCTCCAGGGGCGAGAAGTAGGTGGCCAGCAGCACCTGTGGGCCGGCCTTGCCGAGCTGCCAGTACGCGGGCTCGAAGGCCTGCGTCCAGCTGGCAGGCAGGTCCAGGCCCAGGATGGGCTCGTCGATCTGCACCCACTCCACGCCCTCGGCCTTCAGGCGCGCGAGTATCTGCGCGTACACGGGCAGCAGGCGGTCCAGCAGGTCCAACCGGTCGAATGGGGCTTCGCCTTTCTCCTTGGACAGCCAGAGGAAAGTGAGCGGCCCCACAAGCTGCGCCTTTACGCGGTGGCCCAGCGCCTGGGCTTCGGCCACTTCGGCGAACAGGCGCTCGCTACCCAGGCGGAACGCAGTGTCGGCGTGCAGTTCGGGCACGAGGTAGTGGTAGTTGGTGTCGAACCACTTCGTCATCTCCAGCGCGGGCTGGCCTTCGCCGGGATGCGGCGCGTGCGCACAGCCTGCGCCGCAGGTGCCACCGGGGGCGTGGTCGCCATGGCCCGACAGCGTCTGCACGCCCCGCGCCATGGCGAAGTAGCGTGCCAGCTCCGGCGTGCCGGGGGTGAAGCCAAACCGCGGGCTTTCGCAACCCAGCAGTTGGATGTGGTGGGCCATGTGGTCGTAGTAGGCGAAGTCGCCCACGGTCGCGAAGGCCAGGCCTGCGTCGCGCTGGGCCTGCCAGTGGCGTGCGCGCAGTTGGGCGCCCACGGCTTCGAGCGCGGCGGCGTCGATCTCGCCGCGCCAATGGCGCTCCAGCGCCAGTTTCAGTTCGCGCTGCGCGCCCATGCGGGGAAAGCCCAGCGTATGGGTGAGGATGGGGGAAGCGGCCATGGTGCGGAAGTCCTTGTGCAAGAGAAAACCGCGATGGTCGGTTAAGCGTGTTTATGATTCAAACGAAAGTTTTGTATTTTCAACTTGAATAGTTTTAATAATGCAATCCATCCTGGAGATCCGCCATCTGCGCACGCTGCAGGCCCTGCGTGATAGCGGCAGCCTGGTGCGGGCGGCGCAGCTGCTCAACCTCACGCAATCGGCGCTGTCGCACCAGATCAAGCTGCTGGAGGACCGCTACGGCACGCCGCTGTTTGAGCGCAAGTCCGTGCCGCCGCAGTTCAGCGCCACCGGCGCGCGGCTGCTGCAACTGGCCGATGCCGTGCTGCCGCAGGTGGAAACGGCTGAGCGTGACGTGGCGCGCCTGTCCCAAGGGCAGGGCGGGCAGATGCGCATCGCCGTGGAATGCCATACCTGTTTCGACTGGCTGATGCCCGCCATGGACGCCTTCCGCGCACGCTGGCCCGAGGTGGAACTGGACATCGTGAGCGGCTTCCACGCCGACCCCGTGGGCCTGCTGCACCAGGGCCGGGCGGACCTGGCCATCGTCTCCGAGCTGGACGCCGGGGAGGCGGGCGCCGTGGACTACCACCCCCTGTTCGGCTTCGAGATCCGCGCGTTGCTGGCCCACGGCCACCCGTTGCTGGACAAGCCCTTTCTGCAGGCCCAGGACTTCGCGGACCAGACCCTCATCACCTATCCGGTACCCGACGAGATGCTGGACCTCGTGCGCCAGGTGCTGGAGCCCGCCGGCGTGCGCCCGCCCCGGCGCACCACCGAGCTGACGGTGGCCATGCTGCAGCTCGTGGCCAGCGGCCGGGGCGTGGCCGCACTCCCACTGTGGGCGGTGCAAGGCTACCTAGACCGGGGCTACGTGGCCGCGCGCCCCATCGGCGCCCGGGGCCTGCGCGGCGAACTGCACGCGGCCTGCCTGCCGCAGCTCTCGCCCAGGCCCTTCCTGCAGGACTTCGTGCGCGTGACGCGCGAGACGAGTTTCGTCACGCTCAAGGGGGTGGAGTTGCTGTAGTTTTGATAGCTGATTGCGCTTGTCAGGTAAGCGCTAGCGCCTGATTTCATGCGTATTTCTTTTCGAGCGCATCCCAGAACGGTCTGCCCACCAGCCGCTGGCGCTCGGCGAACGGGGCGACCAGCGTGGGGTCTTCGCGCACCTCGCGCGCGTCGCGCAACTGGGCCAGCACTTTTTGCATGCCGGCCACGGCGCCTTGCAGCGCGGCGTTGGCGTACAGCACGAAGCCGTAGCCGAGCCGGCCCAGTTCGTCGGCGCCCATGATGGGCGTCTTGCCGCCGATGACCATGTTCATGAGCTGGGGCACTTGCAGGCGCTGGGGCAGGGCGCGCACATGCTCGGCCGTGGTGACGGCCTCGACGAAGAGGATGTCGGCGCCCGCCTCGGCGTACGCCTGCGCGCGCTCCACGGCGGCGTCGAAGCCGTGCACGGCGGCGGCGTCGGTGCGCGCCATGACCAGCAGGCCGTCGCGCCGCGCATCCACAGCGGCGCGGATCTTGCCCACCATCTCGCTGGTCTCGATCACGGCCTTGCCGCTGAAGTGGCCGCAGCGCTTGGGGCTCACCTGGTCTTCGAGCTGGATGCAGTCGGCGCCAGCGCGCTCCAGCGTGCGCACGGCGTGGTAGGTGTTGAGGGCGTTGCCGAAGCCCGTGTCCGCGTCCACGATCAGCGGCAGCTCCACCGCGTCGCGGATGCGGGCCGTGTGGTCGGCGATATCGGTCAGTCCCATGAAGCCCTGGTCGGGCAGGCCGAACCCCATGTTGGTGACGCCCGCGCCGGTGACGTAGAGGGCCTCGTAGCCCAGATCTTCGATGACCTTGGCCGACAGTGCGTTGAACGCGCCCGGCACGATGACGCCGCGCCGGGCTTCGGCCAGGGCCTTGAGTTGTTGCTTGGTGGACTGCATGGCTGTTTCCTTCAGGGAGGGTGCTCTGCGCGCGCATGGAACGCATTGCTGAAATCGGGTGCGCCCCCGGCCGGGGCTAGGGCCTGTTCACACTATTTTTGCCAGATGCGTTGCGATCAAAAAGGGCCAGGCGCAAGGCGCCAAACGAAGCTGGGGTGCTACCCCAGCGAGGCTTGGCAACGCCGCGAATGGCCCTTTTTGATCGCAACCCGGAGGGAACGGAGTGAAAACCGCGCCATTCGTCGTTGCCCTCCTAGCCAAGGCCCCGGCCTTGGCGTCGTCACGCGCCTAGATTGGCGCGGTTTTCACGCCATTCGCACTGGCAAAAATAGTGTGAACAGGCCCTAGCGGCCGCGGTGCGGGGGCCTGAGCCGGCCGCGCCGCGCTGCCGCGCTGGCGGCGTCCCCCTTGCCGCGCGAAGCGGGGGAGAAGGGGGACATGACGAAGTTGCTCACGGGGTTGGCGGCACTCTCACCCAGCCTTCCATCAGGGTGCGGGCGCTGCGGCTCATGAGGGCCTTGGTGACGCGCCACTGGCCGTTCACCAGCGCGGCCTCGGCCCCCACGCGCAGCGTGCCCGAGGGGTGGCCGAACCGCACCGATCCCGGCACGGCGGTGCGCGGGCCCCCGCCGGCCGCCTGGTGGACCAGCGTGCCGGGGACGGCGGCAGCGGCGCCGATGGCCACGGCCGCCGTGCCCATCATGGCGTGGTGCAGCTTGCCCATGGACAGTGCGCGCACCAGCAGGTCGATGTCGGCCGCGCGCACCGCCTTGCCGCTGGAGGCGACGTAGTCCGCCGGCGGCGCGACGAAGGCGAGTTTGGGCGTGTGCTGGCGCGTGGCGGCCTCTGCCACGTCGTGGACCAGGCCCATCTTGACTGCGCCCCAGGCGCGAATGGCCTCGAAGCGGGCCAGGGCCGCGGCATCGCCATTGATCGCGTCCTGCAGCTCGGTGCCGGTGCAGCCGACGTCCCTGGCGTTCAGGAAGATGGTCGGGATGCCCGCGTTGATGAGCGTGGCCTGCAAGCGGCCCACGCCTGGCACGTCCAGCGTATCGACCAGCTGGCCGGTGGGGAACAGGGCACTGCCGCCGCCTTCGCCTCCTTCACCGCCATCGGCCGGGTCGAGGAATTCGAGCAACACCTCGGCGGCGGGGAAGGCCACGCCGTCCAGCGCAAAGTCGCCCGTCTCCTGCACCTGGCCACCTGCGACGGGTACGTGGGCCACGATGGTCTTGCCGATGTTGGCCTGCCAGATGCGCACGGTGCACACGCCGTCGTGCGGAATGCGCCCGGACGCGACCAGGCCGCTGGCGATGGCGAACGGCCCCACGGCGGCCGACAGGTTGCCGCAGTTGCCGCTCCAGTCCACGAAGGGGCTGTCGATGGCGACCTGGCCGAACAGATAGTCCACGTCATGCCCGGGCCGGGTGGAGGGCGAGACGATCACCGCCTTGGACGTGGACGAGGTGGCGCCGCCCATGCCGTCGATCTGTTTGCCGTAGGGGTCGGGGCTGCCGGTCACGCGCAGTAGCAGCGCGTCGCGCGCTGCGCCGGGCTGCTGCGCCGCCGCGGGCAAATCCTGCAGGCGAAAGAACACGCCCTTGCTGGTGCCGCCGCGCAGGTAGGTGGCAGGGATCCTGATCTGTGGTGCCATGTTTGCTCTTGTTTCAATAGCTGGTTGCGCTTGTCAGACGGGCGCTGGAGGCTGATTGGGCCAGAAAGTCCTGGGCGAAGCGCTGCAGCACGCCCCCCGCTTCGTAGACCGAGACTTCCTCGGCCGTGTCCAGCCGGCAGGTGACGGGCACCTGCTGCGTCTCGCCCTGCGCGCGGCGGATGACAAGGATGACGGTGGCGCGCGGCGTGAGGGCACCGGCCACGTCGTAGGTTTCGGTGCCGTCCAACTGCAGCGTGTGGCGGTTGGTGCCGGGCAGGAACTCCAGCGGCAGCACCCCCATGCCGATGAGGTTGGTGCGGTGGATGCGCTCGAAGCCCTCGGCCACCACCGCCTCCACCCCCGCCAGCCGCACGCCCTTGGCGGCCCAGTCGCGGCTCGACCCCTGGCCGTAGTCGGCCCCGGCAATGATGACCAGCGGCTGGCGGCGGTGCAGGTAGGTCTCGATGGCCTCCCACATGCGCGTCACGCGGCCCTCGGGCTCGATGCGGGCGAGCGAGCCCTTTTGCACCTGGCCGTTCACCACCGCCATCTCGTTGACGAGTTGCGGGTTGGCGAACGTGGCGCGCATCGCCGTGAGGTGGTCGCCCCGGTGCGTGGCGTAGGAGTTGAAGTCCTCCTCGGGCACGCCCATGCGGGCCAGGTATTCGCCCGCCGCGCTGGCGGGCAGGATGGCGTTGGACGGCGAGAGGTGATCGGTGGTGATGTTGTCGCCCAGCAGCGCCAGCGGGCGCATGCCCTGGAGGGTGCGCGGGTAGGCGGCCAGCGCGCCCACGCCTTCGGCGTCCCAGTAGGGCGGGCGGCGGATGTAGGTGGACTGCGGGCGCCAGTCGTACTGCGGCGCGGCGCGCTCGCCATCGCCCTTGCGCAGGGCGAACATGGGTTGGTACACGGCGCGGAACTGTGCGGGCTTCACGGCGCTGGCGACGATGGCGTCGATCTCCTCGTCGCTGGGCCACAGGTCGTTCAGGCGGATTTCGCGGCCCTCCACCACGGCCAGCACGTCGCGCTCGATGTCAAAGCGCACCGTGCCCGCGATCGCGTAGGCCACCACCAACGGCGGCGACGCCAGGAAGGCTTGGCTCGCATAGGGGTGGATGCGCCCGTCGAAGTTGCGGTTGCCCGAGAGCACGGCGGTGGCGTAGAGCTTGCGGTCAAGGATCTCCTGCTGGATGCGCGGGTCCAGCGCGCCGCTCATGCCGTTGCAGGTGGTGCAGGCAAAGCCCACGATGCCAAAGCCCAGCGCCTGCAGATCAGAGAGCAGGCCGGCCTCCTGCAGGTACAGCTCCACCGCCTTGGAGCCGGGCGCGAGCGAGGTCTTGACCCAGGGCTTGCGCCGCAGGCCCAGGCGGCGGGCGTTGCGCGCCAGCAGGCCGGCGGCGATCACGTTGCGCGGGTTGCTGGTGTTGGTGCAACTGGTGATGGCGGCGATGACGACGGCACCGTCGGGCAGCAGGCCCCTGGCTTCCTCGGCGCGGGCCCTCTCCAGCATGCTGGCATCGGCAATGCCGCGCTCCACCAGCGCGTTGGTCGGCAGGCGCCGGTGCGGGTTGCTGGGGCCGGCCATGTTGCGCACCACGCTGGACAGGTCGAAGTGCAGCGTGCGCTCGTACCGCACCTCGCGCAGGGTATCGGCCCACAGACCGGCGGCGCGGGCGTAGGTCTCCACCAGCCGCACCTGGTCTTGCGCGCGGTCGGTCAGGCGCAGGTAATCGGTGGTCTGCGCGTCGATGTAGAACAGCGCGGCGGTGGCGCCGTATTCGGGGCACATGTTGCTGATGGTGGCGCGGTCGCCGATCGAGAGGCTGTCCGCGCCCTCGCCGAAGAATTCCACATAGGCGCCCACCACCTTTTGCTGGCGCAGGAACTCGGTCAGCGCCAGCGCGATGTCGGTCGCGGTAATCCCCGGCTGGCGTTTGCCGCGCAGTTGCACGCCCACGATGTCGGGCAGGCGCATCCAGCTGGCGCGGCCCAGCATCACGGCCTCGGCCTCCAGCCCGCCCACGCCCACGGCGATCACGCCCAGCGCGTCCACATGGGGGGTGTGGCTGTCGGTGCCCACGCAGGTGTCGGGAAAGGCGACCTTGCCCTGTCCATCGTCCTGCACGTGCACGACGGGCGACATTTTTTCCAGATTGATCTGGTGCATGATCCCGTTGCCCGCCGGGATGACCTGCACGTTGGCGAAGGCCTTCTTCGTCCACTCGATGAAGTGAAAGCGGTCCTCGTTGCGGCGGTCCTCGATGGCGCGGTTCTTGGTGAACGCCTCGGGGTCATGGCCGCCGCACTCCACGGCCAGCGAGTGGTCCACGATGAGCTGTACCGGCACCACCGGGTTCACGGCGGCGGGGTCGCCGCCCTGCTGGGCGATGGCGTCGCGCAGGCCCGCCAGATCGACCAGCGCGGTCTGGCCCAGGATGTCGTGGCACACCACGCGCACGGGGTACCAGGGAAAGTCCAGGTCGCGCCGGCGTTCGATCAGCTGGCGCAGGTAGTCCGGCAACTGCGCCGGGTCGGCGCGGCGCACCAGGTTCTCGGCGTGCACGCGGGCGGTGTAGGGCAGCGTGGCCCAGGCGCCGGGGGTAAGCCGCTCGACGGCCTCGCGCGCGTCGTAGAACTGCAGCGCCGTGCCGGGCAGGGGTTTGCGGTGGGCGGTGTTCGTGGTCATCGTGGTGCTATTGTTGTGATAGCTGCTGGCGCTTGCCTGTCAACAGATTTCATGCAAAAAGTGCTGGAAATCCACTAACGACAAGCGCTGCCAGCTATGGTTTTTGTCAAACGCGTTCCTCGATGGGCACGAACTTCTGGTCGTCGGGGCCGGTGTAGTGGGCGCTGGGGCGGATGATCTTGTTGTCCGCGCGCTGCTCGATCACGTGCGCCGCCCAGCCGCTGGTGCGGGCGATGACGAACAGCGGCGTGAACATGGCGGTGGGCACCTGCATCATGTGGTAGCTCACGGCGCTGAACCAGTCCAGGTTGGGGAACATCTGCTTTTCCTGCCACATCACGCGCTCCAGCCGCTCGGCGATGTCGTACATCTTGGTCGAGCCGGCGGCATCCGACAGGCGCTTGGCCACGGCCTTGATGACCCCGTTGCGCGGGTCGCTCACGGTGTAGACCGGGTGGCCGAAGCCGATCACCACCTCCTTGGCCTGCACGCGGCGGCGGATGTCGGCCTCGGCCGCGTCGGGCGTGTCGTAGCGCTTCTGGATCTCGAAGGCCACTTCGTTCGCGCCGCCGTGCTTGGGCCCGCGCAACGCCCCGATGGCGCCGGCGATGCAGGAATACAGGTCGCTGCCCGTGCCGGCGATCACGCGCGCGGCGAAGGTGCTGGCGTTGAACTCGTGCTCGGCATACAGGTTCAGCGACGTGTGCATGGCGCGCACCCAGCCGTCCGAGGGCTTGTCGCCGTGCAGCAGGTGCAGGAAATGCCCGCCGATGGAGTCGTCCTGTGTCTCCACCGCGATGCGCCGGCCCGAGTTGCTGAAGTGGTACCAGTACAGCAGCATGCTGCCCAGCGATGCCAGCAGCCGGTCCGCGATGTCGCGGCTGCCGGCCAGGCTGTGGTCGTCTTTCTCGGGCAGGGCGCAGCCCAGGGCGGATACGCCGGTGCGCATCACGTCCATGGGGTGGCTGGCCGCGGGCAGTTGCTCCAGAGCGGCCTTCACGCTGCCGGGCAGGCCGCGCAGCGCGCGCAGCCGGGCCTTGTAGGCGCGCAGTTCGGCGCGCGTGGGCAGCTTGCCGTGCACCAGCAGGTGGGCGATCTCCTCGAACTCGCAGACCTCGGCGATGTCCAGGATGTCGTAACCGCGATAGTGCAGATCGTTGCCGCTCCTGCCCACGGTGCACAGCGCGGTGTTGCCGGCGGCCACGCCCGAGAGGGCGACGGATTTCTTGGCCCGCGGGAGGGCGGTTGCGGTGTCGGTGGTGCTCATGGAGTCTCCTGTCGGAAGGGGTGTGGCGGGGTGTTCAGGTAGGTATGCGCGATGGCCGTGGGCCGCCCGTGGGCGTTCACGGCCACCATCTCGAAGACGCCCTGCAGGGCCAGCTCGTCCGGGCAGCCCGGGGCCTGGGCCAGGCCGTGCACGCACACGGTGAGCGAGCTGCGCCCCACGCGGCTGACCCAGGCGCGCAGCGCCAGCGCCCGCCCCACGGGCACGGGGGCGCAGAACTGCACGCCGGTGACGGCGGCCATCACCACGTCGCAGCCGGCGGCGGCGCGCGCGGCCAGGAAGGCGGCGCGCGCCATGCGCTCCAGCCCCTGGCCGGCGAACAGCGTGCCGTGGTGGTTGGCATGGGCGGGGAAGACCATGTCGCGGGTTTCGAGGGTGCCTGCGGGGCTTGTCATGCTTCGCAATCTACGCACAATGGATGCCCCCCGTAAGCCCTGAATTGGCGAACGATTGCGAAGGCTTGCGGGGTGTTTTGCAAAGTTTGCGAAAGATTGGAATGAAAAAAACCTTCATGGGTGTGCGCTTGCGCCGCCTGCGCGAGGAGAGGGGCCTGACCCAGGTGGCGCTGGCGCGGGCGCTGGAGATTTCCGCCAGCTACCTGAACCAGATCGAGCAGAACCAGCGCCCGCTGACGGTGCCGGTGCTGCTCAAGATCAACGCCGTGTTCGGCGTGGACGTGCAGCACTTTTCTGAGGGCGACGAGGCGCGCCTGATCGCCGGCCTGCGCGACGTGCTGGCCGACCTGCCGCCCGGCGCGCCGGCCGATGCCGTCTCGCTGGCCGAGGTGCGCGAGCTGGCCGCCAACATGCCCGCCGTGGCGCGCGTGCTGCTGGCGCTGCACCGCGGCCGCGCCGAGGCGCGCGAGCGCCTGGAGGCGCTGGCCGCGCACTATGGCGACGAGCGCGGCGGCGCGGTCAGCACGGCGCAGACCCCGCCCATGGCGTATGAGGAGGTGCGCGACTTCTTCTTCGCGCGCCACAACCACATCGCCGAGCTGGATGACGCGGCCGAGCACCTGGCCGCCCAGTGGCGCCTGGCGCCTGGCGCGGCCGGCGCCGCGCTGCAGGCGCGGCTGGAGCAGGCCCACGGTGTGCGTGTGGCGCTGCTGCAGGGCGGCGACGGCGACG
Organism: Diaphorobacter sp. LR2014-1; assembly: GCF_002916785.1. NCBI lineage: Bacteria > Pseudomonadati > Pseudomonadota > Betaproteobacteria > Burkholderiales > Comamonadaceae > Diaphorobacter > Diaphorobacter sp. LR2014-1. Next base: position 89,628 of record NZ_MTBE01000009.1, on the reverse strand, counting down.
AGGCAGGTGAGGGCGCGGCCGTGCAGCGGCGCTTCGATGCCGCCGCACGCGTGCTGTACCTGTCGTCCACGCTGCAGGGCGCGCAGCGCGCTTTCCAGATGGCGACGCAACTGGCCTTTCTGGAAGTGCCGCACCTGCTGCAGCACAGCGTGCAGGGCGCGGCGCTGTCGGGCGAGGCGGCGCGCACGCTGGCGCGCATCGGCCTGGCCAACTACTTCGCGGGCGCGCTGCTGCTGCCCTACGGCGCTTTCTTGCGGACGGCCGAGGCGCTGCACTACGACATCGAGCGCCTGGGCCAGCACTGGGGCGTGGGCTTCGAGACGGTGTGCCACCGCCTGTCCACCCTGCAGCGCCCCGGCGCGCGTGGCGTGCCGTTCTTCTTCATCCGCGTGGACCGGGCGGGCAACATCAGCAAGCGCCAGTCGGCCACGCACTTTCACTTCAGCAAGATCGGCGGCACCTGCCCGCTGTGGAACGTGTACGAGGCCTTTGCCCAGCCCGGGCGCATCGTGCGGCAGCTGGCGCGCATGCCCGACGGGCGCGTGTACCTGTGGATCGCGCGCACCGTCACGCGCAGCACCGGCGGTTGGGGCGCGCCGGGCAAGACCTTCTCGGTGGCGCTGGGCTGCGACGTGCAGCACGCGGGCCAACTGGTCTATGCGCGCGGGCTGGACCTGGCCGACCCCGAGGCGCCGGTGCCCATCGGCATGGGCTGCAAGGTGTGCGAGCGCACCGCATGCCCGCAGCGCGCGTTTCCGCCGGTGGGCCGGCCGCTGGAGGTGAACGAGGATATGGCGGGCTTTACGCCGTACCGGGTCAGCGGGGCGGCCAAGGGCGCCTGACAGCGCGGAAGCAGGCGCCGGCGCAACGCCGTCAGGCCGGCTGTGTCCTACACCGTGATGCGCCCCTGGCGAACCGCCCCGCCGCAGCGGGCGTGTCTACCATGCGTGCATCTTTTTTCGGCAAACGAGGTGGGATGTGAGCCATTGGTACACGCTGCAACTGGGCAACGAACAACAGGCCTTCGAGCCCCTGCGGCAGATTCAACAGGTTTTCATGGCGAGGTTCCTCATGGCGCAGCCCGGCACGGGGCGGGCGCTGTTCTCGCACTTCGATGCGGCCGAGGACCGCGTGGTGCTGTTCTTCTCGCCCGCGGCCGCGGACATTGCCGTGCGCTTTCGCGCATCGCCGTGTGACCGGCCCGCGCAGGACCTGGTGCTGCTGGCGGGAGAGGGTGACGCATGGCATGACGCGGCGCAGGATGAACGCCTGGCGGCCTGATCTTTGGGCATAGCGCTTTGGGCATAGCTTCGGGCATAGCGCACACGGCCCGTGTGAGCGCTGTGCTTTCGCGTCGTGGGGCTTTGGCGGCTGGCTGCCACAGGCTGCGGTGCTGTGCCCAAGCCCTGCCCATCTCAGTCGTCGATGGAGGCGCTCCAGCGGTCGTCCCAGTCATGGCGCAGGTGGTCCATGGAGCGGCGGTCGCGCTTGGTGGGGCGGCCCTCGCGCAGCGCGGCGGCCGGCTCGGGCGCCAGGCGGCGCGCTTCGGCGGCCTGCGCGCGCGCGGCGAGGCTCTCGGGCGTTTCCTCATAGAGCTGCTGCGCCACGGGCGCCGGGCTGCGGAAGTTGCTCAAGGCGCGCACCACGACCGTGCGGGCTACCGCGCCCTGGCGCAGCGCGACGGTGTCGCCCGCGCGCAGTTCACGCGCGGCTTTGGCCGCCTGGCCGTTGACGGTTACGCGGCCTTTGCCGATCTCTTCCACGGCGAGGCTGCGGGTCTTGTAAAAGCGCGCGCACCACAGCCATTTGTCCAGGCGCATTGCATCGGGTGGTGTCGTCATCGGCGTGATTTTGCCTGGGGCGGCGTGCGTGAAAAACGGTTCAGGCGTCGGCCAGTGGCAGCCGCACCACGGCGTCCAGGCCCAGCACGCGGCCGTCCGCCTGGCGATTGGCGAGGGTGATGCTGCCGCCCAGCGCGTGCACGATCTCCTGGCAAATCGCCAGGCCCAGGCCCGAACCCGTGCGCACGTCGCCGGCCGAAAACGGTTGGAACAGCCGCGCCGCGAGTTCTTCGTCGATGCCGGGGCCGGCGTCGGCCAGGGTAAGGACGGCCTCACCGTCCTCGCGGTGCAGCGTGACGGCGAGCTCGGTGCCGGGCGGCGCATGGCGTATGGCGTTGTGCAGCAGGTTGCGGCACAGCTCGCGCAGCATCCACTCGTGCGCGTGGATGGGCGCGGCGTCGGTAGTGATGCCGAAGTCCAGGTCGCCCTGTGCGATCAGCGGAGAAAGCTCGAGCGCCATCTCGCGCAGCACTGTGTCCAGCCGCGTCACGGGCACCTCGCCCTGCTGGCGCAGCTGCTCCACTTTGGCCAACGCCAGCATCTGGTTGGCCAATTGCGTGGCGCGGTCCACGGTGTCTCCAATCTCCCGCAGCGCCTGCGTGGGCGGCAGGTCGCCGCGCAGGGCGGACTGCACCTGCGTCTTGAGCACGGCCAGCGGTGTGCGCAGCTGGTGTGACGCGTCGCGCACGAAGCGCTGCTGGTGGGCGAGCAGGCGCGACAGGCGCTGCATGACCGCGTTGGTGGCGTCGATCAGCGGCTGCAACTCGCGCGGCGCGGTGGGGGCGGCAAGGGGGGCCAGGTCGCCTTCGGTACGTGCCTGCAGGTCGCTGCTCAGCTGGCGCACCGGTTGCGTGGCGCGCTGCACCACCAGCACCACGATGCCCGCGATGAGCGCCAGCAGCAGCGCCTGGCGTGCCAGCGTGGTGTGCAGGATCTGCAGGGCCGCCGCTTCGCGCAGCTCCAGTGTTTCCGCCACCTGGATCACGGCCATGCCGCGGCCCTCGCTGCTGGCCACGGGCTGCAGCAGCACGGCCACGCGCACGGGCTGATCGCGAAAACGGTCGTCATAGAAGTCCACGAGCGCCGCATAAGGCGGGCGCTGCGGGATGGTGCCGTGCCAGGCGGGTAGTTCGGCAAAGCCGGAAATCAAGTCGCCGCGCAGGTTGGACACGCGGTAGAACATGCGGCTCTGGTTGTCGGCCTCGAAGGCCTCCAGCGCCGCGTAGGGCACGATGGCGCGCAGCTCGGCCATGTCGTCCCAGCCGCGCACGTCCAGCTGCTCGCTGATGGTCTTGGCCGAAGCCAGCAGCGTGCGGTCATAGGCAGTGTGCAGCGCGGCCAGTGCCTGGCGGTGCAGGCTGTAGGTGTTCACGCCCACGAAGAGCAGCGTGGGCAGCAGGATGCCCACGAGCAATTGGCGGCGCAGCGACTGCGGGCGCGTCATGCCGCCACCCGGCTGCGTTGCGCGTGGTGGGGAGCCTGGCGCACAGGCGCGCCCGCTCCTGTACGGTGGCGGTGGCGCAAACCATGCCAGCGCGCTCCGTGCAGCGGGCCCGGCCGGGCCTGCGGCATCGCCTGCCTGGAGGGGGAAGGCGCGCAGCGACTCACGGGCTGTTTCATGTCTCTGACTTGAGCAGATAGCCCAGGCCGCGCAGCGTCATCAGGGCCACGCCGGTGCCTGCGAGTTTTTTGCGCACGCGGTACACCACCACTTCGATGGCCTCGTACTGCACCTCGCTCTGGCCGGGGAAGACCAGTTCATACAGCCGCTCCTTGGCGACTGCGCGCCCCGGCTGGGCCAGCAGGGTGCGCAGCAGCGCCAACTCGCGCGGGGTGAGGTCCATGGGCGCATCGTGCAGATAGATGGCGCCGCTTTCTTTTTCATAGCGCAGGGCGCCCATCACCAGGGCGTTGGAGGCCTGTTTGTCATCTGCCGCATCGCCGCCGCTGCGGCGCAGCAGGGCGCGCAGCCGGGCCTCCAGCTCGTCCAGGTCAAAAGGTTTGGGCAGGTAGTCGTCGGCCCCCGCGTTCAGGCCCAGCACGCGGTCGCCCACGGTGCCGCGCGCGGTCAGCAGCAGCACAGGGGTGCGCAGGCCGCCGGCGCGTGCCTGTTGCAGTACCTGCAGGCCGTCCAGGCCGGGCAGGGTGAGGTCCAGCACCACGGCGTCGGGCGGGTGCGCGCGCCATTCGGCCAGCGCGGCGCGCCCGTCCGCAAGGGCGGTGACGGCCATGCCGCGGCGTGCCAGCGAGCGCTGCAGCGTGGCCTGCATGGTGGCGTCGTCTTCGACGAGAAGCAGTTGCATCCGCGGATTAGAACGCGTTTGCGGCGGGTGGCGGTTGGCGCGCAGATCTCGGTGTTAACCCTGGTGCCGTGGACAGCCGTTTGACAGCTTGCGCGCGCATCATCGCGCCGGTCAGCGTTCCCTTTTTCTAACAAGCAAGGAGACAACATGCGTCGCGATACCTTTCTGAAGTCGCTGGCGGCACTGGCCGCCGCGGGCAGCCTGCCGCTGTCGGCCCAGGCCGCCGTGGCCGTCAAGATGATGCTGCCCGCCAACCCCGGCGGCGGTTGGGACACCACGGGCCGCGCCCTGGGCAAGGCCCTGCAGGATGCGGGCGTGGCCTCCAGCGTGACCTATGACAACAAGGGCGGCGCGGCCGGCGCCATCGGCCTGGCGCAGTTCGTGAACGGCTCCAAGGGCGACCCGAACGCGCTGATGGTGATGGGCGCCGTGATGCTGGGCGGCATCATCACCGGCAAGCCGCCGGTCAACCTGAGCCAGGCCACGCCGATCGCGCGGCTGACCAGCGAATACAACGTCTTCGTGCTGCCCGCCAACTCGCCCTTCAAGAGCATGGCCGAGGTGGTGGCGCAGCTCAAGAAGGACCCCGGCAGCGTGAAATGGGGCGGCGGCTCGCGCGGCTCCACCGAGCACATCGCGGCGGCGATGATCGCGCGCGAGGTGGGCGTGGACCCGGCGCGCATCAACTACGTGGCTTTCCGTGGGGGCGGGGAGGCGACGGCGGCCATCCTGGGCGGCAACGTCACCGTGGGCGGCAGCGGCTACAGCGAGTTCTCCGAGTACATCGCCGCGGGCAAGATGAAGCCCATCGGCGTGACCTCGGGCCAGCGCCTGAAGGGCGTGAACGTGCCCACGCTCAAGGAGCAGGGCATCAACGTCGAGATCGGCAACTGGCGCGGTGTGTACGGCGCGCCCGGCATCACGGCCGAGCAGCGCAAGGCGCTGGTGGCAATGGTGGAGAAGGCCGTCAAGAGCAAGGCGTGGGCCGAGGCGCTGGAGAAGAACGGCTGGACGCCCGCGTGGCTGGCCGGCGACGACTTCGCCAACTTCGTGGACAGCGAGTTCGCCAGCCTGCGCGCCACCATGGTGAAGTCGGGCATGGTCTAAGCCCGGCGGCGCCGCAGTGTGCTGCGGTGCTCCTCTTTTGAGAGCTGTCAGCGCTTGATGGATAAGCGCTAGGGCCGTTTTTTGTTTGAAACCTGCGCCGCCGCGGTGCGGCGCCTCCCCGGAGGCCGCAGCCATGTCTGAGCTTTCCTCTTCCCCTCCCTCCATTCCACCCACAAGCGCCGTGCCTTCACCCGGCTGGCAGGCCGCCGTGGGCGCCGGCGTCATCCTGGTGGCCGCGGCCATGGCCTGGGGCGCGCTGGAGATCCCCGGCAACGCCGGTTATGGCGGCGTGGGGCCCAACTTTCTGCCGTGGGCCTGCGCCCTGGTGTTGGCCGTGTGTGGCGGCTGGCTGATCTGGGAGGCTGCCACGGGCGGCTACCGCCAAGCGGCCGACCCGGGCGGCGCGCCGCGCGCGGCGTGGGGGCCCTTTGCCTGGGTGTCGGCGGGGCTTCTGCTGAATGCGGCGCTGATCGTGGAGCTGGGCTTCATCGTGGGCTGCACGCTGTGCTATGCGCTGGCCGTGCAGGGGCTGCGCCGCGCGGGCGGGCAGACGGGCCTGCTGTCGCCGCGCGTGCTGGCCGTGGATGTAGCGACCGGGCTGGCCATCGCCGCGCCGGTGTTCTGGCTGTTCACGCAGTTCCTGGCGATCAACCTGCCGGGGCTGACCGCCACCGGGTGGCTGTAGGCCAGGGTGCAGGAGAGTGCACATGCATGCTGACTTTGGCTGCTTCGATGGCGCCGGCGCAGGCCGCGTTCAAACCGGGGATTGAGTGCTATGGAAATCTTTGACGCATTGCTCGCAGGCTTTGCCACGGCGATCACGCCGGCGAACCTGCTGTGGGCCCTGGTGGGCTGCGCGCTGGGAACGGCCGTGGGTGTGCTGCCGGGCATCGGGCCGGCGGTGGCGGTGGCCATGCTGCTGCCCATCACGGCCAAGGTGGACATGACCGCCTCGATGATCTTCTTCGCGGGCATCTATTACGGCGCCATGTATGGCGGCTCCACGGCGTCCATCCTGCTGAACACGCCGGGCGAGACCGCCAGCATGGTCACGGCCATGGAGGGCAACAAGATGGCCAAGAGCGGGCGCGCGGGCGCGGCGCTGGCCACGTCGGCCATCGGCTCGTTCGTCGCCGGCACCATCGCCACGGTGGTGGTGACGCTGTTCGCGCCGGGCGTGGCCGAGTTCGCGGTCAAGCTCGGCCCGCCCGAGTACTTCATGCTGATGGTGCTGGCCTTCACCACGGTGAGCGCGGTGCTGGGCCAGAGCAGTCTGCGCGGCATGACGGCGCTGTTCCTCGGCCTGGCGCTGGGCTGCGTGGGCATGGACCAGATCTCGGGGGCCGCCCGCTACACCGTGGGCAAGATGGAACTGCTGGACGGCATCGACATCGTGCTGGTGGCCGTGGGCCTGTTCGCCGTGGCCGAGGTGCTGTATGCGGCGCTGTACGAGGGCCGGGTGGAAGAGTCGCAGAACCAGATGGGCCGTGTGCACATGACGCGGCGCGACTGGCGCCGGTCCATTCCCGCATGGCTGCGCGGCACCGTGATCGGCACGCCCTTCGGCTGCATCCCGGCGGGGGGGACGGAGATTCCCACCTTCTTGAGCTACGCGACCGAAAAGCGTCTGGCCAAGGGCGAGGACAAGGCCGAGTTCGGCACCCGTGGCGCCATCGAGGGGGTTGCGGGCCCCGAGGCGGCCAACAACGCCACGGTGACCGCGGCGCTCATCCCGCTGCTGACACTGGGCATCCCGACCAGCAACACCACGGCCGTGCTGCTGGGGGCCTTCCAGAACTATGGGCTGAACCCCGGCCCGCAGCTGTTCACCACATCGGCCACGCTGGTGTGGGCGCTGATCGCGTCGCTGTACATCGGCAACATCATGCTGCTGGTGCTGAACCTGCCCATGGTGGGGCTGTGGGTGAAGCTGCTGAAGATTCCGCGCCCGCAGCTCTACGCCGGCATCCTGATCTTTGCCACGGTGGGCGCCTACGGCATGCGCCAGAGCACGTTCGACCTGTTCCTGCTGTACGGCATCGGCTTGCTGGGCGTGCTGATGCGGCGCTTCGACTTCCCTACGGCGCCCGTGGTGGTGGGCATGATCCTCGGGCCGCTGGCCGAGGCGCAGCTGCGCAACGCGATTTCCATCGGCGAGGGCAGCTGGATGATCTTCCTGCAGCGCCCCATGGCCGTGACGCTGCTGGTGATCGTGCTGGCCGTGCTCATCGTGCCGCGCGTGCTGCGCCGCTGGGCCGAGCGCAACCTGGCCCATGCGCGCCAGAGCGTGGACGATGTGAGTTGATGGAGCGCTGCGCGTCGGCGCTACCCACGCCGGCGCGCGCGCGGCCCTAGAAAGAGTGCGCCGGGTACCGCCGCGCAAGCGCAGCGCGGCCAGCGCCCGGGGGACGGCCGCCCCCGGGACCTCCCCACCAGAGAGCACGCTTGCACAGGCGCGGAGTATAGCTCTATGTTGAGAATGGTTCTTATTTTCAATGCGCGTCGAACGCCGGCGTTACCATCCGACCATGCCCCTGAATACCGACGCCTCGCCCTTGCCGCTGGATGCACAGGGCATCCTGGAACTGGCTGCGCGCTCCATGTTCCAGCTCTTTTCCACCATGAGCCAGGGCATGTTCCTCGTGGACCTGAGCGGGCGCATCGTGTGGGTCAACGAGGGCTACCGCCGCTTCCTGCCCGACCTGGGCGTGCATTCGGTCCATGACTTCGTGGGCCGCATGGTGGAGGAGGTGATTCCCAACACCCAGATGCGCCAGGGTCTCGCCGCCCGCGGCGATCACACTCTCCCTGCACAAAGGCTGCACCATGTCCTTCGTCTCGCGCTACGTGCGCTGCGCCGGCTATGAAATCCACCTGACCGACTGGGGCGCGCCCGGCGCGCCGGTGGTTGTAGCCTGGCATGGCTTGGCACGCACCGGACGCGACATGGACGAGCTGGCCGCGCACCTGGCGGCCCATGGCTGGCGCGTGTTGTGCCCCGACACCCTGGGTCGCGGCCTGAGCCAGTGGAGCCGTGATCCGCAGCGCGAATACACGCTGGCTTTCTATGCACGCGTTGTGGAGGAGCTGCTGGACCAGCTGGGTGTGCAGCGGGTGCAGTGGGTGGGTACGTCGATGGGCGGCGCCATCGGCACCGTGTGCGCCGCCGGCCTGCTGGCGCCGCGCCTGCACGGGCGCATCACGCACCTGGTGCTCAACGACAATGCCCCGCAGCTGGCCGGCCCCGCGCTGGAGCGCATCAAAGCCTATGCGGGCCAGCCGCCCCAGTTCGATACCGTGATGGAGCTGGAGGCCTTCTTTCGCCGCACCTACGCGCCGTTCGGCTGGCTCAGCGATGCGCAGTGGCTGCGCCTTACCGAGACCTCGCTGCGCCGCCTGCCCGATGGGCGCGTGACCCCGCACTACGACCCGGCCATGGTGCAGCAGTTCACGCGGCATGAGAACGACTATCTCGTCTGGCCGCACTACGACCGGCTCGACATTCCCGTGCTGTGCCTGCGCGGGGCCGAGTCCGATCTGGTGCTGCCCGCGGTGGTGCAGGAGATGCAGCGCCGGGGCCCGGGCGCACGCGGCCTGCTGGAGGTGGTCGAGGTGCCGGGCTGCGGCCACGCGCCCGCGCTCAACGTGCCGCAGCAACTGGCCTGGGTGCAGCGCTTTTTGCAGGGCCAGCCCGCGCAGGGGTGAAGCGGCGCACGGCTTGCGCGGTGTGCCTGCATTGTTGCCATCCACGCAACGCAGTTTCCTTATTTCAGGTCTCACTCGGCGCAGCCGTTGCAGCTAGCATGTGAGACTTGCATTGCATGGGCGTCAGCGGCGACGCCGGCACGGCATGAAGGGAACCGCGACATGGGTTTTCTGGTGGATCTGATTCGCGAATACGGCCTGGGCGTCGTGTTCCTGAACGTGCTGATCGAGCAGCTGGGCGCGCCCATTCCCGCCTACCCGGTGCTGGTGGTCACGGGGGCGGTGGCGGGCGGCGACTGGCAGCATGGCGCACGCATCGTGCTGTTGGCTGTGGCGGCCGCGCTCATTGCCGACCTGCTGTGGTACCAGGCCGGCAAGTCCTACGGCCATCGTGTGCTGGGGCGCATCTGCCGCATTTCGCTGTCGCCCGATGCCTGCATCCGCCAGACGGAATCGCTCTACGGCCGCTGGGGCCCCAAGTCGCTGCTGATTGCCAAGTTCGTTCCAGGCTTTGCGTCGATCGCCAGTGCGCTTGCGGGTGTGGTGGGCACGCCGCGGTCGGTCTTCGTGCTGTACGACACGCTGGGTGCGTTGATCTGGGTGGGCTCGGCAGTGTTGCTGGGATCGCTGTTCAGCACCACGGTCGAGGATCTGCTGGCCGTGCTCACAGCGCTGGGCCAGGGGGGATTGGTATTGCTGGCGGTGGGCCTGGGCGTGTTCATTCTGCGCAAGTGGTGGCAGCGCCAGCGCACGGTGCGCTCGCTGAAGATGCCTCGCGTGTCGGTGCAGGAGTTGCGCGGCATGCAGGCCCAGGGGGCCATGCCCACGGTGATCGATGTGCGCACGGGTCAGGCCTACAGCGCGGGCCATATTCCCGGCGCCCAGGCGTGGGAGCTGCGCCCCCGGGACGCGGCAGCACCCCACGCCCATCTATTGCCGCACGACGCGCATCCGCACGGCGTGGTCATTTATTGCGACTGCCCGGCAGAGATATCGGCCGCCCGGTTGGCGCGCCAGCTACAGCGCGCAGGCTTTTCCAACGTGCGCCCGCTGCTGGGCGGGCTGCAGGCCTGGCAGGACGCAGGGTTCGAGGTGGCCAAGCCGTCTGCCGATACGCCCTGATACCGCTCGCCGCGCCAAGCAACAAGGCCTCCGTGTGGAGGCCTTGTTGCGTTGTGCGCGGAGAAGGACGTCAGTCCGGCATGGAGCAGTGCCCGCCCGAGGCGGCCTTGCCCGAGCCGGCCGCGATCAGCGGCGCCTCGAAGCGCAGGTCCACCGGGGCGGAGTTGCTGTAGTCCCAGGCCAGGAAGGCGGCGAGCACGGCCCAGAAGGTCAGGCGCAGTGTGGTGTGTCGTGTCATGGCGTTGTGCTCCTCCGGTTCAGAAGCCGAAATGGCGGCGGATGCGCAGGCCGAAGATCGTTCCTGCGAAGGCCAGCGGCACCCAGATCCAGCCGTGGATGCTGCCCGTGGAGATGCCCGACAGCATGGCGCCGACGTTGCAGCCGAAGGCCAGGCGCGAGCTGTACCCCAGCAGCAGGCCCGCGACCAGGGCCACGGCCCATTGCGTGCCCGTCAGCGCCTTGGCCGTGACCGGCTTGCCGGCCGACACCCACAGAGCGCCCCCGAGGATGCCGATGTTGGTGATGCTGGTCACGTCCAGCAGCACGGTCTCCTGCAGGCGGGCGGCATTGCCGGGCTGGCTCCAGAACCAGTTGCCGGCCAGGTCCGCGGCACCGCTGGCCTGGGCGAGTTTTGCCGCCCACAGGCCAAAGCCGTACACCACACCCCAGGGCTGGCCGGCGATCACCAGGTTCAGCGTGGCCAGCAGCGCCAGCAGCACGGCGCCCACGATCCACCTGCGCACCAGCAGCGGCTGGGGCTGCGTGCCTTGCGGCCCCTGGGCGCGGCGCGCATACCAGCGCACCCCCACCGCGACCACGGCCAGCACCGCCAGCGTGATCAACAGTGCCTGTTGCCAACCGAAGCGATTGACCAAACCGACGGGCTGCGCGCGGCCGAGGTCCAGCCAGAAGCCCAGGTGCATTGAGCCCAGGAAGCTGCCGAGCGCGAACAGCGGCAGGATCGCCGCGTTCATCGGAATGCCCAGGCCCGCCTTGTACAGCGTGCCGCTGCCGCAGCCGTCGGCAATCTGCATGCACAGCCCGAACACGAAGGCGCCGACCAGCAGGCTCACGCTGGGTGGGCCCAGGGCGGCCGTCAGTTCAGGGAAGTGGCCCAGCAGCGGCATGGCCAGTGCGGCGGCCAGTGCCAGCAGCAGCAGCTGGCCCATGACGCCGCTGGCGTCCTTGTCCTCGATGAGCATGCGCCAGCCCGTGGTGAAGCCAAAGCGCTGGCCGGCCAGCACCGCGCCCAGGCCCAGACCTACGGCGAACAGGGCCGCTTGCCGCACGGACACGGTCCACAGCAGCCAGCCCAAGAAAATGGCCAGCAGGGCCGCAAGAGGGAGTCGTTTCATGGAAGAGGGCCAGAGATTCAAAAAAGTGAGCTGCTAGCGCTTGCCTGGCAAGCGCTAGAGGCCGATTTGACTATGAAGCTGTCAGCTGCCCAGCGCAGTGGGCTGGCTTACTTGAGCTTGCGTTCCCACCACTGCTTGGCGTCGTAGGCCAGGGCCTCGGCGCGGGTGGGCTGGTTCGCCATCAGCGGCGGCTCCTGGGACTGGGTCCAGTCCACCATGGAGCCGGCATACAGCTTCACGCCGGGCAGGCCCGCCACTTCGGACAGGCCGAACCAGTCGGTGGCCGCCCAGTGGCCGGTATTGCAGAACGCGACCATGTCCTGGCCCTGTTCGCGCTTGACCTTGGCGGCGATCTGCCGGGCCGTCGCCGCATCCACGAAGGTGGAGGTGCCGGGAACGAACCACTGGTTGAAGTCCAGCTGCTGTGCGCCCGGCAGGGTGCCAGACACCTTGGCCGCGGGCGCACGCACCTTGCCCTGGTAGAAGGCATCGGGGCGCGAATCCACCAGTGCGGCGTTGCTCAGGCGAATGTGCTGGCCCACGTCCTCGCGCGTGGCCAGCAGGCGGGTGTCCAGCGTGGGCGTGTACTGGCTGGCCGCGACCTGTGGCACCTCGGCCGTCAACGGAAGCTGGGCTTGGCCCCAGGCCTTCATGCCGCCATTGAGGATGGAGAGTTCCTGGAGGCCCAGCAGTTTCAGCGTCCAGTACACGCGCGCCGCAGCGCCGAAATCCGTCGGGTCCGCGCCCGTGGAGACCACCACGGCATGCGTGGTGGGCGTGAGCCCCAGCGACTGCACCAGCGCGGTGAGCCGGGGCAGGTCGGGCAGTTCACCCGGGTTGCTGGCGGGGCCGCGCCACTTGCCGTAGGGGGCATTCACCGCACCCGGAATGTGCTGGGCGCCGTAGCTGGCGGGGTCGCGGATGTCGATCACGCGCGGCGGCGTGGCCTGCGTTGTCTGGGCCTTCAGTTCGGCGGGCGTCAGCAGTGGCTGGGCTGCCCACGCCGCAGGGGCCACATGGGCGGCCGTGGCGAATACCGCGAGGGCGAGCAGTTTTTTCATGGCGATCTCGAAAACAGTCGTTCAGGGAAGGGCGTAATTGTCCCGCGCCCTTGAGCCTCATCAACGACAGAATCGGATTGTTCTTATAGCCAATATGGATAAGCCAGGCCCGGCCCACCGCGGCGCCGGGCGGTTTTCAAAGGCTGCCGCCGAGCCTGCGCGGGACGCGCCGCCGCCCCAGCGCCATGGCCTGCCATGCGCGGCGGTAGGCCAGCAGCGTACTTTCGGCGCGCGCCCGCACGCTGCCTTCCCACGGCTCGCCGGGGGTGAGGCCCGCGTGCGTGCCAGTGAGCAGCGCAATGCCCTCGCTGACGTGCTGCGCCGTATAGACGTGAAAGCGCCCCGCCGCTACCGCATCCACCACGGCCGGCGAGAGCATCAGGTGGCGCTGGTTGCGTGCCGGAATCAGCACGCCCTGCGTGCCGGTCAGGCCCGCGTGCGCGCACACGCGGAACCAGCCCTCGATCTTCTCGTTCAGCCCGCCCACGGGCAGCACCTCACCGTGCTGGTTGAGCGCGCCGGTGACCGCGATGTCCTGGCGCAGCGGCAGGCCCGACAGCGACGACAGCAGGGCATACAACTCGGCGCAGGAGGCCGAGTCGCCCTCAATGCCGCTGTACTCCTGCTCCAGCACGATGGACGCGTTGAGCGCCAGCGGCGCCAGGTGTCCGAACAGCGCGCTGAAATAACTGTGCAGGATGAGCACGCCCTTGTCGTGGATCGGGCCGGACAGCTCGACCTCGCGCTCGATGTTGACCAGGCCTTCTTGGCCCGCATGCGTGCGCGCGGTGATGCGCACCGGAAAGCCGAAGCGGTAGTCGCCCAGGTCGATCTGCGTGAGCGCATTCAACTGGCCGACGCGCGTGCCGTCCAGCGTGATGAGCAACTCGCCCTCGGCAATCGATTCGTGCAATGCCTCCTCGGGGGCGTTGTGGCGCTGGCGCTTGGCGATCAGCGCGGCTTCCACGTCGGCCGCATCGGTCAGCGCCGCGCCGCGTGCCCGCGCCTGGGCCGCGCTTTCGAGCAGCAGGGCTTCCAGCAGGGAAAAGCGCGCGCTCTGGCGCGACTGGTCGTCGGCCTCGCGGTGGGTGAATTCCAGCAGGCGGGCCACGGCCGCGGCGCTGCAGTGCGGCAGGCCGCGGCGGGCGCACGCGCGTGCGATGAACACGGCGCTGGCGTAATGCGTCTGGGCGCTGGCGGTGAAGCGCTCGGCAAAGTCCACCTTCACGCGAAAGCGCTGCGCCAGGTCTTCGTCGCCCTCCTGCAGCACGTAATACTCGACGGCGGTGCCGATCAGCACGAGCTTGACGTCCACATCCACGCCCTCGGGCTGCAGCGCCACTGTCGGCCCACCACCGCCATGGCTGGCGGCGGTGTCCTCGACCGCCAGGCGGCTGCAGCGCAGGAAGCGGCGCAGCCGCTCCCACAGCGGCGTATCGCCCAGCAGGTCGCGCAGGAACAGCATCAGGTAGCCGCCGTGCGCACGCAGCAGGCCGCCGGCGTGGATGCTGGAGAAATCGGCATACGGCGCGTCTTCCCCGGATTCGTACTGGATGTGGCCGAACAGGTTGCGCAGCTGCGGGTTGTCTTCGACCACCACTGGCGCGCCCTTTAGGGACGCGTTGTCCACCGCCAGGTTCACCTGGCACAGCGCCAGCAGGTTGGCCAGTTGGTCGCGGCGTTCCTCTTCCTGCGGATCGTCGGGCTGCTCGCCTTCGTGAGGCACGAAGAGCTCAAGGTCGTCGAGCACCTCGCGCTGCACCTGGTCGAGCCAGCGTCCCAGCTTGACCGCGTCCTTGATCTGCTTGCGCAGGCCCTGGCGGATGTCGTCCAGACCGTGCGTCACCAGCGGGCCGGCGCTCTGGCGCAGAAGCTGCGCCAGCGCATCGTCGCGCGCGCGCTCCAGCGGGCGGGTCTGTTCCAGGAAGCGCACGATCTCCGCACGCAGCTCCTGCTCGGCCAACTCGATGGCGGCGCGCTCGGGTGCGCCCAGCGCTGCGCCATCGGCCTCCGTCAGCGGCTCGCCGCCCGGGCCCAGCAGGGTGAACACCATCTGCCCCTGTTCACGCGACAGGCGAAACCGCCGTGCACGCGCGAAGTCGGCCAACTGGCTGAAGGCGCGCGCCTCGTCGCTCTGGTAGCGCTTGTGGATGCGCTCGCGCTCGTTCTTCACGTCCGGCGCAGCCAGGCGCTTGGGGATCTCCGCCTCCAGCTGGCGGCTCCAGCTCGCCATCTGGTCGCGCAGCTGGCGCCCCTGGCCCGCGGGCAGGCGCAGGGCGCGTGGACGTTCGGGTGCGTCAAAGTCGTGCAGAAAGCACAGGTCCGGCGGCACGGGCCGGCTGGCGGCCGCTTCGTCCATGGCCTGGCGCATCAGGGAGGCACGGCCGCTGCCGACCTCGCCCAGCACGAACAGGTGGTAGTCGGGCTGCTGCATGGTCAGCCCGAACCGGGCCGCATCGAACGCGCGCTGCTGGCCGATCCACGGCAGGGGCTCGGCCAGCAGCGCGCGCGTGTCGTCAAAGCCCAGGCTCTCGGGGCGGATGCTCAGGCGCAGCTGGCCGGGTGCGAGTGCCGTGCAGGGCGCGCTCATGGCTGGCTCCAGCCCGCCAGGTGCTGTTGTGCGATGCGGCTCAAGGCGGTGATCCAGGCGGGGTTGTCGTTCAGGCAGGGGATGTAGCGGAAGTCCTGGCCGCCTGCGTGCAGGAAGGCCTCGCGTGCCTCCTGGTTGATCTCCTCCAGCGTTTCCAGGCAGTCACTGGTGAAGCCTGGGCACATCACGTCCACGCGGCGCGTGCCGCCCTGTGCCAGCGCCACCAGCGAGGGTTCGGTGTAGGGCTCCAGCCAGCGGGCCTTGCCAAAGCGCGACTGGAAGGTCAGCAGGTACCGGTCTTCGCCCAGCCCCAGCGCCTGCGCGAGCAGCCGGGCCGTGGTGCGGCATTGCTCCGCGTAGGGGTCGCCCAATCGCACATTGCGTTCGGGAATGCCGTGAAAGCTCATCACCAGCTTGTCCGCCGGGCCGCCCTCGCGCTGCCAGTGCGCGCGCACCGACTGGGCCAGCGCGGCAATGTAGTCCGGGTGGTCGTGGTAGTCGTTCACGAAGCGCAGCTCGGGAAAGCAACGCGAGCGGCGCACCCACGCGGCCACGTCGTCGAACACGCTGGCGGTGGTCGTGGCCGAGTACTGCGGGTACAGCGGCAGCACCAGCGCGCGGCGCACGCCGGCGTCCTGCAGCACCTGCAGTTGCGCACCAACGGCCGGCTGACCGTAGCGCATGGCGGGCAGTACCCGCACCGGCTGGCCGGCCTCGCCCAGCCAGCCGCGCAGCATCACCGCCTGCTTGGCCGTCCATACGGCGAGCGGGGAGCCTTCTTCCGTCCAGATGCTGGCGTACTTGGCGGCCGACTTGGCCGGCCGCGTGCGCAGGATGATCCCGTACAGCAGAGGCAGCCACAGCGCCCGCGGAATTTCCACCACCCGCGGGTCGCCCAGGAACTGCGCCAGATAGCGGCGCAGCGCCGGTGCGGTGGGGGCGTCTGGCGTGCCCAGGTTGCACAGCAGAATGGCGGTGCTTTCGCGTGCTGCGGCGGTCTGGATCGAAGAGGCTGAGGCCGTCTGGGCGGCATGGTGAGAAGGCGAGGCGGGCATGCGGTGATTGTGGCAAATGCCGGGCGGTATGCTCGGGCCATGCTCGATATTTCCCGCATCCGCGCCATCACTCTTGACCTGGATGACACCCTATGGCCTATCTGGCCCACCATTGCGCGGGCTGAGAAGGTGCTGATCGAGTGGCTGCTCACGGTAGCGCCCGGCGCCTCGGCGCTGCTGGCGTCGCCCGATACGTCCCGCATGCTCCGTGCGCAGGTGGCGTCCGCCCATGCGCACCTGTCGCACGACCTGACGGTGCTGCGCCGCGAGACCATCCGCGCAGCGCTGCGCCAGGCGGGCGAGGACGAGTCGCTCACGGACCAGGGGTTCGACGTGTTCTTCGCCGAGCGCCAGCGGGTGGAGCTGTTCGACGATGCGATAGCGGCGCTGGAATTCCTCTCGGCGCGCCACCCAGTGGTGGCGCTGTCCAATGGCAATGCGGACCTGCAGGCCATCGGCATCGGACAGTACTTTCGCGCCAGCATCAGCGCCCGCGAGTTCGGTATTGCCAAGCCCGACCCCCGCATCTTCCATGAGGCGGCGCGGGTGCTGGACCTGCCGCCGGCGGCCGTGCTGCACATAGGCGACGATGCCACGCTGGATGCGCATGGCGCGCTGGGCGCCGGCATGCAGGCGGCCTGGCTCAATCGGGGCGATGCGGCGTGGCCGCACGCGGTGGCGCCCCCTGCCACCGTGCGCGACCTGGCCGCGCTGTGCCGTCTGCTGGGGTAGGCGTGGTCCGTGTCAGCGATGGGCGCGGCGTGCGCGCCAGCGCCGCAGAGCCGCCTTCTCCAGTTCGGCCAGCGTGAAGACGGCCAGCCCGGCCAGCAGGACGCGCGACCATTCCTGCACAGACAGGTCCGTGGAGCCGAACACGGCCTGCATCCAGGGCAGGTGCACGAAGCCCAGTTGCAGCAGCGCACAGAGGGCGATGGTCAGCGGCACCTTGGGATTGCCCAGCAGGCCCTCGCGCGACAGCACGCTGCGCTCGATGTGCCGGCTGTTGAGCAGGTAGAACATCTCCATCACTACCACCGCGCTGACAGCCATGGTGCGCGCGGTTTCGATCGCAGCGCCGTTGGACAGCTCCCACAGGAACAGCCCGAGCGAAGCCGCCGCCATGCAAACCGCCACCATGAGCACACGCCACGTGAACAGGCCGGACAGCAGCTTTTCCTGCGGTGGCCGGGGAGGGCGGCGCATGACGTCGTCCTCCGCAGGCTCGAATGCCAGCGCCACGCCCAGCGTGCTGGACGTGACCAGATTGATCCACAGCACCTGCGCCGCGGTGAGCGGCAGCAGCAGGCCGAATGCGATGGCGGCAAACACGATCAGCGCCTCGCCCCCATTGGTGGGCAGCATGAACAAGATGAATTTGCGCACGTTGTCGTAGATGCCCCGGCCCTCGCGCACCGCGTGGCCCAGCGTGGCGAAGTTGTCGTCGGTCAGCACCATGGCGGCCGCGTCCTTGGCGGCCTCGGTACCGTTCCTGCCCATGGCGACTCCCACGTCGGCGCGCTTGAGTGCGGGCGCGTCGTTCACGCCGTCGCCCGTCATGGCCACGACTTCTCCGCGGGACTGCAGGGCTTGCACCAGGCGCAGCTTGTGTTCGGGACTGGCACGGGCGAACACGTCCACGCTGGCCACCACGTCGCGCAAGGCGGCGTCGTCCAGGAGCTCGATCTCGGCGCCCGTGAGTGCGGGGCGGCCCAGGCCGATGCCCAGCTGCGCGCCAATCGCACGTGCGGTTTCGCCGTGGTCGCCGGTGATCATCTTCACGCGTACGCCCGCGGCCTGGCATTCGGCCACCGCGGCCACGGCCTCTGGGCGCGGCGGGTCCATGCTGCCCAGCAGCCCGAGCAGCGTGAAGCCGCCCTCCATGTCGGCGAACTGCAGCGCGTGCTGCTGCGCCGGCACGCGCTTGATGGCGATCGCCAGCACGCGCAGCGCCCGTGCCGCGCAGTCGTTGGCTGCGCGGCGCCAGTAGTCGTGCTGCAGCGGGGCATCGGTGCCCGCGCCATCGGCGGGCCACTGGCGCTGTGCGTTGCACATGTCCAGCACACGCTCGGGCGCTCCTTTCACCAGGATCACCGCATGCCCCGCGTGGTCGTGGTGCAGTGTGGCCATGAAGCGGTGCTCGGACTCGAACGGTATGGCGTCGATGCGCGGCTGGCGCGCATGCAGCGCCGTGGCGTCCAGGCCCGCCTTGAGCGCCAGGGTGACGAGCGCGCCCTCCGTCGGGTCGCCCGTCAGGCTCCAGCCCTGGGGACCGTCGTGCAGCGTGGCGTCGTTGCACAGCAGCGCCACCTGGGCCACGGACTGCAGGGCAGGGTGTTCTTGCGCAGTGATGGGCACGCCACCGATGAGGAAGCCCCCCTGCGGCGCATAGCCGCTGCCGGTCACCTCTATGACATGGTCGGCGGTCACCACGCGCTGCACGGTCATCTCGTTGCAAGTGAGGGTGCCGGTCTTGTCGGAGCAAATCACCGTGACAGCCCCCAGCGTTTCCACCGCCGGCAGGTGGCGGATGATGGCGTTGTGCTGCGCCATGCGCCGCACGCCCATGGCCAGGGTGATGGTCATGATGGCGGGCAGCCCCTCGGGGATGGCCGAGGCCGCCAGCGCCACGGCCATCATGAACATGTCCGCGGGTGCCTGAGCGCGCCAGAGCACGCCGATGGCGAACGTGGCGAGCACGAACAGCCCGATGGCCAGCGCCAGCCAGCGGCTGAACTGCGCGATCTGCCGCAGCAGCGGCGTGGTGCTCGCCTGCACCTGGGCCAATAGCGTGCTGATGCGCCCCAATTCACTGTTCGTGCCCGTGGCCACCACGGTGCCCAAAGCGGTGCCCGCGGCCACCAGCGTGCCGGAGTAGAGCATGCTGCGGCGGTCGCCCAAAGCGGCGTCGGCTGCCACGGTGGCTTCGTGCTTGTCGCAGGGCACGGACTCGCCCGTCAGCACGGCCTCGTCGGCGCGCAGGCTGCGGGCCGTGAGGATGCGCAGGTCCGCGGGCACCTTGTCGCCGGACGCGAGGATGACGATGTCGCCCGGCACGAGCTGGTCGGCGGCCACCAGTTGGCGCTCCCCCCCGCGCAGCACCGTGGCCTGGTGCGAGAGCATGTGGCGTATCGCGTCCAGCGCCGACTCGGCCTTGCCCTCCTGCAAGAAACCGATGATCGCGTTGACGATCACGGCCCCCAATAGCACCCCGGTGTCGATCCAGTGCGCCAGTGCCGCGGTGACCGCTGCGGCAGCGAGCATCACGTAGATCAGCACATTGTGGAACTGCTGCAGCAGGCGCAGCCAGGCCGGGCGACGCGGCGGAGCGGGTAGGCGGTTAGGGCCGAAGCGTGCCAGGCGCCGCGCCACCTCGGCATGCGCCAGGCCGTGGCGGGCGTCGGATTGCAGCCGTTGCAGCGCTTCGCTACCGGAAAGCGCATGCCACGGGGTGTCGCGGGCATCGGTGGATGGGGGCAGGTGCATGCAGGGCGGGCGCCGGGCGACGCGACTGGTCGAGTGGACTCAGTCTAGGTCCGCAGACGCAGACCGTGCCAATGTCCCAGTGCCAGGCCGGGGAAAGTGGCCACTATTGGCCTTCGATTGCTATTTAAATAATAGCTGACTGCGCTTGCCGCTTGGTCGTTTGATGCTGTTTTTGATATGCATCACGCGGCGGGTAAATGGTCGCCGCAGGCAAGCAGGGGCCAGTGCTTTGCATGTGGCAGGGGAAGTCACATCCCCCTCTGCCGAGGCGGCGGCGCCCATCATCCATCGGGCAGGGGAGCGCTGCAGGGGATGCCCTGCACCGCCGGCCCTGCCGTGCAACGATCTCAGGCGGAGATGCGTCTTGCCAGGAAGTCGCGGATGGCGAACAGCGTTGCGTCCGGTGCTTCGGTCATCTGGTGGTGGCCCACCGGCAGATGGACGATCTGCACGTCCTTGCCCGCGGATCGCGCGGCCTGGATCAACCCCTGCGCGGCCTTGGGCGTGGTCATTTGGTCTTGCGTGCCCAAGACGAACAGCACGGGGCACTGCACTGCTGCGATGGCCTGTTCGCCGTGGGCGTAGCTGTCGCAGGCCACGAAGCCGCGGTGGAACACATTGACCTGCGGGTTGCTGCGCATCACCTTGCGGCCTAGCGCCATGCCCGCGCCGTACACCCAGAAGCCCGCGCCTGAGGGGGGCGCGAGGGTGCTGCGCGAGAACACGTTGACCATGCGCAGCGCCTGCTCGGGGTCGGTCTGGGATGCCTCGATGAGCGCGGGCGACACCTTCATCGGGTAGGCCGTACCGACCAGCACCAGATGGCTCACGCGCCCGCCCAGGCGTGCGGCGGCCTCCAGCGCGATCAACGAGCCCCAGCTATGGCCCACCAGCGCGGCGCGCTGGATGGACAGTGCGTCGAGCAGGGCGCCCACGAAGTCGGCCGCCTGCTCCACGCTCGCAGGGGCATCGCCCGCGCTTTTGCTGTGGCCGGGCAGGTCGACGGCCAGCACGTTCCAGCCATGGTTGGCCATGTAGCGGCTTTGCAGCGCCCAGACGCTGTGGTCGTTGAGCACGCCGTGGATGAACACCACGGTGGGCTTAGCGGCATCGAAGGGCTTGCCGCCGGTGTAGCAGTAGGTCTGTGCGCCGTTGACTTGCACGTACATCACGCACCCGCCTTTCCCGCTTGCTTCTCCGCAGCCTTGAGTGCCCGCTTGAGGTCGTCGATCAGGTCGTCGGCATCTTCCAGCCCGATCGACAGGCGGATCGTGCCCTGGCTGATGCCACCCGCGGCGAGCGCTTCGTCGCTCATGCGGAAGTGCGTGGTGGAGGCGGGGTGGATCACCAGGCTGCGGCAGTCACCCACATTGGCCAGGTGGCTGAAGAGCTTGAGCGTCTCGATGAACGTCTTGCCCTGCTCGCGGTTGCCCTTGAGGTCGAAGCTGAACACCGAGCCCGCGCCGCGCGGCAGCAGGCGCTGCGCGAGCTGGTGGCTGGGGTGGGACTCGAGCAGCGGGTGGCCCACGCGCTCGACGAACGGGTGGCTGGCCAGGAACTGCACCACCTTCTCGGTATTGCGCATATGGCGTTCCATGCGCAGCGGTAGGGTTTCGATGCCCTGCAGGATCAGCCAGGCGGTGTGCGGGCTCATGCAGGCGCCGAAGTCGCGCAGGCCCTCGCGGCGAGCGCGCAGCAGGAAGGCGCCCACGGTGCTCTCCTCGGTGAACACCATGTTGTGAAAGCCGTCGTAGGGCTGGGTCAGCTCGGGGAAGCGGCCGGAGCCTTCCCAGTCGAAGCTACCGCCATCGACCACGATGCCGCCGATCACCGTGCCATGGCCTGAGAGGAACTTGGTGGCCGAGTGGTACACCAGGTCCGCGCCATGCTCGAAGGGCTTGATGAGCCACGGCGAGGTGAGGGTGGAGTCCACCAGCAGGGGCACGCCAGCTTCATGCGCAATGTCCGCGACCGTGGGGATGTCCAACACCTCCAGCCCGGGGTTGCCTACGGTTTCGCCAAAGAACAGCTTGGTGTTGGGGCGGATGGCGGCGCGCCAGCCGTCGATGTCGCCGGGCTTCACGAAGGTGGTGTCAATGCCGAAGCGGCGCAGCGTGTAGTGCAGCAGGTTCTGGCTGCCGCCATACAGCGCCGTGCTGGCCACGATGTGGCTGCCTGCGCCCATCAATGTGGCAATCGCCAGGTGCAGCGCGGCCTGCCCGCTGGCCACGGCAATCGCCCCCACGCCGCCCTCCAGCGCTGCCACGCGCTGCTCCAGCACCGCGTTGGTGGGGTTGCTCAGGCGGCTGTACACATGGCCCGGGCGCTCCAGGTTGAACAGGGCCGCCGCATGGTCGCTCGACTCGAAGACGAACGAGGTGCTCAGGTGGATCGGCACGGCGCGCGCACCTGTGGCGGGGTCCGGCTGCGCGCCGGCGTGCAGGGCCAGCGTGTCGAAGCCGGGGTCGGAATATCCGGGCATTCATGTCTCCAAAGTGGTGAATTTGTGCGCCATTGTGGGCTATATTTATTCGCTATCGGGCTGCATGCAGCGCCTGCAGAACCCTTCGGAGACTCCCCATGAAAGTCAGCGACATCCTGCGCCTCAAAGGCAACACCCTCTACACCGTGCATCCCGACGAGCCGCTGGCCCGCGCCGTGGATGCCATGGCCGAGAAGGACATCGGCTCGCTGGTCGTGATGGAGCATGGCGACCTGGTGGGCATGCTCACCTTCCGCGAGGTGATCCAGGCGCTGACGAAAAATGGTGGCGGCGTGGGCACCATGCTGGTGCGTACCGCCATGGACGACGCGCCGCTGACCTGCACGCTGGAGACCGACATGGACGAGGTGCGCCGCATGATGCTGGGCCGCCACGCGCGCTACATGCCCGTGATGGACAAGCGCATGCTGATGGGCGTGGTCAGCTTCTACGACGTGGCCAAGGCCGTGGTGGACAGCCAGAATTTCGAGAACAAGCTGCTCAAGGCCTACATCCGCGACTGGCCGCAGGAAGAATCGCGGCCGGCCAACTGATTTGGTGATCAAAATAGCTGCCAGCGCTTGTCAATCAAGCGCTGGCAGCTATTTTTTTGGTAGTAACAGTGGCTCGGGGATAATCGCACTCCTATGAGCGGCAACACACTCGGTACCCTTTTTTGCGTCACCAACTTTGGTGAATCCCATGGCCCCGCCATCGGCTGCGTGATCGACGGCTGCCCGCCCGGCATGGAACTGTCCGAGGCCGACATTCAGGCCGACCTGGACCGCCGCCGCCCCGGCACCAGCCGCCATGTGACGCAGCGCAACGAGCCGGATGCGGTGGAAATCCTCTCGGGCGTATATGAGGGCAAGACCACCGGCACGCCCATCGCGCTGCTGATCCGCAACACCGACCAGCGCAGCAAGGACTACGGCAACATCGCGCAGAGCTTCCGCCCGGGGCATGCCGACTATGCCTACTGGCACAAGTACGGCCTGCGCGACCCGCGCGGTGGCGGCCGCTCGTCTGCGCGCCTCACGGCACCCACCGTGGCCGCCGGCGCGGTGGCCAAGAAATGGCTGGCCGAGAAATACGGCACCCGCTTTCGTGCCTGCATGACCCAACTGGGCGAGCTGCCCATCCCGTTCGAGAGCTGGGAGCATGTGCCGCACAACCCCTTCTTCGCGCCGGTGGCCGACGTGCAGGCCTACGAGGACTACATGGACGCGCTGCGCAAGTCCGGCGACTCCTGCGGCGCGCGCATTCGTGTGCAAGCTACCGGTGTGCCCGTGGGGCTGGGCGAGCCGCTGTACGACAAGCTGGACGCCGACATCGCCCATGTGATGATGGGCCTGAACGCCGTGAAGGGTGTGGAGATTGGCGCCGGCTTTGCCAGCGTGGCCCAGCGTGGCACCACGCACGGCGATTCGCTCACGCCCACGGGCTTCGCCAGCAACAACGCGGGTGGCGTGCTGGGCGGCATCAGCACCGGGCAGGACCTCGAGGTGTCGCTGGCCATCAAGCCCACCAGTTCCATCATCAGCCCGCGCGAGTCCATCGACATCCACGGCCAGAGTACCGAGGTGATCACGAAGGGGCGCCACGACCCCTGCGTGGGCATCCGCGCCGCGCCGATCGCCGAGGCGTTGCTTGCATTGGTCATCATGGACCATGCGCTGCGCCACCGTGCGCAATGCGGCGACGTGGTGCAGGCCGTGGCTCCGATTCCGGCAGTCCGCCTGGGGTGATGGTCAAAAACGGCTGTAGCGCCCGCCCAGTGGGCGCTGCCAGCTATCAATAGAAGAGCAATGGGAGAGCTGCGGCTTACTTGCGGACTTCGTCCACCAGCGCGCGGAACTCGTCGATGTCCTCGAAGCTGCGGTAAACGCTGGCGTAGCGCACATAGGCCACCTTGTCGAGCTTCTTCAGCTCGCGCATGACCAGCTCGCCGATGCGGCTGGACAGAATCTCGCGCTGCCCCAGGTTGAGCAGCTTTTCCTCGATGCGCTCGATGGCCGAGTCGATCTGCACTGTGCTCACCGGTCGCTTGCGCAGCGCCAGCTTGAACGATCCCAGCAGTTTCTCGCGGTCGTATTCGACGCGGCGGCCGTCCTTCTTGACGACCGTGGGGAAGTTGACTTCCGGTCGTTCGTAGGTTGTGAAGCGCTTGTCGCAGGCGCCGCACTGGCGCCTGCGGCGGATGAAGTCCCCGTCCTCGGAGACGCGGGTCTCGACGACCTGGGTCTCCTGATGGCTGCAAAAGGGGCACTTCATCGCGGCGGTCGATCAGCGATAGACCGGGAAGCGGCTGGTCAGCGCGTGCACCTTGGCGCGCACGGCTTCCAGGTTCGCCTCGTCATGCGGATTGTCCAGCACGTCGGCCACCAGGTTGGCCGTGAGGCGCGTTTCCTCTTCCTTGAAACCCCGTGTCGTGATGGCGGGCGTGCCCACGCGAATGCCGCTGGTGACCATCGGCTTTTCGGGATCGTTGGGGATCGCGTTCTTGTTGATCGTGATATGGGCCTTGCCCAGGGCTGCCTCGGCCTCCTTGCCGGTGATGCCCTTGGCGCGAAGGTCCACCAGCATCACGTGGCTTTCGGTGCGACCGCTCACGATGCGCAGTCCGCGCTGGATCAGCGTTTCCGCGAACACCTTGGCGTTCTTGGTCACCTGCTGCTGATACTGCTTGAACTCGGGCGACAGGGCTTCCTTGAAGGCCACGGCCTTGGCGGCGATGACGTGCTCCAGCGGGCCGCCCTGCAGGCCGGGGAAGATGGCGCTGTTGATGGCCTTCTCGTGCTCGGCCTTCATCAGAATGATGCCGCCGCGTGGGCCGCGCAGGCTCTTGTGCGTGGTGGAGGTCACCACGTCCGCAAACGGCACCGGGTTGGGGTACTCGCCCGCGACGACCAGACCGGCATAGTGGGCAATGTCCACCCAGAAGATGGCGCCGACTTCCTTGGCGATCTTCGCGAAGCGCTCGAAGTCGATGCGCAGGGCGTAGGCGGAGGCGCCGGCGATGATCAGCTTGGGCTTGTGCTCGCGGGCCTTGGCTTCCAGCGCGTCGTAGTCGATCTCTTCCTTGTCGTTCAGTCCGTAGGAGACTACGTTGAACCACTTGCCGCTCATGTTCAGCGGCATGCCGTGCGTGAGGTGGCCGCCCTCGGCCAGGCTCATGCCCAGAATGGTGTCGCCGGGCTTCAGGAAGGCCATCAGCACAGCCTGGTTGGCCTGCGAACCCGAGTTGGGCTGCACATTGGCCGCTTCGGCGCCGAAGAGTTGCTTGATGCGGTCGATGGCCAACTGCTCGATCACGTCCACGTTCTCGCAGCCGCCGTAGTAGCGCTTGCCAGGGTAGCCTTCGGCGTACTTGTTGGTGAGCTGCGAGCCCTGAGCGGCCATCACGGCGGGCGAGGCGTAGTTCTCGCTGGCGATCAGCTCAATGTGTTCTTCCTGGCGGCGGTCTTCGGCCTGGATGGCGGCCCACACCTCGGGATCGGTTTGTTCGACAAGAATATTGCGTTGGTACATGGCAGTCCGATGAACTAAGTGTCCCTTGGCAATCAAGGGCTGCCCAGGCGAACGACGGATCGCTGCGGGGCTGGTGCCTGCCGCGCGGCACGCTCCCCAGTGGTTTGCAGAAAAACGCTGTTTCCTGCCGGTGTCCACGTCAGCGGCGGTGCCCCGGGGGACGTCCGCGCCTATCGCCAGTTGCGTGCCCTGCTAGTGTAGCTGAGCACGCCCTTCATCAATGCCAGAGTAGGCTCTTCAGAGGCCGCTCAGCAGGGCCACCTTCTCGCCAGTGGCAGGGGTTGCAGGTGCGGCTTCCGGTGTGGCAGGAGCCTTGGTGGACAGGAGAGGTGGATTCACGGGGCCGGCGGGAGAAACGCCCGTGCGACCATTGGCGACCTGGCGCAGCCGGAAATGCTCCGCCAGTACCTTGGCGGCGTAGCCCCCGTCGTCGGGCAGGTTGGCTGCGCCGACGTAGTAACGCAGTCCGCCTTCCAGCGAGCCGGCGCGCGCGATGCACTCCTGCAGCACCTTCACGCCCACGCGCAGGTTGGCCACGGGATCGAATGCCGCCAGGTGCCCACCAAAGCCTTCGTACTTGTCGGTATGCACGCGCGTCATCACCTGCATCAATCCTTGCGCACCTACCGGGCTTTGTGCAAACGGGTTGAAGCTCGATTCCACGGCCATGACGGCCAGGATCAAGGTGGGATCCAGCTTGGTCCGCGCGCCGATTTCATACGCCTCGGTGACCAGTGCCGCCAGCGGTTCGGGCGCCACGCGGTACTTCTTGCTGAGCCAGTAGGCCACGGCAGCCTGTTCCCGCGGCAACTCCTTGGGGTTGAGCGCTACTGCCCGCTCGCTTGCGGCAGGCTCCATAGGGAAGCCCACTACGGCTTCCTGGCGGGCCTGCAGCCAGCCCATGAGTTCTTCTTCTCCTGCCTGGCGCAGGTCCGGGCGTGCCGTAAGTGTGATCACGCCAAAGACGACGCCCAGCCCGAGCAGGGCGAAGCCGCTGTGTGTCACTTCCAGAAAACCGTTGATCACATCGCCCGCAAACGTGCGGACGCCGGCAATCACATTTCCTGACGCTGTCATAGCTTTCCTTTCTAAGTCGGCTCCTGAGCGAAGAGCACTGCCGTGGTTGCTCAGGAGTCCGGTCCTGCCAGACGGTGGGGTCTGGGTGGGTATGCCGTTCAGTCCGTTTAGGCGCGTTAGGCCCAGGGGAATCTGTTGACTGTCGTAGCCGAAATCTGTAGCGGCTAGGGTTTTTACTAGGCCTTGGTTGAGGGCTGGCGGATTCTAGGAGGTCTCCAAATTCAAGGTCAATACTAACATTTGAATTTTTTAGAACAAAAAGTTCTGTTAAATCTGTGGGAAAGCACAGATTTTTCACGCATGTCCTTTTAAGAAGGGTCTGTGCGCAAGCAATTCGACTGATTAACGAAACAGTCAATTGCATGAAATTTTTCATTGCTAAAAGCTGTTGGAAGGCGCGCTCGAATTTGCTATCTTTGAGGCGCCTGAACGACTCAGGCATCCGCCAAACGGGGCGATCAGCGCGATGAATGGCAGACAGTGCCGCATCACATGAGATCTCCTCCAAGGCAACCCCTGGAGGCAATCCCTTGCCTCCTGCGCTTGAGACGATCCTCTCCCAAGCGCAAAAAGATGGCGAAAGACCGTTGTGTCAGCCGTCAAGCCCGGTGTGCGAAGAAGTTCGACACCGGGCTTTCTTTTTTTGCGTTTTTTTACCTGCCTGCGTCGGCGCGGGAACGGTCCCATTGCGTTGGTAGCTCAACAGAATAGGTGCCGCGTGCTGCAAGCCATCAAGAACAACCCCTGGATTCGTCGATTTGCATGGTTGGTGCTGTGCTGGGGCGGCGCGTGGCTGCTCGGTTGGCTGGTGGTCCCTCCGCTGGCGCAGTCGCAGATTGAAAGGCATGCGAGTGAAGCGCTGGGGCGCAAGCTGACGGTCGAACGGGTGGAGTTTTTGCCCTGGACTTTGGAGGCCACTTTGCACGGCGTAGCCCTGGCGTCAAAGGATGGCAGTTCAGAGCAGGTACGGGTGGGCCGCATCTATATAGACGCTGAATTGCAATCCCTTTGGCGGGGCGCTCCAGTGATCGATGCGCTGCAGGTAGACGACCCGGTAGTTCGTGTCACGCAATTGGCCCCAGGGGTTTATGACGTGGATGACCTGCTCGCGCTCATGGCGGCGAAGCCGCAGGGCGAGAAATCAGCCACGGAGCCGGCACATTTCGCGCTCTTCAATATCGCATTGAAGGGTGGTGTCGTCGAATTCGATGACCGTACGGTGAAGGTGGTGCACACGTTGCGCCGCGTGGAACTGGACGTTCCTTTCCTGAGCAGTTTTTCTGCGGACCGCGAGGTCAAGGTGACGCCGCGCCTGGCGTTTGAGCTCAACGGCAGCACCTTTGATACCTCGGCGATGGCCACTCCCTTCATGGACGCCAGGCAAGCCGAGGTTCGCCTGCATATTGAGAATTTCGACCTGGCCCCCTTCGGTCGCTACCTGCCGCCCAGCGTGCCGGTGCGGCTCAAGGCGGGGCGATTGGGCGCGGATGTTCAACTAGGGTTTGAGCAGCGGGAGACCCCTCGACTGCTGATTTCCGGGGATGTGCAACTGAGCGGGGTACATGCCACCGATGCGCAGGAGCAGCCTTTGCTGCAATTCGAGGAAATGCGTGCCGTATTCAAGGAGGCGGAGCCCCTGCGGCGCAGGATCAACATTGATCTGCTGGAATGGCGCGGCGCGCGTGCACATGTACGGCGAAACGAGGCGGGTGAAGTAAAGCTTGCGGGATTGCCACGGGCCGACAGGGATGAGCACCCAGCGCCACAGACAAAGGAGTCTGCGGAGCCCTGGCGTGTCCATATCGCCAGGGTGGGTTTGCGGGATGGCTTCATCCAATGGACCGATGCCAGCCTGCCGCGGGGGACCGCCGCGTGGGAGGTGGAAGACTTGCAGGTAGAAGCGTCGTCCATTGCCTTGCCGCTGGAACAGCCCATGCAACTGCGTGCGAGTGCTTCCCTCAGGCAGTCTGCGGCCGCCGGCAGCAGCGAATCCGCGCGATTGGCTGTACTGGGCCAGGTGAGCGCCTCGCAGGCGCAGGCCGCCCTTTCCATCAAGGGCCTGCCGCTGTCCATCGCTGCGCCCTATCTGGCGGGCGTGCTGCAACCCCGCGTGGAAGGTTCCGTGGATGCGGACCTGGGAATAGCACGGCATGGCGATGTCGTGCTGGCGAAGGTGGCTGCGTTGTCCGTGGATAAGTTGGCGCTGCGTTGCGCCTCCAAGGAACAATGCGTTCCACTGCAGAGCGCAGGAATCAAGGACGCGCCTGCGGATTCACTGGCCGCGTGGAGCCGGCTGGAAGCGGGCAATGCCTGGATACGCTGGCCCCAGCGCGCCGTATCGGTAGAGCGGATTTCGTTGCAGAGGCCGCGCCTGCTGCTGTCGCGCACTCGCACGGGGGAGTGGATGTTTGAACAGTGGGGCGTGTCGCCCCCGGGGGTGACGGGGCCCAACGCGGACGCTCCAAAGGCTGCGGGTCTTCCCTGGTCCATGGGGCTGGCTTCCCTGGAGATCGATGGCGCAGCAGTGGCTTTGCGCGACGCGGCAGCGCAGAGCGCCGTAGCGCTGAATGTGTTCGATCTGCAGCTGCACGCGCGGGATCTCGCTTATGCGGACGGGCGGGTCACTCCCACGTCATTGCGCCTGGAAGGCCGGGTGGGTGCAGGGAGGACTGAACCCGGGCGATTGCGCTACGAGGGCTCGGTGGCGATGGCGCCCGTTCTGACGGCGCAGGGCAAGGTACACGCCCAACACCTGCCGTTGCACGCGCTGGAGCCCTATGTAGGGCAGGAGCTTAATGTCGACGTCCTCCGCGCCGATGGTGGCTTCGACGGAGACGTGCGCTATGTCCAGGGGAATGCCGGCGCCACTGTTTCAGTCAAGGGGGATGTGTCGCTGGACGAGGTGCGCGTGCGCGCCAAGGCTGGCTTGGACATGCCTGAGGAGACGAAGGCCGGCGAGCGGACCGTAGGTGCCCGGGGCGTAGGCGCGCGGGGCGAGGATCTGCTGCGCTGGAAATCCCTGGCGTTGCGCGGGGTGGCGATGAATTTGCAGCCAGACCAGCCTGTGTCTCTGGATGTGAAGGAAACGGCGCTCAGCGATTTCTTCGCACGGATCATCGTGCAGGAAGACGGCCGCATCAATTTGCAGGATATTCGCAAGGCGTCGGCAGCGGAAGACGCGGTTGCGGCATCGAACGCTGCGGCCGCCGCTCCGGCAGCGGCCCCTTCGGCTCCGCAGATCCGCTTTGGTCCCGTGGCGCTGACCAATGGGTCGGTGCGTTTCACGGATTACTTCATCAAACCCAACTACTCTGCCGACCTGAGTGCACTCACGGGCCGGTTGAGCGCATTTTCCTCGGTGTCGCCGGAGGCGGGGGCAGCGCCGCAGATGGCCGACCTGGAATTGCGCGGTCGCGCCCAGGGGACGGCGTCACTGGAAGTCACCGGCCGCATCAACCCGCTGGTCAAGCCCCTGGCGCTGGATATTCAGGGGCGCATGCGTGACCTTGAGCTGCCCCCGTTGTCGCCTTACAGCATCAAGTACGCGGGTCATGGGATAGAGAAGGGCAAGCTCAGCATGGACGTGGCGTACAAGATCTTGCCCGATGGGCAGCTCATCGCTACCAACAAGCTGGTATTGAACCAACTGGCGTTTGGGGAGCCCGTGGAGGGCGCGTCCGCCAGTCTGCCCGTGCGGCTGGCGACGGCCCTGCTGGCGGACCGCAATGGGATCATCGACGTGGATCTGCCCATCAGCGGCTCCCTCAACGACCCCGAATTCCGTCTCGGAGCGGTCATCCTGAAGGTCATCGGCAACCTCATCATGAAAGCGATCACCGCCCCCTTTTCCCTGTTGGCTGGCGCTTTCAGCGACGCGGGCGAGCAGGGCGCGGTTCTCTTCGCGCTGGGCAGTGCAGAACTGGATGAGAAGGCCCGACAGCAACTGGAGAAAATCGCCAACGAACTGAACAACCGCCCCGCACTGAAGGTCACGGTCGTGGGTTGGGCACAGCCCGACGCCGAGCAGCTGGCATGGAAACGCCAGCGCTTGCGAGACATGGCCGAGGCACAAAAGCGCAGGGCAGCCATCCGTGCGGGTGAACCTGCGGACAGCATCGCACCGCTCACTGACGAGGAATACCCCGCGCTGCTGAAGGAGTTGTATCGCCGGTCCGACATCCGCAAACCGCGCAACTTCGTCGGCTTGGCGAAGGACGTACCCGTTGCAGAGATGGAGGCCCTGCTGATGCACAACCTGACAATTCCGGACAACGCCATGGCGGATCTGGCCCTGGCGCGAGGGGTGGCCGTGCGGGACTACCTGGCGCAACAGCAAGTCCCGCTTGAACGTTTGTTCGTAGGCGCAAGCAAGCTGCAGCCGGGCGGGGAGGGCGATGCGCGATGGCAGCCGAAGGCAGAGCTTTCTTTGAATGCTCAGTGAGGGGTGCGCGGGATTTTGTAACCTCACAGGGTGTGGCTACCGGTACAGTACCGTTCGAATGCGAGCGCGGTTCCCGCGCCATCCCGTCTATCCCTCAGATTCCTGATCTGGCGCAGCGGGAAGGCGGTGTAAAACCGGGCGAAAATAGCCGCTTGTCCGTGAGCGATGCCCACCTACTGCTTGCGCTGTTGGCGCAAGGTGGCTCGCTTGCACCTTGATGAATCCATGTTCCCTTTTTCTTCACGTAGCAAAATGTCCGACGCATCTGACGCGACCCCGGTCCCTGCCAAAACCAGCGAGCCGCATCCCCTTGATGCGTTGACGGGCGGCGCTTTCTCTGCGGCCACGTCGGGTGAACGCTCGGCACGCATCCGTGAATGGTTGTCCACCCAGCCTGGCGTGGAAAAGCTCCAGGAAGTATTCAAGGAATTGAGTGCGCGGGACAAAGGCGCCGCGCGCGCAGTGCGTGAGCGACTGGACGAGATTCGGCGCGCGGAGGGCCAGGAGGCGATCGCCGCCGAATGGGCAGCCAAGGCCGAAGCGCTGCTCGCAGCCGCCAAGCTCAACATTGCCGACGCGCTCGCCTGGCAGCGCGATGCGGCCAAGGCCGGCGCGCCGCTGTCCCGCGAACCTCTGTCGGTGCTCAAACAGCATCTGAACGAGCGCGTGAAAACCATCGAAGATCTGCAGCATCGTGTTCAGGTGCAGCGCGAAGCCGCCGTTCTGCTCGCGCAGCGCATCGAAGTGCTCTCCACCAAACCGTGGAAGGATGCGCAGTCTGCGCTGGAACTGCTGAACGCCGATGTCGGCCGCTGGCAGGAGCAGGCCCAGGCACTTGCCGACGACAGTGCCTGGCCTAGCGTAGAGGCGCGCTTTCCCGCGTTGCTCGATGCTTCGCGCACCCAGCTGCTGGTGGTGTGGGAAGCGTTTCAGTCGGCATTGGCGCAGGCTGTGCTTGCGGCAGAAGACCCCTCGGCTCCCCTGCCGCCCGTGCCCGTGTGGTCCGACGAACTGCGCCAGGCGCGCGGGCTACCCCCAGAAGCGGGAGCCGCCGCCAAGACGCCTGCCCCCCGCCCATCCAAGCCGCAGGCGACTCCTGAAATGCGCGAGAAGGCCTTGCAGGCCGTCCAGGAGGCCCTGGCCAAGCTGGAGCAGGAAACCGCACAGGGCCATGGCAAGGCCAGCGCTGGCGCAGCGACTGCGCTGCGCGCCGTGCTTAAGGTGCACGGCAAGTTGATCGATGCCGAACTGGAGCAGAAAGTGCACGCCGCCCTCGTGGCCGCGGGCGAGTTGGAGGGCTGGCAGCGCTGGAGCGCCGACCAGGTGCGCGAGGATCTCGTGGCACGGGCCGAGGCACTGCTGCGCAGGCCGGAAGGACAGTCCCTCGGTGGGCGCAAGATGCAGGAAACGCTGCGCCAGCTGCGCGAGCAGTGGAAGCAGGCCGACCAGGGGGCGCTGGCCAACCACGCCCTGTGGAAGAAATTCGACGATGCGTGCAATGCCGCGCACAAGGTGGTCGAGGGCTGGCTGGAGAAGGTGCGTGCCGAAGGTGCCGAACACCGTGCGCAGCGGTTGGCGCTGATCGAAGAGGTGAATGCCTGGGCCCAATCGCAGGCCGCTGCCGCTGTGCAGGACTGGAAGTCCTTTAGTCGTGCATTGCACCAGTTTGCCGAGCGTTGGCGCACCGGTGGCCATGTGAGCGAAAAGATGTTCGCTGAACTGCAGCCACTGTGGAAGCAGGCACTGGCGGCTGCCAGCGCTCCGCTGGAGGCTGCGCAGAAGGCCAGCCTGGAGCGCCGCCACGCCATGATCGACGAGGCAGGCGCCCTGGGTGCGGCCCCGGGTCTGCGCATCGATGCCATCAAGGCCTTGCAGCAGCGTTGGCAGGCCGAGGCGCAGGCGGTGCCGCTGGATCGCAAGCATGAGCAGAAGCTCTGGGACGCGTTCCGCAAGCCCATCGACGAGGCGTTCAACCGCAAGTCGGCCGAACGTGAGCGCAGTGCCTCCGAGTTGAGCGCGCGCGACCGGGCCGTGCTGGAGGCATCCAAGGCGCTGGAGGCCGCCAATGCGTCGGGCGATGCGCAGAAGATCCGCGGTGCCATGGCCGCGCTGGAGCGCGCGCTGAAGGAGCCAGCCGGCGAATCGGGGGGGTCCGAGAATTTAGATAAAAAAGCCGATCAAACCCTTGATGGTCAAGCGCAAGCAGCTACTGATTCGGTAGCAGATCAAAACGATGCGCCGACTTCCAAACCCGTGCCTGCGGCGCGCCCGGTGGTGGCCGTGCGTGGCGATGACCGGCCGGGGGCGCGCAAGGCGGTGCCCGCGCAGCCCACGGTCACCGGCCGTGGTGGCGACCGGCGTGACGGCCGCGGCCCACGGGACAGCGGTATGCAGGGGCGGGGGCGGGAGCGCGATGGTGCTGCTGCTGCGCGAGGTCCGCGTCTGGGTGATGCGGCTTTCCGCGCGCAACGCGACGCCATGGAGCATGCGCAGGGCGCGCTGCGCAAGCTGGCGGCACAGGCCCATGGCGAAGCGCTCACGCAGCTGTTGTCGGCCTGGAAAAGCCGCGACGCTGCGCAATTGCCCAGCGTCCAGGAACTGGGCGGCAAGGTGCCCCCCACGGCGCGTACAGCCTGGTCGCAGGCGATTGCGGCACCTGCGGCCGGGGGGGCCCCGGAAGCATTGCTGCGGCTGGAGATCGCGGCGGAGGTCCCGACGCCCGCAGACCAACTGGCCGCACGGCGCGCTCTGCAGCTGCAGTTGCTCACGCGTCGCAACGATCCGTCGCCGGCGCAAACCTGGACGCAGGATGTGGCGCGCGTGCTGGAAGGCGCCAGCGACGAGGTAGGCGCGCGCCGTCTGCAGAGCGCATTGAAGGTCCTGCTCGGCAAATAGTCGGCAGTGTCGTCGCCCAGGGCGGGCATCCGTGTCGTTCCGGAGAAGGACGCTACGGATGCCGGCGCATCAACTCGTCCGGGTGCGCGGAACGGCAAGCCCCAAGGCAAATACGGAGTTCGGCACATCCCCTGACGGTAGCTGGGTTTTCGCTGCCCGTCGGCCTGTGGTGCTGGCGGGCGGGGCCACTACCACGGCTGCAGAATGGTCGGCATGGCAGGCGCTGGCTTCCCGTTGGGTCAGCAGGTCCGCCACCGTAATGGACTGCAGGTATTCCATGACACGCGAGTGAAAGCTGGCCCACAGCTCGGCCGTCATCTCGCCTGGTGCCGATGCGGTGCCAGTGTCCGTGCCCTTGTCATCGGCGCCGCCCATGTATTTTTCGGAGGCGATGACGATATCGGCCACGGAGAGTTCCTGTGGCGGCCGTGTCAGTGTGTACCCCCCGCCGGGCCCGCGAATGCTGTGGACCAGGCCGGCGCGGCGCAGTGCGCTGAAGATGTCTTCGAGATACGACAGGGAGATGCCTTGGCGGGCGCTGATGGAGGGAAGCGCGATCGGCCGGCCGTGGGAGCGCAAGGCCAGATCGGTGACCGCAGTGACGGCGAGTTTGCCTCGGGTGGTCAAACGCATGGTGCTGTTCCTGAGGGTAGGAAAAGGGCCTGAAGCCATCGGTCCGATGGTCAGGAGGGAAAAGAGGAGGGGTTGCACGCCGGAGTTGCGCGGCGCACCTGTCTTTCGCGTTCGCAGAACGACGCGTCCAGGCGGGCGCAACCTTTTAGACGCGCAGAGCCAGAGACCTGGGAGGTTTAGGCTGCTTTTTCAGCACAGGGGAGAGGGCGGCTCTCTCCCATTGCGCGGGGCAACTGAACAAGCCATGGAGGGGCTTGCCGCGAAAGGCGCGTATGTTCTGATCGTCCGGGAGATCCTGCTGCGCGTCCATCAGGCCGTGCTCGCCTTCGGATAAGGCGTCGTTTGCCACGGAAGGGTCAGCGGCTATTGCCATTGCGGCCTCGCCTGCTGGTGCCAGCTGCACGGAGGCGACCGCTGGCCGCAGGTGTTCCACGGGTGGCACCTTGCCAAATGCGGAGACACCCACGCTCAGCAGGAAGTGGAGGGTGAAAACCGCAATCAACCATCTCGGCATGGTGGACAAATTATACGGGCGGGTCCTCAAAGCCCTTCGGCAATACATGAGGACAGTGGTCTGACTCATTGGCCTTTGGCTACACGCGCGTGTGTCGTTGCCGGTGCAGCAGGGGGGACGGGATCCCTTGAGCCTCAAGATGATGCGCCATACTGCGGCCCAGGTTGCGCACTAACGCCAACTGTTGGTTCGCCCGCTTGTCCATTGCCATGAATGTCGTGCCTTCCGATTGCCCCCCTTTCACCTTCCACAGAGGCACCGCGCCACTGCTGGTTTCCATGCCCCACGTGGGCACCCATGTGCCAGACGCCATCGCAAGGCGCCTCAATCCCGAGGCGCGGAGCGTTCCGGACACCGATTGGCATCTGGAACGGCTCTACGGTTTTGCGAAGTCGATGGGAGCTTCAGTACTGGTCGCCACGCACTCGCGCTATGTGATTGACCTCAATCGCCCTCCTGATGACTCCAGCCTCTACCCAGGCCAGAGCGTCACTGCGCTGTGCCCTGTGGACGCCTTTGACAGCACGCCGTTGTATAGCGGCAGGCCCGTGCCGGACGCAGCCGAGGTTGCCGCGCGGCGCGAGGCATTGTGGGAGCCCTACCATGCCCAGTTGCGGGAAGAGTTGAACCGTATGCGCGCCACCCATGGCGTGGCGGTGTTGTGGGATGCGCACTCGATTCGGTCGGTCCTTCCGCGCTTCTTCGACGGCACATTGCCAGACCTGAACCTGGGTACCGCCGGAGGCACGAGCTGCGATGCAGCGCTGGCGCAGGAGCTGTTTGCCATTGCCAAAACGGCACCCGACCACACGGCCGTGCTCAACGGACGGTTCAAGGGAGGCTACATCACGCGCCGTTACGGCGAGCCTGCGCGCAACATCCACGCGGTCCAACTGGAGATGACACAGTGCAGCTATATGCAGGAGGCACCGCCGTTCAACTACCTGCCAGAGCGCGCCGGGCGCATTCAGCCCACGCTGCAACGCATGGTGGAGGCAGCACTCCGGTTCGCGCAGCAACGGTCATTGCGCTGACGCGCTAAGATGCGCGCATGCAGGTTTCCAGCCCCTCTCTCGTAGCGCAAGATCCGGCCGAGGCTCCGTGGGGATGGTCCAGACAATTCCGCATGCCGGTCTTCAAGCCGGGCACCCGGGTGAGGCGAGCCGGAAGTTGGGAAACCGTCAGCCATGTAGCACTGCGGCGCCAGGATCTGGCCGTGTACCTGGTGGGGCACGCTGAACCCGTGGACCCCCTGGATCTGGAGCTCGAACCCACCTTGTTTACCACTGCTCGGGTGCCGGAGAGGCACTGAACAGCGGGAATCAACGCACCAATAGGTGAACTAGATGCCGCAGCGGTGCGCCATGGCTTCACCCAGCCGCACGGGCCGCGCTGCTTCCCATCCCGGCATGAACTGCACTGCGCCGCGGGGAAACAGCAGCACGACCGTGGAGCCCAGCAGAAAACGCCCCATTTCATCACCCTGACGAAGCACGACTTCTCGGTCCCCATAATCCCAGCGGCGCGGTTGGCCGGTACGTGGTGGATTGACCTGGCCGTGCCATACCGTGGCCATGCTGCCGACAATGGTGGCGCCTACCAGCACGAGCGCCATGGGGCCCAGGGGCGTTTCGAACAGGCAGATCACACGTTCGTTGCGCGCAAACAGTCCGGGCACACCGCGTGCGGTGGCCGGGTTCACTGAAAACAATGCCCCAGGCACATGGTCCATACGCACCAGTCGTCCATCGCACGGCATGTGAATGCGGTGGTAGTCGCGTGGACTGAGATAGATGGTGGCGAAGCTGCCATCCTGGAACTGCGCGGCCATTTCGGCGTCGCCGCCAAGCAGAGCCGCGGTGGAGTAGAGGTGGCCCTTGGCTTGGAAGATCTGGTCCTGCTCGATGGAGCCGATCTGGCTGACCGTTCCATCCACAGGGCATACCACCGCAGCATCGGCAAGCGGGCGCAGTCCAGGGCGCAACGCACGTGTGAAGAAGTCGTTGAAGGTTGCGTAGCTTGCAATGTCCGGATTGGCCGCCTCGCTCATGTCTACGCCGTAGTGCGCCACAAACCGGCGGATGACCGCGGTGGTCAATTGGCCCGCGCGCGCAGACGCCATACGTCCGGCAAAGGAGGTCAGGGCTTGTTTGGGTAACAAGTACTGAGGCAGTACGGCGATACGATCAGACACGTGGCGGTAATCCTGGTGATGGAGCCGCATGATTCTAAGGGGGAGGGTGGATTGCGCCCCAGCCGTGCGTCCCGTGCGGTTGTGGATGCCCGTAATGGTACAAAAAACCACATGCCCTGCAAGTTCAGGGCTTGCCCGGATAATGCCCGGCTTCCTCGAGCCACGGCCGCCGCGCCGATTCTCTGCGCAGCTTGGCGCCTTCTCCCATTCATGTCTGCACCCCCATTCCCTCGCACAGACGCTGCGGTAGAGCCGCCGACGTCAGTCTTGCGGCGCGTCGCTGGCTGGCTGCGCCTTTTCTGGCCGGCACCCGCTGGCGTCAATCAGCGCGAACGCTTGCGCATGGTGTCGGGTATCACGCTTTGCGTGGCCGTGGTGGCGCTGTTTGCGCATTGGTTCGGGGCTGGCCTGCCGGTCCCGTGGATGGTGGCCTCCCTGGGCTCCAGCGCGGTGCTCATCATTGCGATGCCGTCCAGTCCCCTCGCCCAGCCGTGGCCAGTGCTGGCGGGCAGCGTGCTGTCGTACATGGTAGGCGTTGCCTGCGCCACGCTGGTTCCCCACGTCGCTCTGGCCTGCGGCGCAGCCGTGGGACTTGCCGTGGCGGTCATGCTGGCATTGCGCTGCCTGCACCCCCCAGGCGGGGCGATGGCCTTGTTCGCTGTGCTCAATCCGCAGGACGGCGCGGCTTTTGCGGTATTTCCGGTGCTGCTCAATATGCTGGCGCTGGTGTTGATGGGGATGGCCTTCAATCACTTGACCGGGCGCAGCTATCCGCATGCACAAAGAGCGCGGGGGGCCGCGCATAAGGGATCTGGCGCTTTCATCTCGGCCGATTTGGATGCCGCCTTATCGCACTACAACCAAGTGCTGGATGTCAGTCGCGCCGACCTGGAGGGGCTTTTGCACTTGGCTGGCAAGGCCGCCTTCCAGCGCACGCTTGGCGAGCTGCGATGCGGCGAGATCATGTCATCACCGGTGCATGCGGTGGTTGCCGAGACGCCCCTCAAGGATGCCTGGGCGCTCATGCGCAAGCATGCCGTCAAGGCGTTGCCGGTAGTGGACGGGGCGCGCAGGGTGGTCGGCATCGTCACGGTGGCAGACTTCATGCGCCTGGCCAATCTGGACATGCATGAAGGCATGGGCCAGCGTCTACGCTCGCTCATCATGGGGCGGCCCAAACGTCCCGAGCAAGTACAAGGCCTGATGTCGTCTCCCGTGCAGCAGGTGCTGTCTGAACAGCATGTGATGGATCTGGTGCTTCTGTTCTCCGAGGCGGGGCACCACCACATTCCGGTGGTGAACGATGCGCAGGAACTGGTTGGCATCATCACGCAGACGGACCTCGTGAAGACCTTGGCTGCCGCGGTTGCCCGGCCATAGGCCCGGCTTCGACATCGCAGTACAATTCCGCCGCTTATGCACAGCGCTTCGCCTGTCCATTGAAGCCGTTTCCCCGGCCTTACGGCCTCCTGCGCCTTTGGTGCAGCAACTCACCTGCCTGCATTGCACCTTGCTTCGA
This sequence comes from Diaphorobacter sp. LR2014-1, assembly GCF_002916785.1. Taxonomy (NCBI): domain Bacteria; kingdom Pseudomonadati; phylum Pseudomonadota; class Betaproteobacteria; order Burkholderiales; family Comamonadaceae; genus Diaphorobacter; species Diaphorobacter sp. LR2014-1. The sequence continues at coordinate 50,720 of NZ_MTBE01000009.1, read as the reverse complement.
GCCCCTCAAGGGCCGATGCGGCCCTTGGGTTAGTGGACGCATCGGCTTTTTCCAGGCGCCGCCATAGATAATTGTTATCAAGAGACTGACCACACACATGGCCAAAGAAGAACTGATTGAAATGCAGGGTAGCGTGACCGAAGTCCTGCCGGATTCGCGCTTTCGCGTGACGCTGGACAACGGCCACCAACTCATCGCCTATACCGGCGGCAAGATGCGCAAGCACCATATCCGCATCCTGGCAGGCGACAAGGTGTCGCTGGAAATGTCGCCCTACGACCTGACCAAGGGCCGTATCACTTTCCGCCACCTTGCAGGGCGCGGCCCTGGGCCGGGCACCGGCTCGTCATCTGGCAATCGCTGAGTGTGACAAATACCGCCGATTTTTGGCGGTGAACAGAATCTGGCAGGTTAGAATGCCAGCTGTCGGAGCGTAGCGCAGCCTGGTAGCGCATCTGCTTTGGGAGCAGAGGGTCGCGAGTTCGAATCCCGCCGCTCCGACCAATTGAATCAAGGGGTTAGGTCTATTGACCTAACCCCTTTTGTTTTTGATTTTGCGGACTGTCATGTTCGCTGGCTAGGTGACAGACAATTCCCGCTGGGCTTCCCCGGCACCGTCTTACATCAGTGCCGTTCCTGTCTTCCTAGGATGATTTTTTCATTGCAGGAGCAGAAGCATGTCTGAAGAAGCAGTATTTGGTACGGCGCCTCTTTCCGAAAGGCTGGCGGCAGACCAGAAACAACGCGCACGCGACCGTGGACATTTCAACAACTACGGTATGCGGGACGACTCCACGGACGAGCCTATTGTGGATGGTGAAAATGCGGCGGATGGCGGCCAGGCGCGACGCTTTGGAGCGGGTGGCGATGAGTCCACCTATGCAAACCGGGCCGGCCGACTCCAGGAGGCAGAGCAGTCCAGCGCCGGGGAGCCTGCTATGAATTTGGTGAACGAGTCAACGTCTGCAAAGAAACCTTAATGCGGCGGCGTCGCCGTGATACGCACCCCATAATTTGACACCTCCCCCTGCTTGCTGGGTTGTCCTGATCGGGCGAGTACTGGGGAGGGTGATCATTGAAGGCTGGCTTGAAGCGCCAGCCTTTTTCCTGGACTTGTGGGATGCGTTTTGCTGACGACCGCTCAAAAAACTGCCGAGACACGCCATGACCGACTGGACGCATTGCGCGGGTTCGCCATGGTGTGGATGACGGCCTTCCATTTCTGCTTCGACCTCAGCCATTTTGGCTACTGGCCCCAGGACTTCCGGGCAGATCCCTTGTGGACTGTGCAGCGAACCCTCATCGTCAGTCTGTTCCTGGGATGTGCGGGGCTGGCACAAGCGGTGGCTTGGCAACGTCAGGTTGGGTGGGCGCGTTTCGCCCGTCGCTGGAGCCAGATCACGGCCTGTGCATTGCTGGTAACGGTTGGTTCTTTTCTGATGTTCCCGCGCAGCTTCATTTACTTTGGGGTGCTGCACGGCATGGCAGTGATGCTCGTCATCACGCGGCTGACGGCGGGATGGGGCGGGTGGCTGTGGTTGGCCGGGCTGCTGGCACTGGTGTCGCCTTGGGTCGCAGGCTGGGCGCTGCAGGGGCCTCTTTCAGAATGGGCGCCCCTATTCAATGGACGGGGCCTTAACTGGTTGGGCTGGATTTCGCGAAAGCCCTTTACCGAAGACTATGTGCCGCTCTTTCCGTGGCTGGGCGTCATGTGGTGGGGGATGGCGGCGGGGCAGTGGCTCGTTGTGCGTTCGGACGGCTGGCTGTCCCGCCCGTTGCCGCGTGTGGTAGCGCCCCTGGCTGGTTTGGGACGCTATAGCCTCAGCTATTACATGCTGCACCAGCCCGTCTTGATCGGAGGACTGTTGCTGGCTGGCTGGCTGGCGGGACGGGCATAAAAAAACGCGGCCCGAAGGCCGCGTTGTCGTGCGCGAGGCGCCTGTAGTGGTTACTCCACCTTGGCCTTGGCGCGCAGGTCTTCCTGGAACTTCGCCAGTTTCTGCTGCTGCAGTTGCTGGGCGATCTGGGGCTTGACCTCTTCCAGCTTCGGCAGCTGGGCTTCGCGCACATCGTCCAGGCGGATGACGTGCCAGCCGAACTGGCTCTTCACGGGAGTCTGGGTCATCTTGCCCTTCTCCAGCTTCACCAGCGCTTCCGTGAACTCAGCCACGTAGCTGCTCGGGCTGGCCCAGTCCAGGGCGCCACCGCGGGCGCCGGATCCGGGGTCCTTGGATTGCTTCTTCGCAATGTCCTCGAACTTGCCACCCTTCTTGATGGAAGCAATGATGGCCTTGGCCTCGTCTTCCTTTTCGACCAGGATGTGGCTGGCCTTGTATTCCTTGCCAGCGTTGGCGGCCACGAACTTGTCGTACTCGGCCTGGATCTCGGCATCGGTCACGGGGTTGTTCTTCTGGAAATCCGCGAACAGTTCACGGATCAGAATGGTCTGGCGTGCCAACTCCATCTGGGCCTTGTAATCGGCAGAGCCTTCCAGGCCGCGCTTTTGCGCTTCCTGCATGAAGATCTCGCGGGCGATTACTTCTTCCTTGATCTGGTTTTCCAGTTCGGGCGTGACCGGGCGGCCCGAACGCTCCACCTGCTGCTTCAGGACTTCGGCACGTTCCTTGGGAACCGCCTTGCCATTGACGATGGCGAGGTTTTGCGCGGCAACGGGCAATGCCATCGTGCCCAGCACGGCTGCGGCCACGAGGCCGGACAAGAGCTTTTTCTTCATTGAGAATCCACTGATTGGGAAATAGGCTGCAGACGACTGGCTGCAACGCCCTTGGATCGGGGTTGTTTCAGAGAGTTTCAATGGCAATGGCGTGGGCGCCTTGGTCAATGAAAATCTGCAGCGCATCATACACAAGGCGATGCTGTGCAACCTTGCGCTTGCCTGTAAATAACGGTGACGCGATGCGCACGCGGAAATGGGTGCCAAACCCGGTTCCATTGGCGCCGGCATGGCCTTCGTGCTGCCAGCTTTCGTCCACCACTTCCAGATGGGTGGGCGATAGTGCGGCGCGCAGGCGTTCGGCCATGGCCTCTGCCGTGATAGCGATGGAGGGCGTGGTGTTCATGGTTGCAGGTCCTTGGGCGCGGCATCGCCCTCATCCTTGACGTGGCGGCTCAGGTACAGCGCCTGGGCAATGACGAAGGCGAACATCAGGCCGATGCCTCCGAACAGTTTGAAGTTCACCCAGGTGTCGGTGTCGAAGTTGTAGGCCACCCACAGATTGAGTACACCCATGGTGGCGAAAAAGCCCGTCCAGCCCCAGTTCAGGTTGCGCCACACGGGCGCGGGCAGATCGATCTGAGCGCCCATGAGTGACTGGATGAAGTTTTTGCGGAACATCAACTGGCCGACGAGCAAGGTGCCGCCCATGAGCCAGTAGAGCACGGTGGGCTTCCATTTGATGAAGGTTTCGCTGTGTGCCAGCAGGGTGGCGCCGCCGAACAGCACGATGACGCCCAGGCTCAGCCATTGCAGGGGTTCGACCTTGCCGTGCTTGAGGCGGATGTAACCGATCTGCACGACGGTGGCGGCAATCGCCACGGCCGTGGCCACGTAGATGCCCCAGACCTTGAATGCGGCGAAGAACAGGATGATCGGAAAGAAGTCGATGAGCAGTTTCATGGCGCCGGGGGTTCGAAATCGAGCGAGGCGGAGTTCATGCAATAGCGCAGACCCGAAGGAGCCGGGCCGTCGGGGAATACATGGCCCAGGTGGGCCCCGCATTGTGCACACACGGTCTCGGTGCGCACCATGCCGTGGCTGCGGTCCTCGATCTCCCGAATGGCACCGGGCACGGCAAGCGAGAAGCTGGGCCAGCCGCAGCCCGCGTCGAACTTGGTGTCGGAGTCGAACAGCTTGGCGCCGCAGCAGACGCAGTGGTAGCTGCCGTCGGCCCAGTGGCCTTCGTACTTGCCGCTGAAGGGCCGCTCGGTGGCCGCGTGACGCGTGACCTGGTAAGCCGCGGGCTCGGCGCCCTTGGCCTGCAGCAGCGCCTGCCATTCGTCTTCGGTTTTCTGGATGGGGTAGGTCATGAGGAACAGCTGATGGAGATGGAGGACGCCCAGTCGGGCGGAAAGCCGGCGTAGGCCTCGTGCCCCGGGTGGTCGTCGAAGGGGCGCGCCAGCAACCTTTGCAATGTTTGGAGTTCGGAGAAGTCCCCGAGTTTCGCGGCGCGAATCGCCTGTTCGCCCAGGTGGTTGCGCAGCACGACGCGCGGGTTGGTTTTATGCATCAAATCGGCTGCTAGCGCCCATCCATCAAGCGCTAATAGCTCCTTATATTGTAGCAACCAGGCGTCCAGAGCTGCACGGTCCAGGAACAGATCGCGCACGGGTTCGAAATCCTCCGTGGCTACTGCACCGGACAGCCGACGCCAGAAGATGGGGTAGTCCACGCGGTCGGCGGCCAGCAGGCGCAACAGACCATCGACCCATGCGGCGTCGCCTTCGCGCGCCTGCTGCAGGCCGAGCTTGGCGCGTATGCGCGCCAGGAACTGCCGGCCAAAGCTGCCTTCGTACGACTGCAGCGCGGCGCGCGCCGTGTCCACCTCGCCGATCAGCGGCAGCAGCGCCTGGGCCAGACACAACAGGTTCCAGTACGCCACGCTGGGCTGGCGGTCGAAGGCGTAGCGGCCGCGTACGTCGCTGTGATTGCAGATGTGTCCGGGGTCGAAAGCATCCAGAAACTGGAAAGGCCCGTAGTCCATCGTGAGGCCCAGGATGCTCATGTTGTCGGTGTTCATGACGCCATGGCAAAAACCCACGGCCTGCCATTGCGCCAGCAGTGCAGCGGTGCGCTCGCTCACGGCATGCAGCAGTGCGGCGTAGGCGTTGCCTTCCCATTCCTGCGAGCGGCGGCAGTCGGGGTAGTAGCGGTCGATCACGTAGTCGGCCAGGGCGCGCAGCTCGGCTTCGTGGCCGCGCGCCGCGAAGTGCTCGAAGTGGCCGAAACGGATGAAGCTGGGCGCTACGCGCGTGACCACGGCGGCGGTTTCCACCTCCTCGCGCTGCACGGGCGCGGGCGAACCGGTCACGCACAGCGCGCGCGTGGTCGGTATGCCCAGCGCGTGCATGGCTTCGCTGCACAGGAATTCGCGGATCGACGATCGCAGCACGGCGCGGCCGTCGCCCATGCGCGAATAGGGCGTGCGCCCGCTGCCCTTGAGCTGCACCTCTTGGCCCGTGGCGGTTTCGCCCAGCAGGATGGCACGGCCATCGCCCAACTGGCCGGCCCACACGCCGAACTGGTGGCCGCTGTACACGCTGGCCAGCGGCTGGCTGCCGGGCAGCAGGGCGTTGCCTGTGAAGGCCTGCAGTGCGTCGTCGCGCTGCTGCCAGGCTTCGGGCAGGCCCAGCAAGGCGCCTACCTCGGCGCTGGTGCCCACCCAGTGAGGCTGGGGCAGGGGAGTGGGGCGCAGCGGCGTGAAGAAGGCCGAGCCCAGCGCGGCGAAGCCCGGCTGCCAGGCGGGCACCAGTGGCGCGACCGGGGTAGCGTCAGGGGTGGGGGCAAACGTCATGCGGGGATTGTCCCCCGGGCCCCTATGCCCCGCCCTGGGCCAAGGCCTTGTGCGCGGGGGCCGGCGCGAACGTGGGATTTCTCCGGATGGCTCCGTGGCTGGAAAGCCCCATGTTCCCCGCTACGATGGCGCAGTCTTCGTACACCCACAATTCATTACCAAAGGAGCATCCATGCTGGGCCTGATGCAGAGCCAACCTCTCTTGATTTCCTCGTTGATCTCGTTCGCCGAGCGTCACCATGGCGACGGGGAAATCGTCTCGCGCCGCGTGGAGGGGGACATCCATCGCTACACCTATCGCGACCTGGCCCGGCGTTCGCGCCAACTGGCCAATGCCCTGGATGCGCTGGGCCTGCAGTTCAGCGACCGCGTGGCCTCGCTCGCCTGGAATGGCTACCGCCACATGGAGATGTACTTCGGCGTGAGCGGCTCGGGCCGCGTGCTGCACACCATCAACCCGCGCCTGCACCCTGACCAGATCGCCTGGATCGTGAACCATGCCGAGGACCAGGTGCTGTGCTTCGACATGACCTTCCTGCCGCTGGTGCAGGCGGTGCATGCCAAGTGCCCCACGGTCAAGAAATGGGTGGCGCTATGCGACAGCGACAAGCTGCCTGCGGACTCGGGCATCCCCGGCCTTACCAGCTATGAAGACTGGATCGGCGGCGCGTCGGCCGAATACCAGTGGCCCACGTTCGACGAGAACTCCGCGTCCAGCATGTGCTACACCAGCGGCACCACGGGCAACCCCAAGGCGGCGCTGTACAGCCACCGCTCCACCACGCTGCATGCCTATGCCGCTGCGCTGCCCGATGTGATGAACCTCTCGGCGCGCGACGCGGTGCTGCCCGTGGTGCCGATGTTCCACGTCAACGCCTGGGGTATCCCGTACTCGGCGGCCCTCACGGGCTGCAAGGTGGTCTTCCCCGGCCCGGCGCTGGACGGCAAGTCGGTCCATGACCTCATCGAGGCCGAGGGCGTGACCTTTGCCGCGGGCGTGCCCACCGTGTGGCAGATGCTGCTCAACCATGTGAAGTCCGCGGGCCTGAAGTTCAGCACCCTGCGCCGCACGGTCATCGGCGGGTCGGCCTGCCCGCCCGCCATGATCACGGCCTTCCAGGACGAGTACGGCGTGTCCGTGCTGCACGCCTGGGGCATGACCGAGATGAGCCCGCTGGGCACGCTGTGCACGCTCAAGAACAAGCACCTGCAGATGGGCAAGGACGAGCAGATGCACATCCTGCAAAAGCAGGGCCGTGCCATCTATGGCGTGGACATGAAGATCGTCGGCGCCGATGGCCAGGAGCAGCCCTGGGACGGCAAGAGCTATGGCGACCTGCTGGTACGCGGCCCCTGGATCCTGGACAGCTACTACAAGGGCGAGAGCCCGCTCGTCAAGGACGAGCAGGGCCGGGGCTGGTTCCCCACGGGCGACGTGGCCACCATCGACCCGGATGGCTTCATGCAGATCACCGACCGCAGCAAGGATGTGATCAAGTCCGGCGGCGAGTGGATCAGCTCCATCGACATCGAGAACATCGCCATGGCGCACCCCGCCGTGGCGATGGCGGCCTGTGTCGGCATGCCGCACCCCAAGTGGGATGAACGCCCGATCGTCGTGGTGGCCCTGCGTCCGGGCGCCCAGGTCACGCGCGAGGAACTGCTCAAGTTCTACGAGGGCAAGACCGCCAAGTGGCAGATCCCCGATGACGTGGTGTTCGTCGATGCGATCCCGCTGGGCGCCACCGGCAAGATGCTCAAGACCCGCCTGCGCGAGCAACTGGCGGGCTACCAATTGCCCGGCCTGTGAGCGCGCCGGCCGGTGCGCAAGGGACTGTTCCTGCGCGCCGGTCACATGGGTGATAGCTGCTAGGGGCAATCCCTGAACGGCGCCTCGTTGCATCCCTTGTACGCTGCGGCGTATTCATTCTCACAAGGAGACGAGGCATGAAGTTCGCTATCAAAATGGTAGCTGCTAGCGCAGTATTTGCATGTGCTGGTGGCGCATTCGCCCAAAAAGGAGAAACCGTCAAGATCGCCTGGCTCGATCCGCTGTCGGGCCTCATGGCCGCGGTGGGCACCAACCAGCTCAAGAGCTTCCAGTTCATCTCCGAGGAGTTCAACAAGAAGAATGCGTCGGGCGTGAAGTTCGAGATCATCGGCATCGACAACAAGCTCAGCCCGCAGGAGACTACCAGCGCACTGCGCTCCGCTATGGACCAGGGCGCGCGCTACGTGGTGCAGGGCAATGGTTCGGGCCCTGCGCTGGCCATCATCGACGCACTGGAAAAGCACAACGCGCGCAACCCGGGCAAGGAAGTCGTCTACCTGAACTACGCGGCGGTGGACCCTGACCTCACCAACAGCAAGTGCAGCTACTGGCACTTCCGCCTGGATGCCGACACCTCCATGAAGATGGAGGCCATGACCACCTTCATCAAGGACCATCCTGAGGTCCAGAAGGTGTACCTGATCAACCAGAACTATTCGCACGGACATCAGGTCTCCAAGTACGCCAAGGAGAACCTCAAGCGCAAGCGCCCCGACGTGCAGATCGTGGGCGACGACCTGCACCCGCTGGCGCAGGTGCGCGACTTCGCGCCCTACATCGCCAAGATCAAGCAGTCGGGTGCGGACACGGTGATCACGGGCAACTGGGGCTCCGACCTCGCGCTGCTCATCAAGGCCGCCAATGATGCGGGCCTGAACAACGTGAACTTCTACACCTATTACGGTGGCGTGACGGGCAGCCCCACGGCCATGGGCGCAGGCGCCGCGGGCCGGGTGTACATGGTGTCGTACAACCACTTGAACCTGCCGGGCGAGATCGGTCGCATCGTGGGCGACTACAAGAAGAAGTTCAACGACGACATGTACACCGGCGCCGTGTACCACGCCTTCTCCATGCTGGATTCCGCCTTCGTGAAGGCCAAGTCCACCGACCCCGTGAAGGTGGCTGCTGCGATGGAAGGCATGAAGTTCAACAGCTTCAACGGCGAAGTGGAGATGCGCAAGTCCGACCACCAGTTGCAGCAGGGCCTGTTCGTGACCCGCTGGGAAAAGGCGGGCGACAAGTATCCCCGCGATGCCGAGAACACCGGCTACACCTTCGTGCCGGTGAAGTACTACGAGCCCTATGTGGCCAGCACGCCCACGTCGTGCCAGATGAAGCGGCCTTCCTGATGTAGTTCCTGGTGGGACGACCTTTGGGGCCCGAGTCTCCTCGGGCCTTATTTTCACCTGCTGCGCGGTCTTGCGATGAATCTTGAGTTTTTCGTGATCTCCCTGCTCAACGGCGTCAGCTACGGTCTGCTGCTGTTCATGCTGAGTTCGGGGCTGACGCTGATCTTCAGCATGATGGGCGTGCTCAACTTCGCGCACACCAGTTTCTACATGCTGGGCGCGTACTTTGCGTACACCTTGTCGGGTGCCATCGGCTTCTGGCCCGCGCTGGTGGTGGCACCGCTGCTGGTGGGGGCGCTGGGCGCGGTCTTCGAGCGCTATGCGCTGCGCCGCGTGCACAAGTTCGGCCATGTGCCCGAGCTGCTGGTCACCTTTGGCCTGTCGTACCTGATCCTGGAGGTGGTGCAGCTGGTGTGGGGGCGCTCCACCGTGCCCTATGGCCTGCCTGCGCAACTGCAGGGGCCGCTCTTCACCCTGTACGGCACGCAGTTTCCCAAGTCGCGCTCCTTCGTCATGCTGGTGGCGGTGCTGATGCTGCTGTCGGTGTGGCTGCTGCTCACGCGCACCCGCATCGGTTTGGTGATCCAGGCGGCGCTCAAGCATCCGCACATGGTGGAGGCCCTGGGCCACAACGTGCCGCGCGTGTTCATGCTGGTGTTTGGCGGCGGCTGCGCGCTGGCGGGGCTGGCCGGCGTGATCGGCGGCAATACCTACGTGACCGAGCCGGCCATGGCGGCCTCGGTGGGCTCCATCATCTTCGTGGTGGTGGTGGTAGGGGGCATGGGGTCGCTGGCGGGGGCGTTCCTGGCGTCACTCATCATTGGACTGGTGCAGACCTTTGCGGTGGCGCTGGACTATTCGCTGGTGCATGCCTTCGCCCGCCTGGGCGTCCAGGTCACCGAACAGACCTTTGGCTACCCGCTATTCAAGCTCACTATCTCGCAGGTGGCGCCGATCCTGCCGTACCTGTTCCTCGTTCTGATCCTGATCTTCCGGCCCAAGGGCCTGCTGGGCACGCGGGAGGATTGAAAGGCCATGCACACCACTTCCTCTGCACCTTCGACCGCGGCCGCCGGGGGCGCCGTGCGGTACTACCGCTTCAAGCCCTTGAATGTGGGGCGCATCGTCATCTGGAGCCTGTTTGCCCTGGCGCTCATCGTGGCGCCCCAACTGTTCACCAGCAGCCTGGCGCTGACGATGCTGTCGCAGATCGGCTACGCGATCATCATCTGCCTGTCGTACAACATCCTGCTGGGGCAGGGCGGCATGCTGAGCTTCGGCCACGCCGTGTACACCGGCCTGGGCTCGTTCCTGGCGGTGCACGCCATCAACATGGCCAGCGACGGGCGACTGCCCATCCCGCTGGTGCTGATGCCGCTGGTGGGAGGGCTGGCGGGCATGTTCTTCGCCGTGCTGCTGGGCTATGTCACCACCAAGAAGTCCGGCACCACCTTCGCGATGATCACACTGGGCATCGGCGAACTCGTGGCCTCCATGGCGCTGATGTTCCCCGAGTTCTTCGGGGGCGAAGGCGGCATCACCACGGACCGCGTGTACGGCCAGCCGGTACTGGGCATCACGTTCGGTCCGGCGATCCAGGTGTACTACTTGATCGCCGCGTACTGTTTCGTGTGCACGGCCGCCATGTTCGCCTTCACGGGCACGCCGCTGGGGCGCATCCTCAACGCCGTGCGCGACAACCCCGAGCGTGTGGAGTTCATCGGCTACAACACGCAGCGCGTACGCTACTTCGCCTTCATCATCGCCGGGTTCTTCGCGGGCATCGGCGGGGCGCTGGCGGCCATCAACTTCGAGATCGTCACGGCCGCCGACAGCGTGAGCGTGGTGCGCTCGGGCAGCTACCTGCTGTTCACCTTCCTGGGCGGGGCCACGTTCTTCTTCGGCCCCATCATCGGCGCCGTGCTGCTGGTGCTGGCGTCGGTGCTGCTGTCCGAGCTGTCCAAGGCCTGGCTGCTGTACCTGGGCCTGGTGTTCCTTTTCATGGTCATGTATGCGCCCGGCGGCATAGCCAGCCTGATCATGATGAATCTGCGCCTGGCCAAGTACGGCAAGCTGCGCGGCATCATCAGCGCCTACCTGGCGCTGGGTGGAACGGCACTGGTGGCGGTGCTGGGGGCTGCAGCGATGATCGAAATGACTTATCACCTGCAGCTGAACGAGGCGCTGGGGCCGCAGCTGGAGTTTCTGGGTGCGACGCTGAACGCCAAGAGCGTGGCGAGCTGGTTCGGCGCCGGCTTCGTGTTGGTGACCGGCGTGGGTCTGTTCGAACTCTGTCGCAGGCAGTTCATGCGGCAGTGGGGTGCGATCCAGGAAGAGATCGAGCACGAGATCAAGCGTGGGGAGGCAGGCTGATGGCGGACCAGGCAACCTATGCGCTGGAGCTGCGCGACCTGCGCAAGAGCTTCGGCAAGACCGAGATCATCCGCGGCGCCAACCTGGCGGTACGGCCCGGCGAACGCGTGGCTGTCATCGGACCCAACGGCGCGGGCAAGTCCACGCTGTTCAACCTCGTCAGCGGGCGGTTCGCGCCCACCAGCGGCGAGGTGCTGCTGCACGGCGCGCGCATCGACGGCAAGCAGCCGTTCGAGATCAACCGCATGGGGCTGTCGCGCAGCTTCCAGATCACCAACATCTTTCCCAAGCTCAGCGTGTTCGAGAACCTGCGCTGCGGCGTGCTGTGGAGCCTGGGGTACCGCTATGCTTTCTGGCGCTTCCTGTCCAGGTTGCAGGATGCCAACGACCGGGCCACGCAGCTCATGGAGATGATCAAGCTGGACAAGAAGCGTGACACCCTGGCCATGAACCTGACCTATGCCGAGCAGCGCGCTCTGGAGATCGGCATCACCATTGCCGGCGGCGCCAGCGTGATCCTGCTGGATGAGCCCACTGCGGGCATGAGCAAGAGCGAGACCACGCGCTTCATCCACCTCATCAAGGAGGTCACGCAGGGCCGCACCCTGCTGACCGTGGAGCACGACATGGGCGTGGTCTTCGGCCTGGCCGACAAGATCGCCGTGGTGGTGTATGGCGAGGTGATCGCCTTCGACACACCCGAGAACGTGCGCGCCAACCCGCGCGTGCAGGAAGCCTACCTGGGCTCCGTCATTGCCGCGCAGCAGGCCGGGGGACATTGAGACATGCTGAAAGTCGAGAACCTGCACGCCTACTACGGCAAGAGCCATGTGCTGCACGGCGTGGGATTTGACGTGCAGCCGGGCGAGATCGTCGCGCTGCTGGGCCGCAACGGCTCCGGCCGCTCCACCGCGGCCAAGGCCGTGATGGGCCTGGTGGACTGGCAAGGCACGCTGCAGTGGAAGGGCCAGGACCTCAATGGCAGGAAGGCCTACGAGATCGCCCATCTGGGCATCGGCTACGTGCCCGAAAGCCGCGACGTGTTTCCCAACCTCACCGTGCACCAGAACCTGCTGCTGGGCCAGAAGGGCAGTGGCAGGGATAGCCGCTGGAGCTTTGACGACATGTACGAGATGTTCCCGCGCCTGAAGGAGCGCCGCAACATCGAGGCGGGCGTCATGTCCGGCGGCGAGCAGCAGATGCTGACCCTGTGCCGCACGCTCATGGGTGACCCCGACCTCATCATCATCGACGAGCCCACCGAGGGGCTGGCGCCCAAAATCGTCGAACTGGTGGGCGAGTACCTCACGCGGCTCAAGCAGCGAGGCATCTCCGTGCTGCTCATCGAGCAGAAGCTCACCATCGCCATGACCATCTCCGACCGCGCGCTGGTCATGGGGCACGGCAGCATCGTCTTTCAGGGCACGCCCGACGAGCTGCGTGCCAACAGCTATGTACGCAAGGAGTGGCTGGAGGTTTGAGGGCCTCATTGGCCTCTAGCCCTTTGTGGATGAGCGCTGTTAGCTATCAAAAGGATAGTTAGATGTCGGTGTGCGCGGCGTGCTTGTCCCGGCTGAGACAAAAAACTGCGACCCCTGCCTCTAGACTTGCGTACTAAAAACGCACGAGCGTACTTTTCTTTCATCCACCCGAGATTCAAGAGGAACGACAGCATGACGGCTGAATACCAAGTCCACGGCGACGTGGCCGTGATCACCCTCAACAACCCGCCCGTCAACGGGCTTGGCCTGGCCACGCGCCAGGGCATCGTCGATGGCCTCGATCGCGCCCAGGCCGACGCGGCCGTCAAGGCCATCGTCATCACCGGCGCGGGCGGCGCCTTCTCGGGCGGCGCCGACATCAAGGAGTTCGGCACCGACAAGTCGCTGCAGGAGCCCAATCTGCACTCCGTCATCAACGCTGTCGAGAACTGCACCAAGCCCGTGGTGGCTGCCATCCACACCGTCTGCATGGGCGGCGGGCTGGAGCTGGCCCTGGGCTGCCACTACCGTGTGGCCGCGCCCGGCTGCAACGTGGCGCTGCCCGAGGTGAAGCTGGGCATCCTGCCCGGCGCGGGTGGCACGCAGCGCCTGCCGCGCGTGGTGGGTGTGGAGGCAGCGCTGAACATGATCGTCAGCGGCGAGCCGGTCAAGAGCGAGATGATCGGCGCCGTGCCCGGCCAGAAGCTGTTCGACAAGATGGCCGCGTCGCCCGAATCGCTGGCCGAGGAAGCGCTGGCCTTCGCCCGAAGCGTGGCGGACGTGCGCCCGCTGCCGCTGGTACGCAACCTGCCGTGCAAGCACCCCGAGGGCGATGCGTACTTCCAGTTCGCGCGCAACATGGTCAAGGGCATGGCCAAGAACTTCCCCGCGCCCGCCAAGTGCGTGGACGCCGTGGAGGCGGCCACCAAGCGCAAGTTTGCCGACGGCCTGGCGTACGAGCGCGAGCTGTTCATCAACCTGATGTGGACGCCCGAGTCGCGCGCGCTGCGCCACCTGTTCTTTGCGGAGCGTGCCGCGAGCAAGATCCCCGACGTCCCGTCCGAGACTCCCAAGCGGGACATCAAGAAGGTCGGCGTGATCGGTGCGGGCACCATGGGTGGCGGCATCAGCATGAACTTCCTGAACGCGGGCATCCCCGTGACCATCCTGGAGATGAAGCAGGAGGCGCTGGACCGCGGCATCGGCACGATCCAGAAGAATTACGAAGCCCAGGTCAAGAAGGGCAAGCTCAAGGAAGACAAGTACCAGCAGCGCATGGCCCTGCTGTCCACTACGCTGAACTATGCCGACCTGAAGGACTGCGACCTGATCATCGAGGCCGTGTTCGAGGAACTGGGCGTGAAGGAAGCCGTGTTCAAGCAGCTCGACGCCGTGGCCAAGCCCGGCGCCATCCTGGCGTCCAACACCTCCACGCTGGACGTGGACAAGATCGCCGCCTTCACCCAGCGTCCGCAGGACGTGGTGGGCATGCACTTCTTCAGTCCCGCCAACGTGATGAAGCTGCTGGAAGTGGTGCGCGGCAAGGCCACGGCCAAGGACGTGCTGGCCACCGTGATGGCCCTGGCCAAGAAGATCAAGAAGACGGCCGTGGTCTCCGGCGTGTGCGACGGTTTCATCGGCAACCGCATGATCGAGCGCTACAGCCAGCAGGCCGGCTTCCTGCTGGACGAAGGCTGCACGCCCGAGCAGGTGGACAAGGCCATCGAGAAGTTCGGCTTCGCCATGGGCCCGTTCCGCATGGGCGACCTGGCCGGCAACGACATCGGCTGGGCCATCCGCAAGCGCCGCGCCGTCGAGCAGCCCGACATGAAGTACAGCAAGACGGCCGACCTGCTGTGCGAGATGGGACGCTTCGGCCAGAAGACCGGGGCGGGCTGGTACGACTACCAGGCTGGCAAGCGTGACGCGATTCCCAGCGACGTGGTGAACCAGATGATCGAGGAGCACCGCAAGGCCCTGGGCATCACGCCGCGCAAGGTGAGCGACGAGGAGATCGTGCAGCGCCTGGTCTATGCGCTGGTCAACGAGGGCGCCAAGATCCTGGAAGAGGGCATCGCCAGCAAGTCGGGCGACATCGACATGGTGTACCTGACCGGCTACGGTTTCCCCATCCACCGCGGCGGTCCCATGCACTACGCCAGCGAAGTGGGCCTGTTCAACGTGGTGCAGTCCATGAAGCGCTTTGCCCGCAACCCGCTGGATGACGCACGCGCCTGGGAGCCCGCGCCGCTGCTGGCCCGGCTGGCCGCCGAAGGCAAGGCCTTTGCCTGAGCGCCCGTTCGTCCGCCTGAAGCACGCAGAACAAGGAATATTGCAATGACCTCCGCAGTGATCGTTTCCACCGCCCGCACGCCGCTCGCCAAGAGCTGGAAGGGCTCGTTCAACATGACCCACGGCGCCACGCTGGGCGGCCACGCCGTGCAGCACGCCGTGCAGCGCGCGGGCATTGACCCCGCCGCCGTCGATGATGTCATCATGGGCTGCGCCAATCCCGAAGGCGCCACCGGCATGAACATCGCGCGCCAGATCGCGCTCAAGGCTGGCCTGCCCGTCACCACATCGGGCATGACCATCAACCGTTTCTGCTCCTCGGGCCTGCAGACCATCGCCACCGCCGCGCAGCGCATCATCGCGGGCGAGGGCGAGGTGTATGTGGCTGGTGGCGTGGAAAGCATCTCGTGCGTGCAGCAGGAAATGAACCTGCACATGATCCAGGACCTGGCCCTGGCCAAGCAAAAGCCCGAGATCTACTGGAGCATGCTGCAGACCGCCGAGCAGGTGGCCAAGCGCTACCACATCGGCCGCGACGCGATGGACGAGTACGGCGCCGCCAGCCAGCAAAAGGCCTGCGCCGCCCAGGCAGCCGGCCTGTTCGACGCCGAGATCGCGCCCATCACCGTCACCGCGGGTATCGCCGACAAGACGCTGGGCCTGATCACCAAGCAGGTCACCGTGAGCCGCGACGAGGGTACGCGCGAGGGCACCACCAAGGAAGGCATCAGCGGTATCCGCCCGGCCATGCCTGGCGGGCTGATCTCGGCGGGCAACGCCAGCCAGTTCTCGGACGGCGCGGGCGCCTGCGTGGTGGTGGGCGAGGACTACGCTGCTCGCAACAACCTCCAGCCGCTGGGCCGCTTCCTGGGC
Source organism: Diaphorobacter sp. LR2014-1 (assembly GCF_002916785.1). Classification (NCBI taxonomy): domain Bacteria; kingdom Pseudomonadati; phylum Pseudomonadota; class Betaproteobacteria; order Burkholderiales; family Comamonadaceae; genus Diaphorobacter; species Diaphorobacter sp. LR2014-1. The sequence goes on along the minus strand of NZ_MTBE01000009.1, from coordinate 34,987 downwards.
TTTGCCGTGGCCGGTTGCGAGCCTGACGAAATGGGCATCGGCCCCGTGTTCGCCGTACCCAAGGTGCTCAAGAAACTGGGCCTGACGGTGCAGGACATCGACCTGTGGGAGCTGAACGAAGCCTTCGCCGTGCAGGTACTGTACTGCCGCGACAAGCTGGGCATTCCCGCCGACCGCCTGAACGTGAACGGCGGCGCCATCGCTCTGGGCCACCCCTACGGTGTTTCGGGCCAACGCCTCACGGGCCACGCCCTCATCGAAGGCAAGCGCCGCGGTGCCAAGCGCGTGTGCGTGACCATGTGCATCGGTGGCGGCATGGGCGCGGCGGGCGTGTTTGAAGTGCTGTAAGCGCCGATCCGCTTTCGGACTGAAACAACAAGCGCCCCGCGCAGACGATGTGGTCTGCGCGGGGCGTTTGCTTTTATTTTGATAGCTGTCTGCGATTGCTGCATGGGCGGTAGCAGGAGAACCGAGCGATATTTTTGTGACACGGGTTCCTGTACAGGGAGCGGACGCAGCGGGCCAGCCGCTGGAGGGTGCTGCAAGCGTCCTGAAGTTCCGCCCAGCAGGCGGCTGCGTGTGCGGACGATTAAACTTCTCTGAATTACTGGTTGTTACAACAATCCCTGCCCGTCGTCATGGCTTGGACGACTCGCCCTAAGGGTCGGCCAAGTCCCCTTTGAATATCCCCATGGTCGCAAGCGTTCTCGTTGGCATGCTCTGCGCGCATCTGCTGTGCTTTGCGGTGATGTTCTTGCTGATCAGCAAACGGCTGCATGGGCAAAAAATGGGGATGGATCTTTTCGCGCTCGGCAACTTTCTACTGGGCTCCGCCTATGTGCTGCAGCTGCTGGAGGGCGGCCCCGCCTGGAGTCCGATGAGTGTGGTGAACCACACGCTGACGCTGGCCTCCCTGGTGGTTTACTGGCTCGGAGCCATGCGTTTCTTTGGGCACGCCGTCCCCTTGCTGTCTCCACTTCTCGTATTTGGGGCGCTCTACAGCCTTGCGCAGGTACTGGTGCAATGGAGCTTGGGGCCGGTGGCACGCTACGCCATGCTTTCAGGGGGATCGGCACTCCTGTTTTTTGTGATGGCCCTGACGGTGATCTACGGCGCTCGCACATTTGCCAAGGATCTGTATGGCGAGATGGTCTTTTTTGCCGCGCTGATCAGCGGCCTATGCGTACTTAACGCGCTCAAGTTCATGAAGCTTCTGGATGGCGGCCTGGATGCATTGCAGATGGACCGCCAGTTCCAGCTGGTGTTCTACATCTACATGTCATTCCTGGCCACGGTGCTGCCGCCATCGATCGTCTGGCTGGTTCTGCGCCGCTTGACCGATCAGTTGCGCCATATCGCTGCGCGGGACCCGATGACGCAGTTGCTCAATCGGCGAGGTCTCACCGAGGCGCTGCAACTGTCTTTCAACCAGCGCCGGGCGGAGCATGCGCACTTGCTCGTTGTCGACGTTGACCACTTCAAGCGGATCAACGACACCTACTGCCACCACGCCGGAGACACCGTCCTGTGCCGCGTTGCGGAGATACTCCAGGCCACGGCGCGCCGTGGCGATTTGGTAAGCCGTCTGGGCGGGGAAGAGTTCGCGGTGATCTGCCTGAACACCGACTTTCCCGGGGCCATGCACATGGCGGAGCGATTGCGTGCAGCCATCGAGACGCAAACCATCGACATTGCAGAGGGCGGTCATCCGCTGCAGTGCACGGTCACGGTCGGGGTTTCACAGGGCTTTGCAGATGCACACGCCTTGGAGGCGGCCCTGCAACAAGCCGACGCGGCTCTGTACCGTGGCAAAGCCGCGGGACGCAACCGCGTCGAAACGGCCGGGCCGTCAATGGCCACCCCTTCGTACGCCTGAATGACGGGCAATACCGAGACGCCGAGACGGTGATTTGGCCAAAGCCCCGGTGTTCCAGCGCGCGATCCAATGGACCCCCGCGGTGCGCGTCACCCAGCGGACAGGCTTCATCGGCCCGTCCCTTCCATAATTTCGCGCATGACCACCTCCCTGCGCTCCACGCTCGACTTCCTGCTCTACGAATGGCTCCAGGCTGAATCGCTCAATGCGCGCGAGCGCTTTGCGGACCACTCGCGCGAGACGTTTGACGCTGTGCTGGACACCTGCGAGCGCATCGCGCGCGAGAAGTACGCGCCGTTCAACCGCACGGTGGACACGCAGGAGCCCCAGTTCGACGGTGAGCGCGTCATCCTGCCCCAATGCACGCACGACGCACGCCAGGCGTTTGCCGACAGCGGCATGCTCAGCGCGGCACAGGACTACGCGCTGGGCGGCATGCAACTGCCGTATGTCGTGGAGTCGGCGGCCAACAGTTTCTTTGGCTGCGCGTCGATCAGCATTGGCTCCAACCTGCTGACTACGGGCAACGCCAACGCCATCCTGGTGCACGGAACGCCCCTGCAGCAGCAGGTGTTCGCCGCCAATGAATTCAACGGCCGCTGGGCGGGCACCATGTGCCTTTCGGAGCCGCAGGCAGGCTCGTCCTTGAGCGACATCACCACGCGCGCCGAGGCCGACGGCGCAGACTTCGAGGTCGACCCGCTGGGCCCGCGCTACCGCCTGCGCGGCAACAAGATGTGGATCAGCTCGGGCGACCACGAGCTGACCGAGAACATCGTGCACCTGGTGCTCGCCAAGATCCCCGGGCCGGACGGCAAGCTGGTGCCGGGAGTGAAGGGCATTTCGCTCTTCATCGTGCCCAAGAAGCTGGTGGATACCGATGGCCAACTGACGGGCGAGCGCAACGACGTGGCGCTGGCCGGTCTGAACCACAAGCTGGGCTGGCGCGGCACCACCAACACGCTGCTGAATTTTGGCGAGGGCAGGTACCCCGTGCGCGGCGGAGCCGGCGCCATCGGCTACCTCGTGGGGCGGCCGGGCGAGGGCCTGAAGTGCATGTTCCACATGATGAACGAGGCACGCATCGCCATCGGCATGGCGGCAACCACGCTGGGCCTGGCAGGCTACTACGCCAGCCTGGACTACGCCAGAACGCGGCTGCAGGGCCGCCCGGTACAGGGCAGCACCAGCGCCGCCGGCAGTGCCGGCAAGGACGCCAGCCAGCCGCCCGTGCCGCTGATCCGCCATGCGGACATCAAGCGCATGCTGCTTGCGCAAAAGAGCTACTGCGAGGGCGCGCTGGCGCTCAACCTGTACTGCGCGCGGCTGGTGGACGAGGGCCGCACGGGCGAGCCGCAGGCGGCGCAGGACGCGAGGCTGCTGCTGGAGGTGCTGACCCCCATCGCCAAGAGCTGGCCCAGCGAGTTCTGCCTGGAGGCCAACAGCCTGGCGATCCAGATCCACGGCGGCTACGGCTACACGCGCGACTTTCCCGTGGAGCAGTACTGGCGCGACAACCGCCTGAACATGATCCACGAGGGCACGCACGGCATCCAGGCCGCCGACCTGCTGGGCCGCAAGGTGGTGATGCAGGGCGGCGCAGGCCTGCAGCTGCTGGCGCGCACCATTGGCGCCACCATTGCCCAGGCGCGCAAGCATCCGGAACTCGCCGCCTGGGCGGACCAGCTGGCCCAGGCCCTGCAGGACGTGGGCGAAGCCACGCAGGCCGCCTGGGCCACCGGCAACCCTACCGAGGCGTTGGCCAACGCCGTGCCCTATATGCAGGCCTTCGGCCATATGGTGCTGGCCTGGGTGTGGCTGGACGTGGCGTGCAGCGTGCTCGCACGGGATGCTACTCTTTCAATAGCTGTAAGCGCTGGAAGGATGGGCGCTGCACGCTATTTTTACCACTATGAATTGCCGCGCATCGGTGCCTGGCTGCAGGTGGTGCGCCAGCGGGACCTGACCTGCGCGGCACTGGATGAAGACGCGTTCTGACGCCACGCGCTCTCCGCAGGGTGGTGGTCGCCCGCATGGGCAACGGTCTATGCTTGCCGCATGGATGCGCTCCAGACCCTGCTGATCGTCTACCACTCGCTGACCGGCGGCACGCGCCAGATGGCCGAGGCCGCGCGCGCCGGCGCCGCGGCCGAGCCCGCCGTATCGGTGCGCCTGCTCCACGCGGCGCAGGCGGGGCCGGACGATGTGCTGGCCGCGCAGGGCTACCTGTTCGCCACGCCGGAAAACCTGGCGGCCATCAGCGGCCAGCTCAAGGACTTCTTCGATCGCTGCTACTACCCGGTGCTGGACCGCATCAATGGCCGGCCCTACGCCAGCCTGGTCTGCGCCGGCAGCGACGGCCAGAACGCCGCACGCCAGATCGCCCGCATCGCCACGGGCTGGCGGCTGAAGGCCGTGGCCGAGCCGCTGATCGTCTGCACCCACGCCCAGACGCCCGAGGCGATCCTGGCCCCGAAGCAGATCGGCGCGGCGGACCTGGAGCGCTGCCGTGCGCTGGGCGAGGCGCTGGCCACCGGGCTCGCGCTGGGGGTGTTCTAGTGCTGCGACCCGAAAGTGTTGGGACATGAAAGTGCGCCTTCGCCCGCGAGGCGGCGTTGCCCATCCTCGCAATGGCCACGGACGCTGCTGCGGTTCGCGCCTGGCCCTTGGGGCGAAGCCATCGATCGCCTTTTGTTACTCCACTCCCCGGTTGCGGTACTAGGGCCTGTTCACACTATTTTTGCCAGTGCGAATGGCGTGAAAACCGCGCCAATCTAGGCGCGTGACGACGCCAAGGCCGGGGCCTTGGCTAGGAGGGCAACGACGNAATGGCGCGGTTTTCACTCCGTTCCCTCCGGGTTGCGATCAAAAAGGGCCATTCGCGGCGTTGCCAAGCCTCGCTGGGGTAGCACCCCAGCTTCGTTTGGCGCCTTGCGCCTGGCCCTTTTTGATCGCAACGCATCTGGCAAAAATAGTGTGAACAGGCCCTAGGCCCTGCCCATCCAGCGGCGCAGCGCCGCGCTGGCCCAGTCCACCGCAACCGACAGCACCAGCATCGCCAGGATCACCGTGCCCGCCTGCGCATGGTGGAACAGCGACAGCTCCACGTACAGCAGTTGCCCCAGGCCGCCCGCGCCCACGAAGCCGAGGATGGCGGCCATGCGGATGTTCATCTCCCAGCGGTACAGCGTGTACGCCACCAATTGCGGCGCCGCCCCGGGCAGCGTGCCATACAGGAACGCCATGGCGCCGCCGCTGCCGGCCTGGCGCAGCGCACGCGCGGCCGTGGCCGGGGTGTTCTGCAGCGCCTCGGCATACAGCCGACCCAGCACGCCCGTGGTGTGCAGGGCCAGGGCCAGTGCGCCGGCAAACGGCCCCAGGCCCACGGCCAGGGCGGTGAGCGTGGCCCATACCAGTTCGGGCACCGAGCGCAGCAGGTTCAGCAGCAGGTTCCAGCCCACGCGCCGGCGCGGCAGGGCCAGCAGCAGCGCCAGCAGGGCGGCCAGCAGCGTGCCCACGATGGAGATGGCCAGCGTCTCCCACACGCCGCGCGCCACCTGCCGCAGCCAGGTGCCGCCCAGCTCGGGCGGGAAGAAGCCGCCGGCAAACTCCGCCATGCTGCGCGCCGCCTCGGCGGTGAAGAGCGCGGGCAGGTCCATGTCCAGCAGCCACAGGCTGGCGGCCAGGGCGGCCAGCACCGTCGCGGTCAACGCGCCGCTGCGCCAGCCCAGCGGCGCGGCGCGTGCCGCGGGGGGCGCATCCAGCGCGCGGCGCAGCCCGCCCGACAGCGCATCGGCCGCCAGCACCAGCAGCATGAAGGTCACAAGGATGGTGCACGCCTCGCCGCCGTTGAGCATCTTCATGGCCTGGTCCATGAGCTGGCCCAGCCCGCCCGCGCCCACGAAGCCCATCACCACCGAGGCGCGCACGGCGCATTCCCAGCGGTACACGGTGTAGGAGGTGAGTTCGCGCGCCGCCTGCGGCAGCAGGCCGTAGAGCAGAGCGATGGGCCGGCGCGCCCCACTGCGCGCCAGCGCCTGGGCGGGTGCGGCGGGCACGGATTCAAGGATCTCGGCGTACACCTTGCCCAGCATGCCGCCGTAGGCCAGCCCCAGCGCCAGCACGCCGGCCGTCGGCCCCAGGCCGAACACGCGCACGAACACCAGCGCCCACACCAGCTCGGGGATGCCGCGCAGCACCGTGAGCACGCCGCGCGCTGCCGGGTTCAGCCGGGGGCGTTCGCGTGCAGCGTTGCTGGCCCAGTAGGCCAACGGCACCGCCAGCACGAAGGCCAATGCCAGCCCCGCAGTGGCAATCGCCAGCGTTTCCAGGGTGGCGCGCGCCAGCAGGGCCAGGAAGTCGGCCCCCGTTTCAGGCGGCAGGAACTGGCGCAGGAACCCGCCCAGCACGCGCAGGTTCTCGGGCGCCAGCAGAGCGGCCAGGTCAAAGCCCGACGCCTGCAACAGCGGCCACAGCAGCACCACGGCCAGCAGCGCGCCGCCCAGCCGACCGCGTGCGGCCGGGTCGCGCAGGTGCGGGGCGGGGTGCGTCAGCGGCATGAGGCGTAGCTGCTGGTGGTCGGGGGCGGCGTGGGCGTTTCATCCGGCGCGAGCGCGCCGTCGCCGGGCGGGGCGTACAGCGCCTGCAGCAGATCGGGCGTGACCGCGCCGGCCGGCAGGTCGAAGGCGATGCGCCCCTCGCGCAGGCCCACCACGCGCGCAAAGCAGGCCAGCGCCAGGTCCACCGCGTGCAGGCTGGCGACCAGCGTGGCGCCACGTGCGGCCGCGTCCTGCACCAGCAGCTGCACGGTGGCCAGCGCCAGCGTGGGGTCAAGGGCAGAGACGGGCTCGTCGGCCAGCAGCAGCGCTGGCTGCTGGTACAGCACGCGGGCAATGCCCACGCGCTGCAGCTGCCCGCCCGAGAGCTGGTCGCAGCGCGCGAACAGCTTGTCCTGCAACTGCACGCGCTGCAGCGCGGCGTGCGCACCGGGCAGGTCGGCCGGGTACAGCAGCGAGGCCAGCGCCTTCCATGCGGGCCATTGGCCCAGGCGCCCGGCCAGCACGGCGGTCACCACGCGCTGGCGCGGTGGCAGGGGCGGGGCCTGGTGCACGGTGCCGATGCGCGCGCGCAGCGCACGCGGCGGAGGCCACGAAGCATGGGGCGTGTCGGGCGACGACGCGCCCAGGGCGGAGCCCAGCACGTGCACGCGGCCGGCGCTGGCGGGCAGGGCTGTGCCCAGCAGGTTCAGCAGGGTGGTCTTACCCGCCCCCGAGGGGCCGATCAGCGCCAGGCTCTCGCCCTGGCGCGCGGCCAGGGTAATGCCGCGCAGCGCCACATGGCCGCCGGGGTGGCATAGATCCACGCCGTCCAGCTCGAAGCTCATGGTTGCTCTTGTTTCAATAGCTGCTAGCGCTTATCCAGCAAGCGCCAGGGGCTGATTTGATCAAAAACGCCAATGGCGCACGCGCGGGCTACCTGGGCCAGGCCCGCGCGCGCCGGCGCGCTTACTTCAGCAGGCCGGCCGTCTTGGCGGCGTCTTCGATGCCGTCGTAGTTGCGCGGCTCGGTGGCGATGAAGCGTGAGGCGCGCTGCAGTTCCAGGATGGCCTTGTGCTCGGGCTTGGCCGGGTCAAGCGCCAGGAAGGCGGCCTTGATCTTCTGCACCACGGCGGGATCGAGATCGCCGCGCACGGTCCAGTTGTAGTCGAAGTAGGGTGGGGTGGTGGCGAACACCCGTACCTTGGACGGGTCCACCTTCTTGGTCTCGACCAGCTTGTCCCAGACGGAGGCGTTGAGCACGCCGGCCTGTGCCTTGCCGGCGGCCACGAAGGCGACGGTGGCGTCATGCGCGCCGGAATAGGCCACGGTCTTGAAGTCCCGCTCGGGCTGGACGCCGGCTTGCTGCAGGAAGTAGCGCGGCATCAGGCTGCCCGAGGTGGACGAGGGAGCGCCAAAGGCAAAGGTCTTGCCCTTGAGGTCGGCCAGGCCCTGGATGGTGGGGTCGGCGGTGATGAAGCGCGAGGTAAAGCGTGCGTCCTCCTCCCGCTGCACCAGCGGAATGGCCGTACCACCCGTGCGGATGCGCGCCTGCACATAGGTGAAGCCGCCCAGCCAGGCCAGGTCCAGCTTGCGCGTGGCCAGGGATTCGACCACGGCGGCGTAGTCGGTTACCGGGGTGAACACCACCTTCATGCCGGTGGCCTGCGACAGGTATTCGCCCAGCGGCTTGAACTTGCGTTGCAGTTCGGTAGGCGCTTCGTCGGGGATGGCGGATACGCGCAGCACCTGCGGCTCGGCGGCCTGGGTGGAAAGGAAGGGAGAGAAGCTGGCGACAGCGGCGGCGGCTGCGGCAAAGCGGCGCAGCGCCGCACGGCGTGCGGTCGTTGAAGAGGTCATGGCGGTGCGGGAAAGTTGAATCGAGCGCGCTGCAAGCCAAGGGCCTGCGGGGTGTGCGCGAGGGCCGCCATTGTCGCCCAAGGTGGCGCCGGCTGCCCGGGGGGCGCGCGGCCGGCGGTGAACGCTCAGCCCGCCGCCTGGGGCGTGGGCAGCGCCGGGGGGCGCCGCCCCGGCAGCAGCAGCGCCACCCCCGCGGCCACCATCAGCAGCGCGCCCGACAGGCCGAAGGCGATCCAGTGCGTGCCGAAATGCTCATAGCCCCAGCCGCCCAGCCAGGCGCTGATCATGGCCCCCACCTGATGCCCCAGGTAGGCCCAGCCGTAGAGCACGCCCACCAGCCGCACGCCGAACATGTCGGCCAGGATGGCGGACGACAGCGCGATGCTGCCCGCCCAGGCAATGCCGCCGATCACCGAGGTGCCGTACAGCTCCAGGGTATTGCCCGCCAGCAGCAGCGCGAAGAACCCCACGCCGCGCACGCAATAGATGGCGGCCAGCAGCTTGCGCCGCGGCAGCCGGTCGGCCAGGCGCCCCAGCACCATGGTGCTGGGAATGGCCACCAGCCCGATCAGGCCGATGCCGAAGGCGCTGGTGGTGGCGTCAAAGCCATGGTCCATCAGCATGGGCATGCCGTGCGTGCCCAGCAGGTTCATGCTGAAGCCGCAGGCGAACAGGCCCAGCGTGATCTTGAGGAAGGTGCCGGTGCGCATGGCCTGCAGCACCGTGTAGTGCTGCCCTGCGGGAGCCACCGGGTTCGCCGCACGAATGGGGCTGCCGGGCAGCGGGGCATCGCCATCGGCAGGCGCCTCGTCGCGGATCACCCACAACGCCGTGGGCACGGTGACGGCGGTGAACAGCGCGGCAAAGCCCAGCAGCGTGGCCTGCCAGCTCAGATGCTGCAGCGCCATGCCCAGCGCGGGCGTCATGATGGCGATGCCGGCCATGGAGCCCGTGGACAAGAAGAACAGCGCCATGCCCCGGCGGCGGTTGAACCAGCGGCTGATGACCGGCGTGAGCGCCACCGGGCTGGTGAATCCCGCGCCCACGGACATGAGGATGCCGAAGCTCAGCAGCAGCCCCAGCGGCGTGCGCGTGTTCACTGCCCAGAGTGTCGACACCACCAGCAGGACCGTGCCCGCCAGCAGCACGAAGCGCGTGCCCCGGCGCGCCACCAGCCAGCCCGCCAGCGGCATGGCCGCGCCGTAGCACAGCATGCCCACGGCGACGATGGACGACAGCAGGCTGCGCGAAAAGCCCAGATCCTCGGCCATGGGCAGGAACAGCGGGCCCAGCCCCAGGCGCAGGCCCACGGTGAGGGCGGTGAGCACGGTGGCCGCGGCCACGATGTTCCAGCCGAAGTACCAGCGGGCCGGTGAGGAATCTTGAGAGGACATGGGGGCGACGGGCGTGGGGCCGGTTGAATGCGACCCTTGGTTGTAACGGCTGCCGTGGGCCGTGTGCGCCGGCTGCGGCCGGCGGCGCATCGCGATTGGCGATGGGGGCTGCCGCGGCGCGCGAGGGGCGGTGACCCGGTAGCCCGGTGGCCCGGTGGCCCCGCGGCGCGGCAGCGACGGCGTCAGCGGCGGAACAGTCCGTCCGCGTCGATGATGGACAGCTCCACGTAGCTCAGGCCCGTGCGGTCGCCGGGGCCGTAGCCCAGCTCCAGCCCGCCCAGGTCGTAGTGGCTCATGCCGCCCAGCGCGGTGACGATCTTCTCGCGCGTGGGCTTGGGGCCGGCGCGGCGCAGGCCTTCCACCAGCACCTTGGCGGAGGTGAAGCCCTCCATCACCGAGGGCGACAGCGTCAGGTTGCCCTTGGCCTTGGCCAGGGCGGCGGCCTCGCGGTTGATGGCGTAGCCCATGGAGCGCACGTTGGGGAACACCTGCGTGACGATCACGCCGCGCACCGAGTCGCCCAGCTGGGCGACGAAGCCGCGGGATGCGTTGTTCGACACCGTGACCACCTGCATGGACGAGCCGGCCTTGCGCAGCGCTTTCACGCCGTCGCTCACCGCCACGCTGGAGCCGATCCAGATGACCGCCTGGGCCTGCGCCTGGATGAGCTGCGGCACGATGGTGGCGTAGTCCGGCTTGGCGCGGTCGGCCTTGATCACGGCCACGGGCTTGCTGCCCACGTTGGCAAAGCCCTTCTGGGCACCGGCCAGGCAGTCCTCGCCAAAGCTGTCGTCCACGTGCACCACGGCGATGCGCTGGACCATGATGGTGTGCAGGTGCTCCACGGCCTTCTCGGTCTCGGCCTGGTAGCTGGAGCGCACGTTGAACACCAGCGGGTTGGCGGGCTTGTGGAAGGTCATCGCACCCGTGGAGGGCGCCACCAGCGCCACGCCGTGCTTGGCCAGGTGCGGCAGGATGGCTTCGGTGTGCGGCGTGGCGCGGCTCATGAACAGCGCGGCCACGTTGTCGTCTTCGATCAGGCGGCGCGCGTTCTCGCCGGCGAGCTTGGGCTCGAACTTGTCGTCCAGCGTGATCAGCTTGATGCGCTCGCCATGCACGCCACCCTTGGCATTGACGTGGTCCAGATACAGGTGCACGCCCGCGAGGGTCTCGCCCACGCTGGCCGCCACTGGGCCGCTGACGGCCGTGGTCTGCCCGATCGGGATGTCGGCCGAGGCGGCGCCGCCGCTCAGGGCGCCCGCCAGCAGGCAGGCGGCTTGCCAGGCGCGCAGGCGCCCATGGGGTTTCTGGTTCATGGTTCCTCCCTGTGCCCGCGTTGCACCAAGTGGGTGCATGGGCTGTGGTTTCGCACTGGCAGCGGGTGGCTGCAGTCCCTCAAAAGGTGCATATTGTGACCGCGATGTGGCACGGCCGGCGTACGTGGTGCGCGTGCCGCGCCAGAAAGGTCACATACCGGAACGCACATCCCCGCATCACGCACCTACCGTTGTCGAGCCAGCCCGGCGCCGCCGATGCTGCCAGCCGCACGGCGCGATAACCTGCGGCGGTGGCCAGGGGCAACGGGCGCGCCTGCACGGCGGCGCGCGCAGCCCGGCGACGCATGCCGGCGCGCCGGTGGCCGTGGCCGTGGCGCGCGCGCCCAGGCGCCGTAGCGCTGCGGGGGCCACAACCATGCCCCGCGCCCATCAGCGCCATGGGCCGCAGGGTGGGGCATGCAGGCGCCGAGAACCCCCATGCCGGCCCGGCGATCCCATGGCCGTGAGGAAGTGCCCCCGGTTCAGCGTGGCCAGCGCCACCGTCGCCAGGCATTCCAATACGCAGGGGCCGGCACCGGCTTCAGCGGCGCTGTGGTCGGGGGTGTCAGGGGCCGTCCGTGGGCCAGGGCGCGTCGCCGTAGAGCTGCTCCACGCCAATGCCCGTGGCCAGGCGTTGCAGCGGCAGGGGCGGCGGGTCCAGCGGCAGCCGCAGGCGCTGGTAGGCGCCTTCGCTGGACAGGCCGTAGGGCGCGGCGTCGCGGTTGTCGAAGGCGTAGAACACCCTGTCCGCGCCGGCCATGACCAGCGCCGCCAGGCACATGGGGCAGGGGTGGCCGCTGGCGTAGACCGTGCAGCCCGCCAGGCTGGGGTTCGCCCGCTGGCGTGTTGCGGCGCGCAGGGCCTGCATCTCGGCGTGGGTACTGGGGTCGTGGCTGTGCACGATGTCGTTCACGCCGGTGGCGATCACCTCGCCGCCGCGCGCGATCACCGCGCCGAAGGGCCGGCCCCCGCGGGCCCGGTTGTCATGGGCCAGGTGCACGGCCCGGCGCAGCAGGGCGGTATCGGTGGACATGGGAACTCCTGAAAAATGAGCGGCCCCCGCTTTCCCCGCGGGCTCCGCGCCCGGATTGTCCTTTGGACACAAAAACCTTGCCCGCGAATCACGCATGTGACATGTGCGGCGCGGGCCGCTCGCCACAATAGCCGCTCAAAATCCTGCCGCCGCGCCTCCGTTGCCCACTGTGGGCGATGGCACGGCGTACCACAGACTCTTGGGGAGACACCTTCATGGCCCGTACCGCGCAACAACTCTTCGACCTCTCGGGCAAGACTGCCCTCGTCACCGGCGGCTCGCGCGGCTTGGGGCTGCAGATGGCGCACGCACTGGGCGAGGCGGGCGCGCGCATCATGCTCAGCTCGCGCAAGGCCGAAGACCTGGAGCAGGCCGCCGCCGAGTTGCAGGCCGCCGGCATCGACGCGCGCTGGGTCGCCGCCGACTGCGCGCGCGAGGAAGACATCCACCGCCTGGCCAGCGAGACGCTGCAGCGCATGGGCGACGTGGACATCCTGATCAACAACGCCGGCGCGAGCTGGGGCGCGCCGGCCGAGGACCACCCCGTGGCCGCATGGGACAAGGTCATGAACCTGAACGTGCGCGGCTACTTCCTGCTATCGCAGGCGATCGGCAAGCACAGCATGATCCCGCGCAAGAGCGGCCGCATCATCAACGTGGCATCTATCGCGGGGCTGGCGGGCAACCCGATCGAGATGAAGACCATTGCCTACAACACCTCCAAGGGTGCGGTGATCAACTTCACGCGCGCCCTGGCCTGCGAGTGGGGCGTGCACGGCATCGGCGTGAACGCGATCTGCCCGGGTTTCTTCAAGACCAAGATGGCCACCGTGCTCATCGAGACGCTGGGCGAGGAAAAGATGGCCGCGCACGCGCCGCTGCGCCGCCTGGGCGACGACGAAGACCTCAAGGGCATCACGCTGCTGTACGCCAGCGAGGCGGGCAAGCACATCACCGGCCAGTGGCTGGCCGTGGACGGGGGCGTGAGCGCGGTCATCGGCGGCTGACGGCAAGGGCGAACCACCGCGCCAGGGGCACTATCCTTTCGGTCTTTTTTTACCTTGAGCAAGGAGCTTCCCGTGCTGGATTTTGGTGCCGACATTCCCTTCGTCAAAGAGCTGGGCTTCACCCTGCATCACATGCAAGGCGGAACGTCCGAACTGCACTTTGAGGCGCGGCCCGAGCACATGAATTCCTACGCCGTCACCCATGGCGGCGCCACCATGACGCTGCTGGACGTGACCCTGGCCACGGCCGCGCGCAGCGATACGCCGGACATGGGCGTGGTCACCATCGAGATGAAGACCAGCTTCATGCACCCGGCGCGCGGCCCGCTGGTGGCCAAGGGGCGGCTGCTGCACCGCACGCGCTCGCTGGCCTTCGTCGAAGGGGCGGTGTACGACGCCGAAGGGCGCGTTTGCAGCCATGCCACGGGCACTTTCAAATACGTGCCCAAGGCCGTGCCCGGCGGCGTGTCCACCGACTGAGTTTTAAATGAAAAGTGGCTCTAGCGCTTATGTATAAAGCGCCAGAAGCTATTGAAATAATAGCAAAATTTAACCTGGAGATTTCGCATGCCACGCAACCAACAGATCCTCCTCGACAACCGCCCTCAGGGTGAAGCCACGGTGGACAACTTCCGCCTGGTCACCACCGATACGCCTGCACTGCAGGACGGCCAGGTGCTGGTGCGCCACCATTACCTGAGCCTGGACCCCTACATGCGCGGGCGCATGAACGACAGCAAGAGCTACGCCGCCAGCCAGCCGCTGGGCGAGGTGATGATCGGCGGGACGGTGGGCGAGGTCGTCGAGAGCCGCCACCCGGCCTATGCCGTGGGCGACAAGGTGGTCGGCATGGGCGGCTGGCAAGAGTACAGCGTGGCCGACGGCAACGCGCCCGGCATGCTGCGCAAGGTGGATACCACCCATGTGCCGCTGTCCTACTACCTGGGCGCCGTAGGCATGCCGGGCGTGACAGCGTGGTACGGGCTGGTGAAGATCATCGACCCCCAGCCGGGACAGACCCTGGTGGTCAGCGCCGCTTCGGGGGCGGTGGGCAGCGCCTTCGGCGCGCTGGCCAAGGCGCGCGGCTGCCGCGTGGTGGGTATCGCTGGCGGGCCTGACAAGTGCCGTTATGTGACCGACGAGCTGGGCTTTGACGCCTGCATCGACCACCGTGCGAACGGCGATTTGAAGAGCATGGCCCGCGCGCTCAAGGAAGCCTGCCCGGACGGCATCGACGGCTACTTCGAGAACGTGGGCGGCTACATCCTGGACGCCGTGCTGCTGCGCGCCAACGCGTTCGCCCGCGTGGCCATGTGCGGCATGATCGCCGGCTACGACGGCCAGCCGCTGCCGCTGCAGAACCCCGCGCTCATTCTCATCAACCGCATGAGGGTCGAGGGCTTCATCGTCAGCGAACACATGGAGGTGTGGCCCGAGGCGCTCAAGGAACTGGGAGGCCTCGTCGCGCAAGGCAAGCTGCGCCCGCGCGAGACCATCGCCCAGGGCCTGGCCGCGGCGCCCGAGGCGTTCCTGGGCCTGCTCAAGGGCAAGAACTTCGGCAAGCAACTGGTGAAGCTGGTTTGACGGTGCAGTGGAGCTGGGCGCGGTTTGACGACCTGGGCGTGCACGCGCTGCACGATGCGCTGGCCCTGCGCTGCCGGGTGTTCATCCTGGAGCAGGGCCCCTACCAGGACCCGGACGGTGCGGACAAGCACGCCTGGCACCTGCTGGGCCGCGCGCAGCCGCAGGGGCCGCTGCTGGCCACGCTGCGCGTGGTGGACCCCGGCGTGAACTACGCCGAGCCCTCGATCGGCCGCGTGGTCTGCGCGCCCGAGGCGCGCGGCAGCGGCCTGGGCCGCGCGCTGGTGGCTGAAGGGCTGGCGCAGTGCCAGCGGGTATGGCCGGGGCGCCCGGTGCGCATCAGCGCGCAGGCGCACCTGCAGCGCTTGTATGGCAGCCTGGGCTTTGCTACGGTGTCCGATCCCTATCTGGAAGACGACATCCCGCATGTCGAGATGCTGTGGAGCCCGCCGCCACAGGCCTGAAAGGGCGCAAGGCAGGGGCCGTCTTTCGCACCGCACCGGAGAGCGCATGACCGAACTCATCCTGCACCACTATCCCGCCTCGCCGTTCGCACACAAGGTGCGCTGCGTGCTCGGCTTCAAGCAACTGGCGTGGAAGTCGGTGATCGTGCCCAGCGTCATGCCCAAACCCGACGTGGTGGCACTCACCGGCGGCTACCGGCGCACGCCCTTCCTGCAGATCGGGGCTGACATCTATTGCGACACGGCGCTGATCTGCGATGTGCTGGAGCATCTGCAGCCCGAGCCCGTGCTGTACCCGCCGCACCTCAAAGGCGTCTCGCGCGTGTTCGCGCAGTGGGCGGACATGGTGCTGTTCGGGGCCGCCATGGCTTACTGCCTGCAGCCGCGCGGCGCACAGGCGCTGTTCGCCGGCCTGCCCGATGGTGCGGCCGAGGCCTTTCGCAACGACCGCCGCGCCATGGGCACGGCGCGCACCCACCCGGCGGACGCCACGGCGGCCTACCGCTCGTACCTGCGGCGCATCGCCAACATGGTGGAAGAGCACGACTTTCTCTTCGGCGCCGAGCCCTGCGTGGCCGACTTTGCCGCGTACCACCCGCTGTGGTTCACGCGCGAATGCGTGCCGGTGATGGCCGACATTCTCTCGGCCACGCCGGCGGTGCTGGAGTGGATGGATCGCATGGCCGCGCAGGGCCAGGGCCGTGCGGAGAAGTTCAGCGCCCAGGACGCCGTCACCGTTGCCGCAGGCGCGCTACCCCAGCCGCTGCCCGCCGAGGCCTTCCAGGACGAGCATGGCATCCCCCTGGGCAGCCGCGTGACGATCACCGCCGAGAGCTTTGGGCCCGAGCCCACCGAAGGCACGCTGATCGCTGCCACGCGCACGCGCTACACGCTGGCGCGCACCGATCCGCGCGCGGGCGACGTGCATGTGCACTTCCCACGCGTGGGCTATGTGCTGCGCCGCGCCGCATGAGATTTCCATTCATAGACCGCAGGAGACACACAGCATGATCGACAACTTCGCCGGCAAGACCGCCGTGCTCACGGGGGCGGGCTCGGGCTTTGGCCTGGAGTGCGCCCGCATCGGCGCGCGCCTGGGCATGAACCTGGTCCTGGTGGACGTGCAGCAGGACGCGCTGGAGCGCGCCGCCGTGGAGCTGGCCGCCGCTGGCGCCCCCGTGCTGGCGCGCCGGGTGGACGTGTCCAACGCCGCGCAGATGGAGCAGCTGGCACAGGACGTGGTGCAGCACTTCGGCGCGCCGCACCTGGTGTTCAACAACGCGGGCGTGGGATCGGGCGGGCTGGTGTGGGAGAACTCGGCCCGCGACTGGGAATGGGTGCTGGGCGTGAACCTCATGGGCGTGGTGCACGGCGTGCGCCTGTTCACCCCGCTGATGCTGCAGGCCGCCAAGGACGACCCTGCCTGGCGCGGGCACATCGTCAACACCGCCAGCATGGCCGGCCTGCTGGCCCCGCCCAACATGGGCATCTACAACGTCAGCAAGCACGCCGTGGTGGCACTGAGCGAGACGCTGTACCAGGACCTGGCGCTGGTCACCGACCAGGTGGGCGCCAGCGTGCTGTGTCCGTATTTCGTGCCCACGGGCATCAGCCAGAGCGAGCGCAACCGCCCGCAGGTGCTGGCGGACGAGCGGCCCACCAAGAGCCAGCTCATCGGCCAGGCCATGATCGGCAAGGCCGTCACCAGCGGCAAGGTGACGGCCGCCGAGGTGGCGCAGAAGGTCTTCGACGCCGTGGCGGCGGGGCAGTTCTACATCTACAGCCACCCGCAGGCGCTGGGGGCCGTGCGCACGCGCATGGAAGACGTGGTGCAGGCACGCAACCCCACCGACCCGTTCGCGGACAAACCCGAGCTGGGGGCGCAACTGCGGGCGGCGTTGCGCGCGCAGTGACCGGCTTTTGAATTGAAATGGCTTCTGGCGCTTGCTGGATAAGTGCTAGCAGCTATTGAAAATGTAGCGTTTGCGCGTCCACCCAGGTGCAGGGTGCGCAGAGCGTCCGCTCAGGGCGCCGGGCGCACCAGCCGTATGGGCAGGCGCGTGCTGCGGCCCACGTCGCCGCGGGCCTCGCCGCTGGTCATGTCCACGGCCCAGCCCTGCTGCACCGACAGGCTGCTCTCGCCCGCGCCGCCGCGCGCCACATTGCCGTAGGCGTAGGGGTTCACGCTGAGGGTGTTGACGCTGGCGGTGCCGGTCCAGTGCCATTCCAGGGGCGCATTGGGAAAGAGTTGGGGGTCGACCGAGGGCGGCTGCGCGTTGCGGTTGACCAGGCGGCGCAGCTCGGGCACGCGCGGCAGGCGCCAGCGCACGCCCTCGTCCTTCCAGCGCTGGCGCACCAGCGCCTGGGCCTCGCCGTAGGTGTAGCGCAGGGCCACGCCGGTGCAGGTGGCGCCTGTCCATTGCATGCCCTGCGCGCAGCGCGGCCAGGCCAGCCGCGCCTGCGTATCGATCACCAGCGCGCCGTCGGGCGACGGCACCAGCACCGGCTGGGCGGGCGCGACCGGAACGGGCGGGGCGTCGTCGGCCTCGTCCTCACGGTCCGCGGCGGCGAGGGCGGGCGCGGCCAGGAGCAGGGCGCCAGCGCACAGGGCCAGGGTGGCGGCCCAGCCGCGCAGGGCGGGGGCGATCGGGGGCAGGGGCATGCGGTGTCTCCGGGCGAGGCAGTACAGGACGGCAGGAACAGTGCGGCCGAGCCGCGCACGCGATTGTCGGGCGGCGGCAAGGCCAGGCAACCCGTGAACAGCGGGCAGGAAGGGCGGCTTTTGCGACCATCGAACGCACGCGGGTGCCGGCCGCGGCGCTGCATGGGAGGCGATGTGGGCCTTCGCGCAGCGCGCCAGCACGATCCGGCCAGTGTGGCGACAATCGCCCGAATGCCCTTTTCCCCGTTCTTCCGCATGGCCCTGATCCTGGGCCTGCTCTCCGCCATCGGCCCATTTGCCATCGACATGTACCTGCCGGCGCTGCCGGCCATCGGCTCGGCGCTGCGGGCCGATGTGGGGGCGGTGCAGTGGAGCCTGACGGCCTTCTTCCTCGCACTGGGCGTGGGCCAGTTGGTCTACGGCCCGGTGTCCGACATGGTCGGGCGCAGGCCGCCGCTGTTCTTCGGGCTGGGCCTGTTCACGCTGGCCAGCGTGGGCTGCGCGCTGGCGACCGACGTGCACACGCTGGTGCTGCTGCGCTTTGTGCAGGGGCTGGGCGCGGCGGCGGGCATGGTGATTCCGCGCGCGGTGGTGCGCGACCTGCACACGGGCACCGAGGCGGCCCGGCTCATGTCGCTGCTGATGCTGGTGTTCAGCGTGTCGCCCTTGTTGGCGCCATTGGTGGGCAGCGGCGTGATCGCGCTGGCCGGCTGGCGCGGCGTGTTCTGGGTGGTGGCGGTGGCGGCGCTGGCCGGGCTGGTGTTGGTCCAGCGGGCGCTGCACGAGACACGGCCCGCCGGCCAGCGGGTGCGCAGCTCCGTGGGCAGCGCGGCCGCGGCCTACACGACGCTGCTGCGCGACTGGCACTACCTGGGGCTGGTGGGCATCGGCGGCTGCTCCATGGCGGGTTTCTTCGTTTACCTGGCGGGCTCGCCTTTCGTGCTGATCAACCACTACGGGTTGTCGCCCGTGCAGTACAGCGTGGCGTTTTCGGTCAACGCGGCGGCCTTCTTCGCCAGCGCGCAGCTCACGGCGCGGCTGGGGCGGCGCTACGGCATGGCGCCGGTGGTGAAGGCGGCCGCCAGCGGCGCGGGCGCGGTCATGCTGGCCCTGCTGGCGCATTACCTGCTGGGCGGCGACCGGCTGGCCGTGCTGCTGGTGCTGTACTTCGTCGCCAGCGCGCTGATGGGGCTGGTGATCCCCACCACCTCCGTGCTGGCGCTGGAGGAGCACGGCACCATTGCGGGGACGGCGTCCGCCCTCATGGGCACGCTGCAGATGCTGATCGGCACCCTCGCCATGGCGGCGGTGGGCCTGTTTGCCAGCGACGCGCCCCTGCCCATGGTGGTGGGCATGGCCACGGGGGCGCTGACGGGGGTGGCGCTGACCTGGATCACGCTGGGGCCGGCGGGCGCGCAGCGCATCGCGCACGGCGCCGCGAAAGACATCGCCCCGGAGCGCCGGCCATGAGCGGCTTACCCGTGGGTGCGCCGCCCCTGGCCGACGGCCTGCCGCAGCCCGCACGCCGCCAGGCGATGCTGGTCATCGTTCTCGGGCTCACGCTGGCGGTGCTCGACAGCAGCATCGTCAACCTGGCGCTGCCCGACATCGCACGCCAGTTGCAGTCGGGCGCGGCGCAGAGCGTGTGGGTGGTCAACGCCTACCAGCTCGCCACGCTGGTCGTGCTGCTGCCGCTGGCCGCCCTGGGCGAGCGCGTGGGCTACCGGCGCGTGTACTTGGTGGGCATGGCGCTGTTCGCGCTGGCGTCGGTGGGCGCCATGCTGGCGGCCAGCATGCCCGCCTTGATTGCCGCGCGGGCGTTGCAGGGCCTGGGCGCCGCGGGCGTGATGGCCGTGAACGCGGCGCTGGTGCGCCTGATCTACCCGCGCGCGCAGCTAGGCCACGGCATGGCCATCAATTCGCTGGTGGTGGCCACCGCGTCCATGGCGGGGCCGTCGGTGGCGGCGGCCATCCTGTCGGTGGCGTCGTGGCCCTGGCTGTTTGCCATGAACCTGCCCTTGGGCGTCGGAGTCTGGTGGCTGGGGCGGCGCGCGCTGCCGGTCAATCCTCCATCCGCCAACCGTGCGCCGCGCTTTTCCGCCATCGACGTGCTACTCAACGGCGCCATGTTCACGCTGCTGTTCCTCGGCGGGGAGCAACTGGGCGTGCGCAGCGCGGCGCAGGGCGGCAGCGCGGCCACGGGTGCGATCCTGCTGGCCGTGGGTGTGGCCGTGGGGGCGGTGTTCCTGTGGCGCCAGCGCGGCCTGGCGGCGCCGCTGTTTCCGGTGGACCTGCTGCGCATTCCGGTGTTCGCCCTGTCGATGGGCTCGTCCGTGGGGGCGTTCTGCGCGCAGATGCTGGGCTTTCTGTCGCTGCCCTTCCTGCTGTTGGAGGCGCAGGGCCGCACCCACCTGGAGGCCGGGCTGCTCATCACGGCCTGGCCCCTGGCCACCGCCGTGGTGGCGCCGCTGGCGGGCCGGTTGATTGGCCGCTACCCGGACGGCCTGCTCGGCGGCATTGGCATGGCGGTGTTTGCTGCCGGACTGGTCTCGCTGGGCCTGATGCCCGCGCAGCCCGCGGACTGGAACGTGGCCTGGCGCATGGCGCTGTGCGGTGCCGGCTTTGCGCTGTTCCAGTCGCCCAACAACCACACCATCGTCACCTCGGCCCCGCTGCACCGCAGCGGCGCGGCCAGCGGCATGCTGGGCACCGCGCGCCTGACGGGCCAGACACTGGGCGCCGTGTCGCTCGCGGCCATCTTCGCCCTGCGGCCGGGGCACGATGGAAGCGCGGAGTCGCTGGCACTGCTGGTGGCAGGGGCGTGCGCGGTCGTGGCGGGGGTGTGCAGCTCGCTGCGGGTGAGGCAGCGGTAACAGAGGCAGAGCCGTGGCGCTTGTGCGCCCCATGGGGGCGGTGTTCTTGGCCTCCTTTTGGCGCAAGAAGAACGTCGTGCGGGTGCGGCAGTCCGTGATCGTCAGATCGTCAGATCGTCAGAAAAGATAGCTGCCAGCGCATGCCAGACAAGCGTTAGAGCTGTTTTTGATCATAAAGAACCACCTGTTCCGCCAGCCGCTGCACTGTCAGCGGCGCACAGCCTTCCGCGTGGTTGCTGATGGTCACGAAGGCGTTTTGGCCCCGTCCGCAGATGCCCGCCACCGTGCGCGCCAGCAGCGCCAGGTTGTCGGGATCGGGGTCGTGAATGCGGTCGTAGGGCGCGTAGCCCTTTTCAGCGGCTTCATACCCCTGCGGGCCGTGCACGGGGTTCAGGTTCCACCGGCAGACCAGTGGGCCGGGCCAGAGCAGGCGCAGCAGCGGTAGTTGCTCGGCCAGGGGCGGCAGGCGCGCGTGCAGGCCCAGGCAGTAGGTGGCACCGCTGCTGCGCAGTACGTCGGCGAAGTGGTGCAGGTGCGCGGGCGCCAGCCATTCGGGGTCGCGCACCTCGACGGCCAGCACGGCGTCGGGCGCCGTGGGGCATAGCGCCGGTTGGGCCTGCAAGAGCGTGCGCAGTCGCTCCAACACCTCGCGCAGGCGGTCCAGCAGGTTCCAGGGCAGCGGGCTTAGCTGGAACACCAGCGCGCCGGTGCGCTGGCCCAGCCCCTCCAGTGCGGGCGCCACGAACTCCTGGGCGGCCAACTGCGCATCCAGGAAGGCCGGGTTGGGCTCGCGTCCACGGCCGTCCTCGCTGCGCACCAGCGCGTCGGTGACCAGGCTGGGCGCCTTGACCACAAAGCGGAAGTCCGCCGGCACCTGGGCCGCGTAGCGCGCATAGTCGCTGGCCGTGAGCGGGCGGTAGAAGCTCCGGTCGATGCTCACGGTGCGCATCAGCGGATGCTGGGCCAGCACGGGCAGGCCTTTGCGGGCCAGCAGCTGTTCGGAATGCGCCCCCTCCCACACCAGGCCCTGCCAGCCAGGGTAGCTCCAGGAGGATGTGCCCAGGCGCAGCGTGGGCGGCAGCCGGTTGGCGAGTGCGCGCAGATCGTCGCCCCAGGCGGCGGGATGCACACCGGTGCGGCGGGTGGGCGACTTTTCCCGTGGGCGGGCGGGGGTGTCTTCCGGTGGTCGTGGCGGTGCTGAGGGCGATGCTGAGGGCGATGGCGGCGCACCGCCAAACAGATCGTCCTGCATGGATCACAGGCCCTCGAACAGGCCGCCCGCGTTGAGCAGGGCGTAGACGATCTCGGGGTGCCGGTCCATGCTTTTCTTGATGGCCGCAGGGATGGCCTGGCGCGTCTTGCGGCACAGGCCCGGCTGCTCCTGGACCAGCACGGTGATGCCACGCAGGCTGCGCACCTCGTTGGGGCTGGTGCCGATGGTCAGGCGCACGCCGAGCTGCTCGAACAGGCGCTGCTCCATGTGGCGCAGGTCGGCCAGGCTGGTGAGGCTCTCCAGGCGCTGCACGAGGCGATTTTCCTCCTCGCGCGTGAGGCGCAGGATGCGCACATCACCGCCGGGCGTGCGCATCAGCGTGTCGCGCTCGCACACGCAGGCGCCGGGCGGGCATTCGGTGCGGAGGGGGAAGGGCGGGGCGGGAGTCACTGCGGTGGTGCGCCACGCGTGGCCCAGTCACGCAATTGCTCTTTCTGTGCGTCGCCCAGGGTCAGCTGCTCGGTCTGGCACAGATCGAGAATGCTGTTCACGAACCGTGTGCCCAGCGCATGCGCATCATTAGTGTGTTCTCCGAACATGTGGCCTCCGAGCAAGATGCCCTTGAGCACGAAGCTCACTGTGCTGCGGTTGATGGGCAGTCCAGCATCTCGGCAGCGGTCGCGCACACGCTTGCCGGTTTCGGTGAGGGAAAAGGGGTGGTGGGTGGCGTCGGCGGCAATCTGGGCCAGCAGGGCCTGGAAGGCGGGCGGTGGCAGAAGCGGCATGCCGGTGGCGGCGTTGACCTGCCTCAGCAGTGGCAATAGATCGCCATCGCGGCCCCACTCCACCAGCCCATTGTTCTGGTGTTGCGGGTGCAGAACGTGGCCGCCGCCATTGGTCCAGTCGACACGCAATGGTGCCAGCGAGAGCGCCTCCAGCAGCTTGCGAAACGATCCCTTGCCGCACCAGTCGGATGCAGCCACTCCATACTGGTCGATGATCGCCTGGGCCAGCCGCCCGCAGGGCACGGGCGCCTTCGCCTTGACCACTTCGGCGCGCACCAGTTGGGCGATGGCGGCCAGGGTGTTTTGGTCCGGGACGGGTAGGGCGCCCGTGGGTACAGAAGGGGTGTGGCGTGCGGGGTCGAGCACCACGCCTGATTCCCAGTCCACAACGAGTGGGGCCAGGCGCAGTGAATCCACCAGCTTACGAAAACTGCCCAGCCCAGCCCAGGTAACAGCATCCAGCCCGACCACTTGGATTGGCGCCTTGCTGGCCAGCCATGGCAGGGCGACAGGCCTGTCCGAATGGGCCACGGACTGGCTGATGAAACGGGCCGCAGCCTGGATGAGGCTGGCCTGCGATGGAGCGGGTGACATGGGTGGCGCTGATACGGCGGCGGGTGTTTCGGTCTCCTCGCGGCGCAGCGCTTCGCGCAAAAAGGCATCTTGATCGATCAGCAGGTCAGCACTGGCCTGGTATGCCGCCGAGGGAAATCCGATTGCCAGCACAGTCGTGCGCCTGTCCCAGCGGCGCAGCTTGCGCAGCACGGGCGTGAAGTCGGCGTCCGCTGACAGCACGATGAACTCGTCGTAGTGCACCTGGTGCTGCAGCAGATCCACGATATCCAGCACCATGTGGATGTCGGTGCTGGTCTTGCCGCCGCTGGTCATTGCGGGGCAGTCGATGATCTCAAAGCCGGCGCGGTTGAACGCGGGGCGAAAACGTTGGTACACCTGCGGGTTCAAGTAGCAGCGGCGCACCAGCAGGCGCCGCGCGCCTGCTGTTGCGTGTGGTGGAGGCTCTAGCGATTGGGCAATCCAGTGCATCCATGACTGTGGTTGGGAGGCGAAATGGTCGGCCGCTATGGGATCCAGCCGGCGCAGGCCGGAGAAAACATTGTCGAAATCGACGAACAGGGCGCTTTTCATGCGTGGGACAACGAGTTGGACGCGGCCATTTTGGCCCATGGCCCTGTGGCAAACTGCGCGCTTCGTGTTTTGACCCGTCTCAGAAGGCACATGCAGCAGATCGTTCGGCAGTTGGCCGCAGAAATCAAAGTCACCGAATCCCAGGTCCGCGCAGCGGTGGAGCTGCTCGATGGCGGGGCCACCGTGCCCTTCATCGCACGCTACCGCAAGGAGGTGACCGGCGGCCTGGACGATGTGCAACTGCGCGAGCTCGAAGCGCGCCTGGCCTACCTGCGCGAACTGGAAGACCGCCGCGTGGCCGTGTTGAAAAGCATCGACGAGCAGGGCAAGCTGACCGACGCATTGCGCGCTGCCATTGCTGCTGCTCCAACGAAGCAGGAGTTGGAAGACATCTACCTGCCGTTCAAGCAAAAGCGCCGCACCAAGGGCCAGATTGCCCGCGAGTTCGGCATCGAGCCCCTGGCCGACAAGCTGCTGGCCGACCCCACGCTGGACCCGCACGCCGAGGCCCAGGCCTTCTGCCAGCCCGCCACCACGCTCGATGACGGCAAGCCGGGGCCCGACTTCTCGACCACCTTCGCCGTGCTCGACGGCGTGCGCGACATCCTGTCCGAGCGCTGGGCTGAGGACGCCGTGCTGGTGCAGTCGCTGCGCGAATGGCTGTGGGCCGAGGGGCTCTTGCGCAGCAAGAAGGTGGAGGGCAAGAACGAGAACGACCCCGAGGTGGCCAAGTTCCGTGACTACTTCGACTACGACGAACCGATTGGCCGCGTGCCCTCGCACCGCGCGCTGGCGGTGTTCCGCGGCCGCGCGCTGGAGATTCTGGAGGCCAAGCTGGTGCTGCCTGAGCCGCAGGTGAATTCCACGTTCAAGCCCGAGCCGGGCCAGCCCAGCCTCGCCGAGGGCAAGATCGCCCTGCACCTGGGCTGGAGCCACCAGGGCCGCAAGAGCGACGACCTGCTGCGCAAGTGCGTGGCCTGGACCTGGCGCGTGAAGCTCAGCCTCTCCACCGAGCGCGACCTGTTCTCGCGCCTGCGCGAGGAGGCCGAGAAGGTCGCCATCAAGGTGTTTGCCGACAACCTGCGCGACCTGCTGCTGGCCGCGCCCGCCGGCCCGCGCGCCGTGATGGGGCTGGACCCGGGCATCCGCACCGGCGTGAAGGTGGCCGTGGTGGACCGCACCGGCAAGCTGGTGGAGACCGCCACCGTCTACCCGCACGAGCCGCGCCGCGACTGGGACGGCAGCCTGGCCACGCTGGGCCGCCTGTGCATGAAGCACGGCGTGCAGCTCATCGCCATCGGCAACGGCACCGCCAGCCGCGAAACCGACAAGCTGGCGGCCGAGCTGATCAAATTAATGCAAAAACAGGCCGTAGACCAGGCGGGGCAAGCGCTGCCAGCTATTGAAAAGATAGTGGTGAGCGAGGCCGGCGCCTCGGTGTATTCCGCCAGCGAGTACGCCAGCCAGGAAATGCCCGACGTGGACGTGAGCCTGCGCGGCGCCGCCAGCATTGCGCGCCGCCTGCAGGACCCGCTGGCCGAGCTGGTGAAGATCGAGCCCAAGAGCATCGGCGTGGGCCAGTACCAGCACGACGTGAACCAGAGCGAGCTGGCGCGCACGCTGGACGCGGTGGTCGAGGACTGCGTGAACTCCGTGGGCGTCGACCTGAACACCGCCAGCGCGCCGCTGCTGGCGCGCGTGTCGGGCCTGTCGGGCAGCGTGGCCAAGGCCGTGGTGCGCTGGCGCGAGCAGCACGGCGCCTTCAGGAACCGCAAGCAGCTCATGGAAGTCAGCGGCCTGGGCGCCAAGACCTTCGAGCAGGCGGCGGGCTTCTTGCGCATCCGCGATGGCGACAACCCGCTGGACATGACCGGCGTGCACCCCGAGACCTACCCCGTGGTCGAGCAGATCATGGAAAAGACCGGTAAGCCGGTGGCCGAGCTCATGGGCCGCGCCGAGATGCTCAAGACGCTCAAGCCCGAGCTGTTCGCCAACGAGAAGTTCGGCGTGATCACCGTACGCGACATCCTGGGCGAGCTGGAAAAGCCCGGCCGCGACCCGCGCCCCGACTTCAAGGTGGCGCGCTTCAACGAGGGCGTGGAAGACATTGCCGACCTGCGCGAGGGCATGGTGCTGGAGGGCACGGTGAGCAACGTGGCCCAGTTCGGCGCCTTCGTGGACCTGGGCGTGCACCAGGACGGGCTGGTGCATGTGAGCCAGCTCAGCCACAAGTTCGTTCAGGATGCGCGCGAGGTGGTCAAGACCGGCGACATCGTCAAAGTGAAGGTGCTGGAGGTGGATGCGGCGCGCAAGCGCATCAGCCTCAGCATGAAGCTGGACGCCGCACCCGCGCGCCGCGACGGCCCGCGCGACAACCGCTTCGAAGGCGCGGGCCGCGGCTACGCCGCGCCGCGCCGCGCGGCCGAGCCGGCGCAGCCCTCGGCCATGGCCTCGGCCTTCGCCAAGCTGCAGCAGGGCAAGCGCTGAAGCGCTGCCCGTAAACAACCGTAAGAGTTGCATGGATAATGGCCCGACTTTCCTGTCTGGGCGATCCGATCCATGGAGTTGAACGCACTGCTGGAGCAGCCCATCACGCTGCCCAGCCTGCCACGCGCGGTGGCGCTGCTGATGAACGAGCTGAGCGCGGTCGAGCCCAACCTGCGGCGCCTGAACCAGCTCTTCGGCACCGACCCTGCACTGGCCGCACGCCTGCTGGAAGAGGCGAACACGCCTCCATTCGCCGCGCAGCGCCAGATCGGCGGTATTCCTGAGGCGCTGGCGCTCCTGGGTGTGTCCCAACTGCGCGCGCTGGTGGCGTCCGCGCCGCTGGGGACCACGTCGCGCTCGGTGCCGGGTATGAACCTGCAGCACTTCTGGCGCTACAGCCTGCACACGGCCAAAGTGGCACGCGCGCTCGCCGGGCTGGTGCACCACAACCAGATCGCCGCCTACACGGCCGGCCTGCTGCACGGGGTGGGCGAGCTGGCCATGCACCTGGCCGACGCGGGCCGCATGCAGACCCTCAACAGCCTGGTGGGCCCGCTGGACCTGCGCCGCGCCCGGCTGGAGCAGCACCTGTGCGGCTACTGCTACGCCCATGTGAGCGCAGGGCTGGCCTGGCGCTGGCAGTTGCCCGAGACCGTGGTGGACGCGCTGCGCCACCACCATGCGCCGTTCGACAACGATGTGTACGAGCCGCTGGCGGGCGTGCTGCACCTGGCTGCGTGGCGCGCCCGCGCGCGCGAGGCAGGGCTGGATGCGCGCGAGCTGGCGGGGTCTTTCCCCGGCGAAGTCGGTATCGCGCTGGGGTTGGACATCGACATGGTGCTGCAGCAGGACCCGATTGACTGGAAGGTCCGCCCCGACGCGGGCGATTACGTGTGAGCCGGCGCATGCGTGGGGCGGGGGCGTGATGAAGGCGCTGTGCATCCATGCCGGTCCGCAGGCGCTGCAGCACATCGGGCGCCATGGCCTGGCGCCGAGCGACGTGGCCGTGATTCCCGCGGCCGCGGGCGGCCCGAAGGGACTCATCCTCGGCCCGCTGGACCGGTTTGTTTTTGGTGAATGGCTGCCGCAGTCGGCGCAGCCGGTGGACCTGATAGGTGCGTCGATCGGCGCGTGGCGCATGGCCACGGCTTGCCTGGACCACAGCCTGGCCGCCTTCGTGCGCCTGGAGCACGACTACATCCACCAGGAGTACGAGCTGCCCCCCGGCGCGCGCCGCCCGACGGCGGACGCGGTGAGCGCGCAGTTCGGGCAGAACCTGCAGGCCTTTTTTGGCGGCCGTGTGGACACGGTGCTGGGCCATGCGCGCTACCGGTTGCACATCGTCGCCGCGCGCGGGCGCCACCTGCTGGCGCGCGAGCACCGCTGGGGCACGCCGCTGGGCTACCTGGGCGCTTTCGCCAGTAATGCGCTGCACCGCCGCGCGCTGGCGCTGTGGCTGGACCGCGTGGTGTTCTCCACCGCTGCGCCGGGCGCACTGCCGTTTGACGTGCGCGACTTCCGCACCCACCAGGTGGCCTTGACCGCGCAGAACTTCATGCCCGCGCTGCAGGCCAGTTGCTCCATTCCCTTCGTGCTGCGCGCCGTGCACGACATCGCCGGCGCACCGCGCGGCGCCTACTGGGATGGGGGCATCACCGACTACCACCTGCACCTGCGTTATCAGGCGCCAATTGCTATTAAAAATATAGCTGATACCGCTTTACCCGCGGGTGTTGCAGGCCAAAACGGCTTGGAAAGTGCACCGGGGATCGTGCTGTACCCGCACTTCCAGCACCGCGTGGTACCCGGCTGGCTGGACAAGGGGTTGCCCTGGCGCCACCGCGCCACGCCGGCGCTGGACCGCATGGTGTTGCTGTCGCCCCATCCCGACTGGGTGCGCAGCCTGCCCGGCGGCAAACTGCCGGACCGCACCGATTTCACCCGCTACGGCACCGATACGGCCGCGCGCGCCCGTGCCTGGAGCACCGCGACGGCGGCGGCGCAGCAGCTGGCGGACGAGTGGGCGCAGTGGCTGCGGCGGCCCGATCCCGCTCGCGTCCAGCCGCTGTGAGCGTGTCCGCCGCGGCGTGCCGCGGCAACGTCACCGGGGGCGAAAGACCAGTACGTGGCCCGCGGCGGTGCCGTCGGGCGCGTGCACGGCCGCCACGGAGTAGTCCACCGTGCGCGGCGCACCCGAATGGCAGGCGAGGATCGCGGTGGCCGCGGCGCCCGCGCCGTGCGCAGCATGCCCCTGCGTTCCCGAGGCGGCGAGCACGGAGTGCGGTGGCTCCAGGCGAAAGACCTCATCGACGTGGCGGCCGACCGTCTGCCCCTGCGCGAGCCCGATGACCCGCTGGGCCGCGCCGTTGATCGTGCGCACGAGGCCCTGCGCGTCGATGGTGATGACGCCATCGGCCACGGCGTCCAGCGCGGCCTCCGCACACGCACGGTCGGCGCGCTCTGCCTGCAGTGCCTGGGTGTGCTCCGTCATGTCCACCAGCACGCCGATGGTGCCGGCGGGTACGCCGTCGGGCGCGGTGAAGGTGGCGTGGTAGCAGGCCATCTCGTGCGGCACGCCCTGCAAGGGGCGGACGGTGGCCTGCCATCCCGAGGGCCGGTCGGACAGCCGCTGGGCCAGGACGATGGAGGAGTCCACGCCGTCGGCCCAGAGCTGGTCCAGCGTGCCCGCGACGGTGGAAGGGCGGGAGGCATTGAGCAGTTCGCGCCAGGCTTTGTTGGTCTCCAGGTGCGCGCCATCCGCGCCCAGCACGAACAAAGGCAGGGGCAGGGCGTTCACCAGCTGGCGGCGAAAGTGCAGCTGCTCGTTCTGCTGCCGCTGGGTTTCCTGCAGGGACAGCACCAAGGACTGGACCTTGCCCGCCATGTCGTTGAAGGTGTCGGCGATCTCGCGCGCCTCCAGCGTGCCCGTGCGGCGTATGCGCGCGTCCAGGTGGCCTTGCTTGAAGCGCTCCGCCGCGTGCCGCATGCGGTCCAGCATGCGGTCGTTCGCGCGCAGGATCAGGGTCAGCAGGAGCAGGATGGTGAAGATGTTCAGCGCCGTGATGCGCAACTGCGTGGCCATGGCGCTCCAGGCGCGGTCCACGTAGTGCTGGGGCCACAGCGCCAGCGCCAGCTGCCCCGTGCGGCCGTCCGCCAGCCGGTGCGCCACCGTGTGGCGCGGGGTGGGCAGGTCCAGCAGCTGCACGAACCACGGCGGCGCCTTGGTGGGCGGCATGGCGTTGCGCAGGTCGACGGCCGGGAGGGAGGGCAGTTCCCAGCGGATGGACTGGACCGGTGCGTCCGCGACCTGCGCGGCCTGGCGCAGGCGCTCCTGCGCTGCGGCATTGCCGGCAGGCTCGTCCAGCACCTGTAGCACGGCGTACGAGGCTGCCTGCAGCTCCGCGCGCATGCGCAGCTGCGCCTCCTCACGCTCGGCGCCCACCAGCGCGTGGTAGCGCACCAGCGTGACCGCCACCATGATCAGCACAATGGGAACGTACAGGCGCGGGTAGGTGCCTTGCGTCAGCCATTTGGAAAGCGGGTGTGTGCGCATGCGGTACGCGGCCCCGCCGAACGGGCGGAATGCGTGTTAATAAATGTTAAGCGCACCAGTGTAGCGAGGCCGCCGGGCGCCTGCTCGGCGGACGCTGCCGCGGGTCAGAGCGACTGGACCAGCATCTCCCGGTAGTCGTCCGGCGTGGCCAGGCGGGGATTGGTCTTGTGGCAGTGGTCGGCCAGGGCGCCCTTGATCACGTCGTCGAACACCGCCTCGGTCACGCCCATGGCCGCCAGGCCCGTGGGCAGGCCCAGGCGTGCGCTCATGTCGCGGATGGCATCGGGGATGTCGCTGGCAGAGGCCAGGCCCATGGCATGGGCCATGCGCTCCAGGCGGCGCTCCTTGCGCACCGATTCGGCTTGCGCGTTGAAACGCACCACGGCGGGCAGGAACACGGCGTTCAGCGTGCCGTGGTGCAGGCGCGGGTTCAGCCCGCCCAGGCTGTGGCTCAGGGAGTGCACGCAGCCCAGGCCCTTCTGGAAAGCCATGGCGCCCTGCATGCTGGCGCTCATCATGGCCAGGCGCGCGTCGCGGTCCTGGCCGTCGCGCGTGGCGGTCTCGATATGGTGCCAGCCGCGCTCCAGACCATCGAGCGCAATACCGTCCGCCGGCGGGTTGAACGCGGCAGACATAAAGGTCTCCATGCAGTGCGCGATGGCGTCCATGCCCGTGGCGGCCGTCAGCAGGGGCGGCAGGCCCAGTGTGAGGCCGGGGTCGCAGATGGCGGCCTTGGGCACCAGGTGCCAGGAGTGAAAGCCCAGCTTGCGGTGGTCATCCACGATGATGATGGCGCCGCGCGCCACCTCGCTGCCCGTGCCGCTGGTGGTGGGCACGGCGATCAGCGGCGCGGCGCGCTCGGTGATGCGCGGCGAGCCCCCCTCGATGGTGGCGTAGTGCGTGAGCGGGCCGTCGTGCGTGGCGGCGATGGCAATGCCCTTGGCGCAGTCGATGGCGCTGCCACCGCCCACGGCGATCAGGCCGTCGCAGCCCTGGGCCTTGTAGATTTCCACGGCCGCGCGCACGGCCGCCTCGGTGGGGTTGGAGGGCGTCTGGTCGAACACGGCGACGTTCAGGCCGGGCAGGGCGTCCAGCGCCTGCTGCAGCACGCCGGCGGCCTTCACGCCGGGGTCGGTGACCACCAGGGGGCGGGTGATGCCGATGCGCTCGCATTCTGCTTTGAGCAGGCGCACGGCGCCGAATTCGAACTGGATCTGGGTGACGTAGTAGATGAAAGCCATGGTGTGCGAAAGAGAGGGAGTGCCAGTAGGATCGCCCGACACACTACAACCAGGAGACACGCATGACCATGAAGCAAACCCTCATCGCCCTGGGCGCGGGGGTCGCCTTGGCGACCGGCCTGGGCGCCCAGGCCGAGTGCCTCAGCGACGCTGCGGTGGGGGCGATGGCCTCGCACTACGCCGCCAAGACCCCCGCGCCCAACTTCCCGGCACTGTCAGACGCCGACGGCGCCTGCACCCGCGCCAAGTTCAATGCGCTGCTGGGCGCCCGCCTGGGCAAGGTGGTGGGCTACAAGGCCGGCCTCACCAACCCCGCGGTGCAAAAGCGCTTCAACACCGACAAGCCGGTGTGGGGCAAGCTGTACGAGGGTATGGTGCGCCCCGGCGGCAGCACCGTGCCCGCCGCGTTTGGGGCGCGCCCGCTGTACGAGGCCGACCTGCTGGTACGCGTGAAGGATGCGGCCATCAACCACGCGCGTACGCCCGAGGAGGTGCTGCAGCACATCGACCAGGTGATCCCCTTCATCGAGCTGCCCGACCTGGTGGTGCAGGCGCCGCCCCAGCTCAACGGCGCCGGCGTGGGCGCGATCAACGTGGGCGCGCGCCTGGGCATCGCCGGGCAGCCTATCGCCGTGCCGGCGACGCGCGGCGAGCGCTATGCGCTGCTGGACGCGCTGGAGCGCATGACCGTGCAGCTCACGGACCATTCCGGCGCGCTGCTCGCCAGCGGCAAGGGCAGCGATATCCTCGGGCATCCGCTCAACGCCGTGGTCTGGCTGGCCCAGGCGCTGCAGCAGGAGGAGATCACGCTGCAGCCCGGCGACCTGGTGAGCCTGGGGTCGTTTTCTCCGCTGCTGCCCCCGCGCGCCGGCCTGAGCGTCACGGCAACCTATCTGGGCCTGCCCGGCGCGCAGCCGGTGCAGGTGCACTTCCAATAACCCAAGGACTTTTCCGTTGACGACGCCCGGTTCCGCTTCCCATGTGCCTTCCCCCCACCACGCGCGGCTCACGCCGCAGATGCGCAACGTCATCGACGGCATGGCGCGCGCCGGGCGCCCCCCACTGCACACCCTGAGCCCTGCACAGGCCCGCGCTGCCTATGAACTGGGTGCCGGGGTGCTGGAGCTGCCCAAGGCGGCCTTGCCGCGCGTGGAAGACCTACGCATCCCCGCACGCGACAGCACCCCGCTGCCCGCGCGCCTGTATGCACCCACGGCCTCTGACGCGCAGGCGCTGCCGTTGCTGCTGTACCTGCACGGTGGCGGCTTCACCATCGGCAGCATTGCCACCCACGACGTGCTGTGCCGCGAGTTGGCGCGGCTGGCCGGCTGCATGGTGGTGTCGCTGGAATACCGGCTCGCGCCCGAGCATCCGTTCCCCACGGCCAGCGACGATGCGTGGGACGCGCTGGCCTGGCTGGCGCAGCACGCCACCACGCTGGGCGCCGACCCGTCGCGCCTGGCGGTGGGCGGCGACAGCGCAGGCGGCACGTTGGCCGCGGTGTGCGCTCTTCAGGCGCGCGATGCCGGGCTGCCCCTGGCGCTGCAGTTGCTCATCTACCCCGGCACCACGGCGCACCAGGACACGCCCTCGCACACCGAGTTCGCGCACGGCCTGGTGCTCGAACGCGCGGCCATTGGCTGGTTTTTCGACCAGTACATCCCCAGCCGCGCCGAGCGCGAGGACTGGCGCTTCGCCCCCTTGCTCGCGCCCGACGCCGAGGGCGTGGCGCCGGCCTGGATCGGTCTGGCCGAGTACGACCCGCTGGTGGACGAGGGCGTGGAGTACGCGGACAAGCTGCGTGCCGCGGGCGTGCCGGTGCAGCTCGAGATCTACCGCGGCGTGACGCACGAATTCATCAAGATGGGCCGCGCCCTTCCCGAGGCGCGCCAGGCCCATGCCGATGCTGCCGCCGCGCTGCGCAGCGCCTTTCAACTCGACTGATCCCTTCGACGGAAACACGCCATGCAACGCTCTGACTTTCGCTGTTTTCACCGCCTGCGCGTGCGCTGGTCAGAGGTGGACATCCAGAAGATCGTCTTCAATGCCCACTACCTCACCTACGCTGATTGCGCCATGACCGAATACTGGCGCGCGCTGGCGTTGCCGTACGAAACCGGCATGCAGGCGCTGGGCGGCGAGGTGTACCTCAAGAAAGCCAGCGTCGAGTACCACGCCTCGGCCCGGCTCGACGACCTGCTGGACGTGGGCATGCGCTGCGCGCGCGTGGGCACCACGTCGCTGGTGTTCGAGGCCAGCATGTTCGCTGGCGATCGGCTGCTGGTGACCGTGGAACTGGTCTATGTGTTTGCCGACCCCGCTACGCAGACCAAGCGCGCGGTGCCGCCCGCGCTGCGCGCGATGATCGAGCACTTCGAGGCCGGCGGCGAGATGGTGGAGCTGCGCATGGGCGACTGGGCCACGCTGGGGCGCGACGCCACGGCGCTGCGCACGGCGGTGTTCGTGCAGGAGCAGGGGATTGCGCCCGAGATCGAGCTGGACGCGCTGGACGCCACCGCCGTGCACGCCGTCGCCTACAACCGCCTGGGTCTGCCCGTGGCGACGGGCCGACTGCTGCAGGATGCGCCGGGCGAGGCGCGCATTGGCCGCATGGCAGTGGACCGCGTGTTGCGCGGCCAGCGTTGGGGCCGCATGGTGCTGGACGCATTGGTGCAGGCGGCGCGCGCGCGCGGCGACGCGCAGGTCACGCTGCATGCCCAGTGCAGCGCCGAGGCGTTCTACCGCCGCGCAGGTTTTGAGGCCGTAGGCCAACCGTATGAGGAGGCGGGCATTGCCCACATCACCATGCGGCGCAGTCTGCAGGGCTGACTGCTTCTTTATTGATAGCTGCTAGCGCTTGTCAAATAAGCGCTAGCGCCTGTTTTTGCTTAACAGGCCGTTGAAAAAGTGCTTTTCGAACGCATCAGGGACGCTGAGTGCGAAGACACGAGCTGCCCAGACGCGTCTGCGCAGCGATTGCAACGGCCCATCTGGCCGGTTTGCAGGCCCTCCCGCCCATTTCGGGCGCACGTATCCCTGGGCTCACGCATGATGCGCGTCCCACCAGCCGCCGATGCTGCCCATTCGCACAAGGTTGTAGGTGGCAAAGCACAGCAGCGCCTGGCCCGTGAGCTTGGCCTGACCGATCAGCTTGGTCTTTGCCAGACCACCGACGGTCTTGATCCAGCCAAAGGCCTCTTCGATGCGCTTGCGCACCTTCAGGCTGGTCTTGTAGCCCTCGTGCCGTGTCACTCGCGCATCCACCGCCGAGTGTTTGTCCTTGGCCGCCACGTGGGGCGTGACTTTGAGCTTTCTGCAGCCTTTGATGAAGGCCTTGCTGTCGTAGCCCTTGTCGGCACCGACCGTGGCCCGTTTGTTCCTGTTGCCCCGACGCTCCAACATGGCCAGCGCCGCCTCGCGCTCGGCCGTGCCGCTGGCGTGGGTGATCTCGACATCCACGATCAGCCCGTTGCGGTTCTCCATGAGGATGTGCCCCATGTGGCACAGGCGGGATTTGTCGCCCTGGCTCTTCTTGAACAGCCGGGCATCGGCGTCCGTGGTGCTCTCGTGGGTGTCGTTGCAGCGCTCCTGCCCCTTGAAGTCCACCTCGGGGTTGCGCCCAGGCGGCGTGCCGCTGTCGTCGTCTTTGCGCTTGAAGCTCTTGTGCGAGGCCCAGGCGTCAATGAGCGTGCCGTCCACGCTGAAGTGCTCGTCGCTGGCGAGCTTGCCCCACTGGGCACTGAGCTTGACGCGCTCGAAGAAGGCGCGGGCGAGGTCTTCGTTGAACAGACGTTCGCGGTTGGCGCTGAAAGTGGAGTGGTCCCAGACCTTGTCTTCGATGTTCAGGCCCACGAACCAGCGGTACAGCAGGTTGTAGTTGATCGCTTCGACCAACTGGCGCTCGCTGCGGATGGAGAACAGGATCTGCAGCAGCAAGGCCTTGAGCAGCATCTCCGGTGGC
>NZ_MTBE01000087.1:0-2336 GCF_002916785.1 Diaphorobacter sp. LR2014-1 | reverse complement strand
CCAACCAGGCATTGAGGGCATCAAGATCTGGGAAGTTGGGCATTGGCTGCCATAACCGTCGACGCGCATCCTGAACGTTTTTCTCGACCTGACCTTTCTCCCAGCCTGAGGCCGGATTGCAAAAATCCGTTTCGAACAGGTAGTGGCTGGCCATGGCAGCGAACCGCGCATTGACCTGTCGGACTTTGCCCTGGCCGATCCGGTCTACAGCCGTCTTCATATTGTCGAATATTCCACGCTGAGGCACGCCGCCCAGCACCCGGAAGGCCTGCGTCAGTGCGTCGAACAACATCTCGTGCGTTTGCAGCAGATAGGCTCGCGTGATGAACGCCCGACTGTGGGAGAGCTTGGTATGGGCCACCTGCAGCTTGGTAGGCCGGCCATTCAGAAGGGCGTAATCTTCACTCCAATCGAACTGAAAGGCCTCACCGGGCTGGAAGATCAGCGGTACGAATGTGCCGCGCCCACTGGTTTGCTTTTCATATTGGCGTTCGGTCTTCCACGAGCGGGCGAAGGCGGCAACACGGCTGTATGATCCCTCGTAGCCCAGCTTAACCAGATCTGCATGTAGCTGCTTGGCTGTTCGCTTCTGTTTGCGCGACTTGCCAGATTCCACCCGCAGCCACGTCGTCAGTTTTTCTGCAAACTGATCAAGCTTGCTCGGCCGTTTGGGAACCTTGAACGTCGGCTCCACCGCGTCATCGCGCAGATATTTGCGGATCGTGTTGCGCGATAATCCAGTCCGCCGCCGGATCTCGCGAATGGGGATGCCTTGCCGAAAATGCCAGCGGCGGATCACACTGAGTAGGTCCATGTCGATCACTCCGATGCCTCCTGACTGTCAGCCAGGGGCGAGGAAAACATGGGTCAATTCTCAGTGAAAACTTATAACCCTCCCGGGTCACTTCTCAGTGCAACTCAACATCTGCGCTATTGGAAGAAGCTGCGATCCAGCTTCTTAGAGATCGCGGGATCGAGTTTCCCGACTACATGCGCCACTATCGCAAGGCCGACGCCGAGGTAGCGCCATAAGCGTATCGACACGCTTATTCTTGCCAAGCCCTAAAAGTTAAGCCAGTTATGACCCGCTGATTCCGCAAGGAGTCGGCGATTCATCTGTTGTTTGGGGGTGGCTCCCCCGGACAACGGGCAACAAAAAACCCTCGCTTGGCTGAGCGAGGGCTGTTTGTACCGCCAAAACGGGATCAACTATCTGTCCCTTTTATCGGCGGTGCTTCGGCAAATGTCAATCCTGAAAGCGTGCTTTCGGGAGCGATGGTGCTTGGCCTGGCGGGACCGACAAAAGGAGGTCGTTATGACCACTTCCATAGGGTCCGTGCTGCGTAGCAGCGGGATTGCCAATATCGAGCGCGCCCTATCGGCGCGCTCCGCAAGACCGCGCGCTAAAGTCTGGAAAAACAGCATCGCCGTAGGCCATGAGCAGCGCGTCAAAGCGGGCTCTGTTGCAAAGATTGGCGGCAGTCAGAGGTAGGCTGTCGCTCTGCGCCGATCAGGCGGCTGCTGCGAAATGGTGGTTGAGCATGCCCATGGCCTCCGTCAGCGCCGAGGGCCCAATGCCAAAAGCTCTCTCCACAAGGCGCACCTCGCCCCTGATGCCGGGCTGCAGGCACCAGGGGCGAGCCTGTCCTTTGCGCAGGGCTCGCATGACTTCGAATCCCTTGATCGTGGCATAGGCCGTGGGGATCGATTTGAAACCGCGCACCGGCTTGATCAGTATCTTGAGCTTTCCGTGATCGGCCTCGATCACGTTATTGAGATACTTCACCTGCCGGTGGGCCGTCTCCCGGTCCAGCTTTCCTTCGCGCTTCAATTCGGTGATCGCTGCACCATAGCTCGGCGCTTTGTCGGTATTGAGCGTGGCAGGCTTTTCCCAGTGCTTCAGGCCTCGCAGGGCCTTGCCCAGGAACCGCTTCGCTGCCTTGGCGCTGCGGGTCGGCGACAGGTAGAAATCGATCGTGTCGCCCCGCTTGTCGACTGCCCGGTACAGGTAGGTCCACTTGCCCCGCACCTTGACGTAGGTTTCATCCAGGCGCCAGCTCGGATCAAAGCCACGCCGCCAGAACCAGCGCAGCCGCTTCTCCATCTCCGGGGCGTAGCACTGGACCCAGCGATAGATCGTCGTATGGTCGACCGAAATGCCGCGTTCCGCCAGCATTTCCTCAAGGTCGCGATAGCTGATCGGATAGCGACAATACCAGCGCACCGCCCACAGGATCACATCACCCTGGAAATGGCGCCACTTGAAATCCGTCATCGTTCCGTCCGTCCAATCTCCGCCAAGCATGCTCAAGCTTCACGATTTTTGCAACAGAGCC
>NZ_MTBE01000086.1:0-2601 GCF_002916785.1 Diaphorobacter sp. LR2014-1 | reverse complement strand
ATCACGCTGGAACACTGTCCGCCATCAGCATGGAATCGTGTCCGCCATCGCGTGGAATACGCAACTCGGCAATGTGGCGCCGCAGGTCAGCCAGCAAGAGCCCATCCTGGGCCGGAGTGCGGCCTCTGCGGTTGTCCTGCCAGTGGCCAGGGCGGTGATGCCGCACATGCAGATTCGAGCGCGCCACGCCCAGCACCGAGCAGACCGACTTCATTGGTCGTCCCCAGGCAACAAGGGCGAGCGCGCAATCCACTTTTTTTGCTGCGGCAAGCTCCACGGCTTCCTTGAGGATCTCGTTCTCCAAGGTCTTCTTGCCCAACACACGTTGCAGCTTGGCGATCTCGGCACGGGCGGCTGCCAGCTCCGATGCCGGCACAACGGCCTCGCCTGCACCGACAGCCACCAGCGCGCCTTCGCGCTCCAGCCGCCGCCAAGTGAACAGCAGGCTGGCAGAGATGCCTTCCTGGCAGGCCACGAGCGACACGCTCATGCCTGGCTCATAAGTTTTGCGAACCAAGGCAGCCTTCTCGGCAGCCGACCAGCGCCGCCTGCGCTGGTCTCGGGTGATGACCTCAATCGTCTCTGTATGCCTAGTCATACGCACAGTCCTATGTCTATCTCGAAGATAAGCGATGGACCGTGTCCGGAGATTCAGGGGGCTATCTCATGAGCCACAGGAAGATGCTGGCCCTAGGGCTGGCTGTGCTGATCGTGGCGAACGCATTACCTGCTTCAGCACAGCATTGGCGGATGTTTCCGTCTGGGGTAGGGGCGATCTGAGTAAATCAGGCCCACGATGCTGTCAGCATCGGTCCAGTTGCTGGCTATCACCATGTCGTCCGACATGTTGTTCATGTAGATGCGGGCATAGCGCAGATCGCTGGAGAGCTCATTCATGAAGTCGCCGACTTTGCGCACCAACGGGTCGCGCGTGAATTGCGCCGCGCGTTGCTGGCGTGTGAGCACAACCAGGTCCGGCGGATCGTCGCGATAGCGCTTGGCCAGCTGGATCACCAAGCCTTGGCACACCACCATATTGGCCATACTCGCCATTTCGGTGAACAGGCAGTCCATGATGCGTGCGGTGGTTTTGGCTTCGTACTCAGCATTGGCCGCCAAGCTGTCCAACTGTGCAGCAACGAGCCGCTGTGACGCCCACCATCCCACGCTGGAGATCAAGACCAGCCAGGCAATCTCCCCGTACAGGCTCTTAGGGATACAGTAGCAACCAGCCACGCAACTCCCACAGCATGGCGCCCTCGGACGTCTGGGCCACAGGCTCTGTTGGAGTAATCCGGGGGGATGCAGCCAGATGAATAGCACATCCAGAAGCCTGGTATCAAATTACTTCAACTTTTAAGAGCTGAAAGGGCATCTAAATGATCTGCCCATCTCTGCATCATTTTTGACCGATCTTCGAAGTACTGCGCATGGTTATAGGTCGCTCGAACAGTATTCGTATCTGCATGGGCCAGTTGTCGCTCAATCCATTCAGATCGATAGCCCATCTCATGCAAACGAGTACTACCTGTCACACGGGTTGCATGTGGGCTGAATCGCCCACTCCAACCTAATTTCATTAGCGCTTGACGCCATGAGGCTTGACTCATCGGAACAGTGCGCTTGTCGCGCCCCGGAAAAACATGCCGGCACCTTCCGGTCAGCCCATACATAGCCCTGAGCATCTCTACAGCCTGACTAGGTAAAGGAACTTTGTGTGCCTTTCCCATCTTCATGCGTTCAGCAGGAATCAGCCAAACCGCTGCGTCAAGATCAAATTCCGACCATTGCGCTTCAACTGCTTCATTGGGGCGACACAGGGTCCACCACATAAGCTGAAACGATGCCACCGTCTCATAGCGTCCCCCTAGACCTCTGACATCACGCTGCAGCTGAGCGATCTCACTCTCTTCTAAGGCTCGCTTATGCTGCGTCTTGTTGCGCGGGTGTGAACCGCCCCGGGTTTTGAGGAGGCTCCAACACTTGAGAAGATGGAGCTATGACCAAGTCAAACAAGTTCTCGCCCGAGGTGCGCGAGCGTGCCGTACGCATGGTGCAGGAGCACCGAGCCAACTACCCTTCGCTGTGGGCAGCCATTGAATCAATAGCCCCCAAGATTGGCTGCGTGCCGCAGACCTTGAACGATTGGGTCAAGAAGGCCGAGGTCGACAGCGGCCAGCGTGCCGGTACCACCACGTCAGAAGCCCAGCGCATCAAGGAGCTGGAACGTGAGGTCAAGGAGCTGCGCCGGGCCAACGACATCCTGAAGACGGCCAGCGCGTTTTTTGCGCAGGCGGAGCTCGACCGCCGATTGAAGTCTTGAAGAACTACATCGACCGCCACCGTGACGACTACGGGGTCGAGCCCATCTGCCGGGTGCTGCAGATGGCCCCATCGTGTTACTGGCGCCACGCAGCCCGGCAACGTAACCCGCAACTGCGCAGTCAACGCGCCCAGCGTGACGAGTGCTTGAAGGCGGACATCCAGCGCGTGTGGCATGCCAACTGGCAGGTCTACGGGGCCGATAAGGTCTGGCTGCAGATGAACCGCGAGGGCATCCCGGTGGCACGTTGTACTGTGGAGCGACTGATGCGTGCCATG
>NZ_MTBE01000085.1:0-3204 GCF_002916785.1 Diaphorobacter sp. LR2014-1 | reverse complement strand
GGGGTCTCCTCGTTTTCAGTGCAATAAGTGACGGTACGCAAAGCTAGCACTGGCGCGGGGGTGGTCTGGGTAGACCGTTGATTTCATTGACTTTCCTGTTCGCTTTGTAAACGGGTATGGTGGCCTCCCACTTTTGAGGTTCACGATGCAGGGTTGGCACACAACGTTTTTGGGGATGCGTGGGCTCCCCCGCGATATCAGCGACTTCGAGATGAAGGCATTTTTCACCTTCGATGGTGCCGAGCGCGACGCAATCAATGCACGCCGAGGTGATTCCCACAAGCTTGGTCTGGCGCTCCATATTGGTTTCCTGCGCATGAGTGGGCGTTTGCTCGGTGCCTTTCGGGTAATTCCAGTAGCCTTGTGGCGCCACCTTGGCAACGAGCTTGGCATTGCAGCACCAGAAGTCGCCTCGCTGAGAGCCATGTATGAACGCGGGCGCACGCTATTCGATCACCAACAAGTAGCCTGCACGGTCCTTGGATTCCAGTGGATGAGCGAGCACCAGCGCCGCTCACTGGTACGTGAACTGCGCGACGAAGTGGCGCGCTGCGCCGACCGCGATCAGCTACTCGTGCGGGCGCGTCAATGGCTGTACAAGAACAAGCTGGTGATCGTGCACGAGCGGGCAATTCGGACACTGATTGCGGCGGCACTTGCCCAGCTTGAAGTTGAAACAGGCACCGCCATCGCCGCCAGCGTTGATCCAGCAACACTTGATCGCTGGCGAGCCTCAGTTTCAGAGCTGCGCCCAGATGGACAAACCCAGCAGAGTTGGCTATGGGCTGCACCGGCGAAACACTCAACCCGCCAAATCAGCGAGGTACTGGAGCGCATCGACCTGCTTTACACGCTGGACGTTCATAAGCACCTGGCAGACATCCCCGATCTCATCTTGCGCCGCTACGCGCGCCGACTTGTCTCCAGGCCGCCCTCAGCCGGAGCCAAGATCAAAGAGCCAGCGCGCACCGTGGAGGTCGCATGCTTTCTTCGGTATTGCCTGTTCACCACCACAGACCAGTTGATCCTTATGGTGCAGCGCCGGATCGCCGATCTGTGGCGTCAGGCTGCCGCCGATGTCCCCGCTACCGTCAATTGGGCCGCAATGTACAAAACGCTGCTCGGCGAACTTGTTGCCTTGAGCGCGCAAGGTGCGGTGCCAGATGCTGAGTTGCGTGCCCGTCTTGAAGCCTTGATCACCGAAACCCAGAAACGCAAACCACCGAGCAGGGCCTCCCTGGTCCGCGAGGGATTGATTGATGGAATTCGCCCCGTGCGGTCGTTGCTCGTCGCCATTGCAAAGCTGCCCTGGCAGGCCACCGGCGAGCATCCTGCCATCGAGTACCTTGCCAAGCTGCAAGCTTTATATCTCAAAGGATCCAGAAAGCTGCCAGTTGAAGTGGTGGCACCAAGTCTGGGAATGATCTGGCAGGTTTCGATCTCCAGCCCAGACCGGGAACGGGCGTTTCAGGCGTTGGAGGTGGCCACCCTGTTTGCCCTGCGCCGCGCGGTGCGCAATGGCTCGGTCTGGATTGAGCACAGCCTGAGCTTTCGGGGTCGTGCGCGCTTGTTCTTCACGGACGAGCGTTGGCAGGCAGAGTCCAAGAAACACTATGCCCGTCTATCGTTACCCAGCAAGGCTGCCACTTTCTTGAAGCCTTTGCTGGCCAGAGTAACTGCCGGTGTCGATGCGGTGGCCGCTGCAGCCCGCAGTGGCGTACTGCGCGTGGATGATGAACTCCATTTGTCGCCATTGCCCGCAGAGGACGAAGACCCAGAAGTGACCAAGCTGCGCGCGGCTTTGGATCACCGCATCGGTGAGGTTCAATTGCCGGAAGTGATTCTGGCCGTTGACGCCCAGGTGCGCTTTAGCTGGATCATGCTCGGACGTGAGCCGCGCTCTACCGACGAGCTGCTGATGGTCTATGCCGGCATCATGGCCCACGGCACCAGTCTGACTGCGGTCGAATGCGCGCGCATGATTCCGCAATTGTCTGCCACCAGCATTCGCCAGGCCATGCGCTGGGCGCGGGACGAACGGCGTCTGAGCCAGGCCTGCCAGGCTGTGCTGGAATTCATGCAGCGACACCCGATTGCCGCCACCTGGGGGCGGTCCGATTTGGCATCTTCTGACATGATGACCATGGAGACCACCAAACGGGTGTGGCAAGCCCGGCTTGATCCTCGGCGCAACACACCTTCCATTGGAATCTACTCCCATGTAAAAGACCGGTGGGGCATCTTCCATGCGCAGCCCTTTGTGCTCAATGAGCGCCAGGCGGGCGTGGCCATTGAAGGTGTCATCCGCCAAGAAAAGCTGGAGACCAGCCAGCTTGCTGTGGATACCCATGGCTACACCGACTTTGCCATGTCACATGCCCGTTTGCTTGGTTTTGATCTTTGCCCGCGGTTGAAGGAACTCAAACAGCGCCACCTCTTTGTGCCACGCGGCACCAAAGTGCCCGCAGAAATCGCTGCGGTGTGCGAAGCCAATGTCGACGTCGCTTTGATCGAAAAGCATTGGGATAGTCTGGTGCACCTGGCAGCCTCGGTCATGAGCGGACATGCCAGTGCGGTGGCAGCTCTTGCGCGGTTCGGTTCTGCCGCCCAGGGCGATCCAATCTATGAGGCTGGCGTGCAATTGGGGCGGTTGCTGCGTACGGCGTTTTTGGCTGACTACTTTGTCAAGGACGCTTTCAGGAACGAGTTGCGCCGGGTGCTCAATCGGGGCGAGGCTGTTAACGCCCTCAAGCGCGCCATTTATACCGGCCGGATCAGCCCGGCGCAGGCCAAACGTGTCGATGAAATGCAGGCTGTGGCCGATGC
The DNA here is from genome assembly GCF_002916785.1 of Diaphorobacter sp. LR2014-1. Lineage (NCBI taxonomy): Bacteria > Pseudomonadati > Pseudomonadota > Betaproteobacteria > Burkholderiales > Comamonadaceae > Diaphorobacter > Diaphorobacter sp. LR2014-1. Next base: position 378 of record NZ_MTBE01000085.1, on the reverse strand, counting down.
GTTGAGCCTGATGGCCAACATCGTGATGGCGTGGAATACCTCACAGATGCAGGCGGTCCTGGATCGCTGGTCGAACCGCCGCCAGGTCATTCCACCGGAACTGATCGGGAAGATTGCGCCCACCAGGCTGGAGAGCATCAACTTGCGGGGTGTGTTTCGCTTCCCGGTTGACCGCTATGCTGACCAAATCCTGCCTTCGCGGCCAAATGCATCGATAACTGGCACCAATGGATGAAACCGACCACGGTTTGACGCCACGAATCGCAGATTTGAAAGTGAACAGGAAAGTCAATGAAATCAACGATCTACCAACACCACCTCCGCGCCAGTGCTAGCTTTTCGTACCGTCACTTATTGCACTGAAAACGAGGAGACCCC
>NZ_MTBE01000084.1:0-3227 GCF_002916785.1 Diaphorobacter sp. LR2014-1 | reverse complement strand
TGCAGACCACCATGCAGATGCAGGCGCAGGTGTCGCAGAACCTGGGCGAAGACGAAAGCGTGCTGGCCGATCTTGTGGGCAAGAGCCAGTCGGCCGAAGGTGCGTTGCAGGCGATGCAGGCCATGAATCAGTTGCTGGCCTTGCAGGCCAAGCAGTCGATCCAGTCGCAGCGGCTCCAGATCACGCAAGACCGGGCGGCGTCGCTGGAGCTGGCGCGGCAGGCGGCAGCCACGGAGCGCGCCCGCGAGGTGCGGCGGCGCTTCCTGGGCGACGGCACGCCGTACACGCCGCAGTCCGTGAACTTCTACGGCAACTGACGGGAGGCCGCCATGCGATGCGTCCTCGTCCTGTGTGTCGCGCTGCTCGCCGCTTGCGGCGAGCAGCCGGCCGACCACCTTGCCGATGCCCTGGCCGCCGATCCCGTGCGGCTGAAGGCATTGCGCGCGCAATGCGCGGCCGACCGGCAGGCCACGGGCGAGGACGCTTGCCGTGCCGCCGCCGAAGCCTTCCGGCGGCGCTTCTTCTCCGGCCAGGCCGGGCCGGATGAATACCAGACGCTGGGCGACCTGCCGCCGATCCCGCCGAGCTTCGAGGAACCGGCCGATGGCATGGCGCCGGCCGTTCCCGCCGAACCGGAGGACACGCCATGAATGACGTGACCATCATCGACCAGTTCCTCAACACCTTTGCCGCTTATATCGACTCGGGTTTCGGGCTGCTGCGGGGCGAAGTGGCGTTCCTCACTGCCACGCTGATCGTCATCGACATGACGATCGCCGGCCTGTATTGGGCCATGAGCCATGCCACCGGCCAGGGCGAGGACGTGATCGCCAAGCTGCTGCGCAAGGTGCTCTACGTCGGTGCCTTCGCCTACATCATCAATAACTTCAACTGGCTGGCCAGCATCGTGTTCCGCTCGTTTGCGGGATTGGGCATCACCGCCACCGGCTCGGCCATCACGATGGAGAACTTCTTGCAGCCGGGCCGGCTGGCGAAAACCGGCATCGACGCCGGGGCGCCGATTCTGGAGCAGATCGGCGAGATGGCGGGCTTTCCCGAAGTGTTCGTGAACCTCGACCCCATCGTGGTGATGTTCCTCGCGTGGCTGGTCGTGGTCTTGTGTTTCTTCGTGCTGGCGATCCAACTGTTCATCACGCTGATCGAGTTCAAGCTGACCACGCTCGCCGGATTCGTGCTGGTGCCATTCGCGCTCTGGAACAAGACCGCGTTCCTCGCCGAAAAGGTCTTGGGCAACGTGGTGGCCTCCGGCGTCAAGGTTCTGGTGCTGGCCGTGATCGTCGGCATCGGCTCGGGCTTGTTCGCTCAGTTCCAAGTCCATCCCGCCGAGCCGTCTATTGACCACGCGCTGGTCATCATGCTGGCCTCGCTCACCTTGCTGGCGCTCGGGATCTTCGGCCCCGGCATCGCCACGGGCCTCGTCTCCGGTGCGCCGCAGCTCGGCGCGGGTGCGATGGCTGGTGCTGCCGTCGGTGCCGCTGGCGCGGCCGTTGCCGTCGGTGCTGCCGCGACGGGCGTAGGTGGCGCAGTCATGGCCGGGGCGCGCATGGCGCCTGCCGCCGCCAAGCTTGCCGGCAGCGGCGCGCGTGCCGCCGCCTCGACGGCCAGCAGTGCGAAGTCGGCGTTTCAGGCCGGTTCCGCCGCCGCTGGCGGCGGCGCAAAGGGCGCGATGGCGGGCCTGGGCAACGTCACCAAGACCGGCGCGCAGGCAGCCGGGCGAGGCGCTGCATCCCGCGCTTCCGCTGCCGGGCAACGCATGGCCGCTCCCTTCCGCGCTGGCTGGAATGGCGCTGCTGCCGATGGCGGCGCGGGTGCGGCATCCGGTCAGGGTGCCGCAGGCGAGGCCGCATCCGGCGCCGCTACGGCGCAGACACAGGAACAGCCCGCTTGGGCCAAGCGCCTGGATCGCCGCCAGCAACTCACCCACGCCGCGACCACCACCGCCCACGCGCTGCGCGGTGGCGATGGCGGCGGCTCCGGCCAGGGGCCGAGCCTGCGCGATTCCGATTCATAAGGAGAACTGACCATGCGATTCAAGAAACCGCAGGTGCGCTACGCCGACACGCCGCAGCCTGCCACGCCGTACCAAGCTGCCAGTCAGGTGTGGGACGAGCGTATCGGCTCGCCGCGCGTGCAGGCGAAGAACTGGCGCCTGATGGCCTTCGGCTGCCTGACGCTTGCGCTGCTGATGGCCGGCGGCCTGGTGTGGCGCTCGGCGCAATCCATCGTGACGCCCTACGTCGTGGAGGTGGACAGCGCGGGCCAGGTACGCGCCGTGGGCGAAGCCGCCACGCCATACCGGCCCAACGATGCGCAGACCGCGCACCACATCGCGCGCTTCGTGACGCTGGTGCGCTCGCTGTCCATCGACCCCATCGTCGTCCGCCAGAACTGGCTGGACGCCTACGACTACACGACCGACAAGGGCGCGGCCGTGCTCAACGACTACGCACGGGTCAACGACCCGTTCGCGCGCATCGGCAAGGAGTCGGTCACGGTGCAGATCACCAGCGTCGTGCGCGCCAGCGACACGTCTTTCAACGTGCGCTGGACGGAACGCCGATACGTCAACGGCGCCGCGGCGGGCTTGGAGCGGTGGACGGCCGTGGTGTCCATCGTGCTCCAGCCGCCGCGCACCGAAGAACGCCTGCGCAAGAACCCCCTGGGCATCTACGTCAACGGCTTGTCGTGGAGCCGCGAGCTGGATTCTTCCGAAGGAGCCAAACCATGAATGCACTTTTCCGTAAATCCGCCTTGCCGGTGATCCTGCTGGCTTCGACTGTCTTGTTCACGGGCTGCGCCACGCAAGGCAAGCCGCCGCCGACCATCTCGCTCGATGAGCCGGTGCAGGCCCAGCCGCTGCCCGAACCGCCCGCGCCGGTGGAGGTGGTGGCCGTGCCCGAGGTGCTGCCGATGCCGGCGCAGTTGATGCCGGTGCCCGAGGCCGAAGACGCCAAACCTACGCCGGAACCGGCCGACGAGAAGGTGCGTGTCTCGCGCGCCAACGCCGAGGCCCGCGTCGCGCCCACGCGCGAGGGCTACGTCAACGCGATTCAGGTGTGGCCCTTCACCGATGGCGCGCTCTATCAGGTCTATGCGGCCGTGGGCCGCGTGACCGTGATTTCGCTCCAGCCGGGCGAGGAACTGGTGACGGTGGCCGCCGGCGATACCGTGCGCTGGATCGTGGGCGACACGTCCAGCGGCAGCGG
>NZ_MTBE01000083.1:0-3233 GCF_002916785.1 Diaphorobacter sp. LR2014-1 | reverse complement strand
CCGCTGCCGCTGGACGTGTCGCCCACGATCCAGCGCACGGTATCGCCGGCGGCCACCGTCACCAGTTCCTCGCCCGGCTGGAGCGAAATCACGGTCACGCGGCCCACGGCCGCATAGACCTGATAGAGCGCGCCATCGGTGAAGGGCCACACCTGAATCGCGTTGACGTAGCCCTCGCGCGTGGGCGCGACGCGGGCCTCGGCGTTGGCGCGCGAGACACGCACCTTCTCGTCGGCCGGTTCCGGCGTAGGTTTGGCGTCTTCGGCCTCGGGCACCGGCATCAACTGCGCCGGCATCGGCAGCACCTCGGGCACGGCCACCACCTCCACCGGCGCGGGCGGTTCGGGCAGCGGCTGGGCCTGCACCGGCTCATCGAGCGAGATGGTCGGCGGCGGCTTGCCTTGCGTGGCGCAGCCCGTGAACAAGACAGTCGAAGCCAGCAGGATCACCGGCAAGGCGGATTTACGGAAAAGTGCATTCATGGTTTGGCTCCTTCGGAAGAATCCAGCTCGCGGCTCCACGACAAGCCGTTGACGTAGATGCCCAGGGGGTTCTTGCGCAGGCGTTCTTCGGTGCGCGGCGGCTGGAGCACGATGGACACCACGGCCGTCCACCTCTCCAGGCCCGCCGCGGCGCCGTTGACGTAGCGGCGTTCCGTCCAGCGCACGTTGAAAGACGTATCGCTGGCGCGCACGACGCTGGTGATCTGCACCGTCACCGACTCCTTGCCGATGCGCGCGAACGGATCGTTCACACGCGCGTAGTCGTTGAGCACGGCTGCACCCTTGTCTGTGGTGTGGTCGTAGGCGTCCAGCCAGTTCTGCCGCACCACGATCGGGTCGATGGACAGCGACCGAACCAGCGTGACAAAGCGCGCGATGTGGTGCGCCGTCTGCGCATCGCTGGGCCGGTACGGCGTGGCGGCTTCGCCCACGGCGCGCACTTGGCCCGCGTTGTCCACCTCTACGACGTAGGGCGTCACGAAGGACTGCGCCGAGCGCCACACCAGGCCGCCGGCCATCAACAGCGCGAGCGTGAGGCAGCCGAAGGCCATCAGCCGCCAGTTCTTCGCCTGCACGCGCGGCGTTCCGATACGGTCGTCCCACACCTGGCCGGCAGCTTGGTACGGCGTGGCAGGCTGCGGCGTGTCGGCGTAGCGCACCTGCGGTTTTCTGAATCGCATGGTCAGTTCTCCTTGTGAATCGCTTTAGTCGTCGGAGCCGCGCAGGCTCGGGCCTTGCCCCGAGCCGCCACCGTCGCCGCCGCGCAGCGTGTGCGCGGCGGTGGTCGCGGCGTGGGTGAGTTGCTGGCGGCGATGCAGCCGCTTGGCCCAGGCGGGTTGTTCCGGCTTCTGTGCAGCGGCGCCGCCTGCGGGGGCTTCTCCTGCGGAGGCTTGGCCGACTGACGCGCCAGTGTCGGCCGTCGAGCCATTCCAGCCAGCACGGAACGGAGCGGCCATCCGCTGCCCGGCAGCGGAAGCACGGGATGCTGCGGCGCGTCCGGCGGATTGCGCGCCGGTCTTGGCGACGTTGCCCAAGCCCGCCATCGCGCCCTTTGCGCCGCCGCCAGCGGCGGCGGAACCGGCCTGAAACGTCGACTTCGCACTGCTGGCCGCCGACGTTGCGGCGCGCGCACCGCTACCGGCCAGCTTTGCGGCAGCCGGGGCCATGCGCGCGCCAGCAGCCACGGCGCCACCCACGCCCGTCGCGGCGGCACCGATGACAACGGCCGTGCCGGCAGCGCCGACAGCAGCACCGGCCATTGCGCCCGCGCCGAGCTGCGGCGCACCGGACACAAGGCCCGTGGCGATGCCGGGGCCAAAGATCCCGAGCGCCAGCAAGGTGAGCGAGGCCAGCATGATGACCAGCGCGTGGTCGATAGACGGCTCGGCAGGATGGACTTGGAACTGAGCGAACAAGCCCGAGCCGATACCGACGATCACAGCCAGTACCAGAACCTTGACGCCGGAGGCCACCACGTTGCCCAAGACCTTTTCGGCGAGGAACGCGGTCTTGTTCCAGAGCGCGAATGGCACCAGCACGAATCCGGCGAGCGTGGTCAGCTTGAACTCGATCAGCGTGATGAACAGTTGGATCGCCAGCACGAAGAAACACAAGACCACGACCAGCCACGCGAGGAACATCACCACGATGGGGTCGAGGTTCACGAACACTTCGGGAAAGCCCGCCATCTCGCCGATCTGCTCCAGAATCGGCGCCCCGGCGTCGATGCCGGTTTTCGCCAGCCGGCCCGGCTGCAAGAAGTTCTCCATCGTGATGGCCGAGCCGGTGGCGGTGATGCCCAATCCCGCAAACGAGCGGAACACGATGCTGGCCAGCCAGTTGAAGTTATTGATGATGTAGGCGAAGGCACCGACGTAGAGCACCTTGCGCAGCAGCTTGGCGATCACGTCCTCGCCCTGGCCGGTGGCATGGCTCATGGCCCAATACAGGCCGGCGATCGTCATGTCGATGACGATCAGCGTGGCAGTGAGGAACGCCACTTCGCCCCGCAGCAGCCCGAAACCCGAGTCGATATAAGCGGCAAAGGTGTTGAGGAACTGGTCGATGATGGTCACGTCATTCATGGCGTGTCCTCCGGTTCGGCGGGAACGGCCGGCGCCATGCCATCGGCCGGTTCCTCGAAGCTCGGCGGGATCGGCGGCAGGTCGCCCAGCGTCTGGTATTCATCCGGCCCGGCCTGGCCGGAGAAGAAGCGCCGCCGGAAGGCTTCGGCGGCGGCACGGCAAGCGTCCTCGCCCGTGGCCTGCCGGTCGGCCGCGCATTGCGCGCGCAATGCCTTCAGCCGCACGGGATCGGCGGCCAGGGCATCGGCAAGGTGGTCGGCCGGCTGCTCGCCGCAAGCGGCGAGCAGCGCGACACACAGGACGAGGACGCATCGCATGGCGGCCTCCCGTCAGTTGCCGTAGAAGTTCACGGACTGCGGCGTGTACGGCGTGCCGTCGCCCAGGAAGCGCCGCCGCACCTCGCGGGCGCGCTCCGTGGCTGCCGCCTGCCGCGCCAGCTCCAGCGACGCCGCCCGGTCTTGCGTGATCTGGAGCCGCTGCGACTGGATCGACTGCTTGGCCTGCAAGGCCAGCAACTGATTCATGGCCTGCATCGCCTGCAACGCACCTTCGGCCGACTGGCTCTTGCCCACAAGATCGGCCAGCACGCTTTCGTCTTCGCCCAGGTTCTGCGACACCTGCGCCTGCATCTGCATGGTGGTCTGCA
>NZ_MTBE01000082.1:0-3371 GCF_002916785.1 Diaphorobacter sp. LR2014-1 | reverse complement strand
GCCACCGGAGATGCTGCTCAAGGCCTTGCTGCTGCAGATCCTGTTCTCCATCCGCAGCGAGCGCCAGTTGGTCGAAGCGATCAACTACAACCTGCTGTACCGCTGGTTCGTGGGCCTGAACATCGAAGACAAGGTCTGGGACCACTCCACTTTCAGCGCCAACCGCGAACGTCTGTTCAACGAAGACCTCGCCCGCGCCTTCTTCGAGCGCGTCAAGCTCAGTGCCCAGTGGGGCAAGCTCGCCAGCGACGAGCACTTCAGCGTGGACGGCACGCTCATTGACGCCTGGGCCTCGCACAAGAGCTTCAAGCGCAAAGACGACGACAGCGGCACGCCGCCTGGGCGCAACCCCGAGGTGGACTTCAAGGGGCAGGAGCGCTGCAACGACACCCACGAGAGCACCACGGACGCCGATGCCCGGCTGTTCAAGAAGAGCCAGGGCGACAAATCCCGCCTGTGCCACATGGGGCACATCCTCATGGAGAACCGCAACGGGCTGATCGTGGATGTCGAGATCACCCACGCCAGCGGCACGGCCGAGCGCGAGGCGGCGCTGGCCATGTTGGAGCGTCGGGGCAACAGGAACAAACGGGCCACGGTCGGTGCCGACAAGGGCTACGACAGCAAGGCCTTCATCAAAGGCTGCAGAAAGCTCAAAGTCACGCCCCACGTGGCGGCCAAGGACAAACACTCGGCGGTGGATGCGCGAGTGACACGGCACGAGGGCTACAAGACCAGCCTGAAGGTGCGCAAGCGCATCGAAGAGGCCTTTGGCTGGATCAAGACCGTCGGTGGTCTGGCAAAGACCAAGCTGATCGGTCAGGCCAAGCTCACGGGCCAGGCGCTGCTGTGCTTTGCCACCTACAACCTTGTGCGAATGGGCAGCATCGGCGGCTGGTGGGACGCGCATCATGCGTGAGCCCAGGGATACGTGCGCCCGAAATGGGCGGGAGGGCCTGCAAACCGGCCAGATGGGCCGTTGCAATCGCTGCGCAGACGCGTCTGGGCAGCTCGTGTCTTCGCACTCAGCGTCCCTGATGCGTTCGAAAAGCACTTTTTCAACGGCCTGCTAAGGACCGTGGCGTGCGCAATGCCGTGACCAATAACGTACTGGACCGGCGGTTCCAGGCTGACTACCCGAACCAGAGGTGGGTAGCCGACTTTGCCTACATCTGGACGGCAGAAGGCTGGCTGTACGTAGCAGCGGTGCTGGACCTGTACTCGCGGCGCATTGTGGGTTCGTCTATGCAGGAGAGCATGTGTGGCGTCGGGCAAGTCGGTGGCCTTGCAGCATCACTCGGATCAGGGCAGCCAGCACACCAGCGAGCAGAGGCTGCTGGATGAACAGGCCATCACTTGCAGCATGAGCCGGGCCCGCGAGGTCTGGGACAACTCGGCCATGGAGAGCTTTTTTCGTTCTCTCAAGATCGAACGCATCGCCAGGAGGTGTACTGAACACGAACGCAGGCACGTTCAGATGTATTCGATTACATCGAGTGCTTCTACAACCCGACGCGCCAGCATTCGACGCTCGGCTATCTCAGTCCGTACGGTACGAGCAAACTCAAAAGGCTTAGGTTGGTGTCAACGGAACAGGCAGCAGCCCACTCAACCAACAGCCGCCCATGAGTCGCATCCTGGCCATGAGTAACCTCCTGGAACTCAACGGCTAGCTCGCCAAACCGTCGCCACCGACTACATAAAGATCCGCCACGACTAAAACAAAAAATAGTGACATCGGCGCAAGGACCAAAAAGGCTGTATACTTCTAAATTCTTCGGAGGGGTGCCCGAGTGGCTAAAGGGGGCAGACTGTAAATCTGTTGGCTTACGCCTACACTGGTTCGAATCCAGTCCCCTCCACCAGATTGTGGTTTGAAGGCGTTGGACCGTACTTGCGCGAAATTCGGTCTTGCGGGAGTAGTTCAATGGTAGAACCCTAGCCTTCCAAGCTAATGACGCGGGTTCGATTCCCGTCTCCCGCTCCACGGTTTGGATAGGTTGGTTAAGAGGAGTTTGACTCCTTGTTGCCCATGTGGCTCAGTGGTAGAGCACTCCCTTGGTAAGGGAGAGGTCGCGGGTCCGATTCCCGCCATGGGCACCACAGTTTCAGGTGCGTCTCCGTTTGGGGTGCATCAATATTTGTCGTGTTGGTGTAGATTTTTTCGGAGTCGAAAAGATGGCAAAAGGTAAGTTTGAACGTACCAAGCCCCACGTGAACGTGGGCACGATCGGTCACGTGGACCATGGCAAGACGACGCTGACGGCGGCCATCGCCACGGTGCTGTCCAAGAAGTTCGGCGGCGAAGCCAAGGGCTACGACCAGATCGACAACGCCCCTGAAGAAAAGGCGCGCGGCATCACGATCAACACCTCGCACGTGGAATACGAAACGGCCACCCGCCACTACGCCCACGTCGACTGCCCCGGCCACGCCGACTACGTCAAGAACATGATCACCGGCGCCGCTCAGATGGACGGCGCCATCCTGGTGTGCTCGGCCGCTGACGGCCCGATGCCCCAGACGCGCGAGCACATCCTGCTGGCCCGTCAGGTGGGCGTGCCCTACATCATCGTGTTCCTGAACAAGTGCGACATGGTCGACGACGAGGAACTGCTTGAGCTGGTCGAAATGGAAGTGCGCGAGCTGCTGGACAAGTACGACTTCCCCGGCGACGACACCCCCATCATCCGCGGCTCCGCCAAGCTGGCCCTGGAAGGTGACCAGTCCGACAAGGGCGAACCCGCCATCCTGCGCCTGGCCGAAGCCCTGGACACCTACATCCCCACGCCTGAGCGCGCCGTGGACGGCGCCTTCCTGATGCCCGTGGAAGACGTGTTCTCCATCTCCGGCCGCGGCACCGTGGTGACCGGCCGCATCGAGCGCGGCATCATCAAGGTCGGCGAAGAAATCGAAATCGTCGGTATCCGCGACACGCAAAAGACCACCGTCACCGGCGTGGAAATGTTCCGCAAGCTGCTGGACCAGGGCCAGGCTGGCGACAACGTGGGCCTGCTGCTGCGCGGCACCAAGCGCGAAGACGTCGAGCGCGGCCAAGTGCTGTGCAAGCCCGGCTCCATCAAGCCCCACACCCACTTCACGGCTGAGGTGTACGTGCTGAGCAAGGACGAAGGCGGCCGTCACACGCCCTTCTTCAACAACTACCGTCCCCAGTTCTACTTCCGCACCACCGACGTGACCGGCTCCATCGAACTGCCGGCCGACAAGGAAATGGTGATGCCCGGCGACAACGTGTCGATCACCGTGAAGCTGATCAACCCCATCGCCATGGAAGAAGGCCTGCGCTTCGCTATCCGCGAAGGCGGCCGTACCGTGGGCGCCGGCGTCGTTGCCAAGATCATTGCGTAATC
>NZ_MTBE01000081.1:0-4015 GCF_002916785.1 Diaphorobacter sp. LR2014-1 | reverse complement strand
AATACAAAGGACACCCACTTTAGTTGCCTCAATCCGTAGCACTGCCTACACTGAGGCCGCATGCCCCGCCCCCGCTAAGCCTGCTGGCCAAACAACATATGCCAACAATTTTGAGAGTGGATGGATTTCGGTTCTATTTTTATAGCCACGAGCCGAACGAGCCGCCCCATGTGCATATCGACAAGGATGCAGCGACCGCCAAAGTGTGGTTACATGATGCGGCGGTTGCACGCAGCATGGGTTTCTCTGCACAAGATTTAAGCAAAATTCAACGGATGGTGAAAATTCACCAATCTTCTTTAAAGGAGGCATGGAATGCATTCTTTGGCACCTGAAACAGACGTGCGCGCAATGCATGTGGTCGTAGAAGATGCGCGTTTGGTGGTCGATTTGATGGACGGGCGCACGATTGCGGTGCCGTTGGTCTGGTACCCCAGATTGGCCAACGCCACGCCCCAGCAACGCAGCCATTGGGAGCTGGCTGGTGGGGGCTATGGCATCCATTGGCCTGATATTGACGAAGATTTGAGCACCGAGGGGCTGCTGCGCGGCGCCAGGGCGCCTCAGGTGGGCTTGAAGCCATGACCCGCCCACGTTCTAGCCTGATTTCGCTGGCCGACACGCCCTGGTACCACGTCGTCAACCGCTGCGTGCGCCGCGCATTTTTGTGCGGACATGATGCCGCCACGGGCGGCAACTTTGACCACCGCCGGGGCTGGATAGAAACGCGCATCCGCGAGCTGGCCTCGGTCTTCACCATCGACGTGGCGGCCTATGCGGTGATGAGCAACCACTACCACGCCGTGCTGCGGGTGGACGCTGCCCGCGCCGAGGCCCTGGGCGACGATGAGGTGCTGCGCCGCTGGACGCAGCTGTTCACCGGTCCGGTGCTGGTGCAGCGCCACTTGGGCGGCGTGCCGCTGGGCGAGGCGGAGCGCCTGAAAGTGCGCGAGTTTGCTGCGCTGTACCGGCAGCGGCTGGCCGATGTGTCGTGGTTCATGCGCGTGCTCAACGAAACCATTGCCCGCCAGGCCAATGCCGAGGACGGCTGTACCGGGCGCTTTTGGGAAGGGCGCTTCAAAAGCCAGGCGCTGCTGGACGAGCAGGCCCTGCTGGCCGCCATGGCCTATGTGGACCTCAACCCCATTCGCGCCGGCATGACCGAAAGCCTGCAGGACAGTGCCCACACCTCCATTGCCGCGCGCCTGGCCGAGCTGCTGGGCCAAGCTTTTGTGCCCGTGCGGGCACCTGTGGCAGCGACCGCACTGCCTGCCTTGCCCCAGACTGCGGATGAAACGGCACCCACGCCAAGCCCGCAATGGCCCAGCCTGCGATCAGAAGAAGAGCTATCAGCGCTGCCCGAGGCACCGTTGATGCCATTTGACCCCACCAGCCGCTTTGCGCAGGCGGTGCCGTTTGGCCTGGAGGAATACCTGGACCTGGTCGACACCATGGGTCGCGTCGTGCACCCGGCCAAGCGCGGCGCCATTCCCGCCGGCACGCCGCCCCTGTTGGGCCGCCTGGGCATGGATGCCGAAGCCTTCATTGCCGCGGCCGACCATTTCTTCAAGGACTTTGCCAGCGCCGTGGGCACGCCCGCCAAGCTGATCGAGCTGGCCGCCCACCGACAGCAGCGCTGCCTGCGTGGCCTGGCTGCGGCCAAGAGGGTGTTCGAAGCCAAAGCCGCGTAAGGCAGGCGCTACTGCCGTCACTCTGCGCACGGGACGTCGCGCGGCGTGGTAGGGGTGTGCCCAGCCCCCATCTAGCGAACGCAAACAGCTATTAAATAAATAGCAAAAAGCAGGTGCTCAACCAGCGCATTCATTAATGCGAGCTTGAGCGCGGTGGTGTCGAAGTCTTGGCGATCAAGCCGATCCAGAATCGCCAGCGCCAGCGTCGCCACACGCCGCCAAGGCGGGTTTCGGCATCAAAGGCGGCGATGGTAAAAATTCATTCTTATATGAATTTCATATAAGACTTGCTGCTACACTCCGCGCCACACCATGGATTCCATTCTTCGCATTCCCCTGAACGCTTCGCCCGAGCAGGCGCAGCGCTTGCAGGATTTGCAGCGCGGCTTTGCACAGCTGTGCAACGCGCTGGCGCCGCTGGTGCAGTCCACGCGTAATTAAAAGGACACCCACTTTAATTGCCTAAATAAACAGCATTCTTTAAACTCCTGCCCATGACCCGTCCCCGCTCCTCCCTCGAAATAACGTAACTACAATAAGTGCTATGCAGATCGAGTTCGACCCCGACAAGCGCGACAAGACACTCGCAGAGCGTGGCTTGGATTTCGCCCAGGCTGGCGAGGTGTTCGCCGGGGTGAATGTCACGGCAGAAGATGCCCGTTTTGACTATGGTGAGCCACGGTTCACTACCGTCGGTGTGTTGGATGGCCGGATGGTTATCTTGGTCTGGACGCCTCGCGGCGAGGTTCGCCGCATCATCAGCATGAGGAAAGCCAATGAACGTGAAATCGCAAGATTCGCCCAAGCCCTGGGTTGACCCAGACGACGCGCCGGAGTTGACGCAAGATTTCTTCGAGCAGGGCGAGTGGAAAATCGGTGAGCAGCCAGTATCTGCCCCAGAAGGCGCGGCTGCGCTGCGTGAGGCACTTTCCCGTGGCCGCCCCAAGGCGCAAAGCACCAAACAGGCCCTGACGGTGCGCTACGACGCGGAGGTCATCGCGGCCTTCAAAGCCACCGGCAAAGGCTGGCAGACACGCATGAATGATGCCTTGAAAGACTGGCTGCAGACGCATTCGCCAGCGTGACATCATGACCCGCCCCCGCGCATCCCTGATCTCGCTGGCGGACACGCCCTGGTACCACGTCGTCAACCGCTGCGTGCGCCGCGCTTTTCTGTGCGGCCAGGATGCGGCTACCGGTCAGTGCTTTGAACACCGCCGGGGCTGGATAGAAACGCGCATCCGTGAGCTGGCCTCGGTCTTCACCATTGACGTGGCCGCCTATGCGGTGATGAGCAACCACTACCACGCCGTGCTGCGCGTGGACGCAGCCCGCGCCCAGGCCTTGGGCGACGATGAGGTGCTGCGCCGCTGGACGCAACTGTTCACCGGCCCATTGCTGGTGCAGCGCTACCTGAGCGGCTCGCCCGCCGATCCCCTGGGCCAGTCCGAGCGCGACAAGGTGGCCGAGTTTGCCGCGCTGTACCGCCAGCGCCTGGCCGATGTGTCGTGGTTTATGCGCGTGCTCAACGAAACCATTGCGCGCCAGGCCAATGCCGAGGAGGGTTGCAAGGGGCGCTTTTGGGAGGGGCGCTTTAAAAGCCAGGCGCTGCTCGATGAGCAGGCGCTGCTGGCCGCCATGGCCTACGTGGACTTGAACCCCATTCGCGCTGGCATGGCCCAGAGCCTTGAGGACAGCGCCCACACCTCTATTGCCGCGCGCCTGGCCGAGCTGCAAGGCCGGGCTTTTGAGCCGGTGCGGGCACCTGTGGCGGCGCCCGCACTGCCTGCGTTGCCCCCAGAAGCTGCGGGTGAAGCGGCCCCCACGCCGCGCCCACCATGTCCCAGCCTGCGCTCAGAGCAAGAGCTATCGGCGCTGCCCGAGGCACCGCTGATGCCGTTTGACCCCACCAGCTGCTTTGCGCAGGCGGTGCCGTTTGGCTTGGAGGAATACCTGGACTTGGTCGATACCATCGCCAATACAAAGGACACCCACTTTAGTTGCCTCAATCCGTAGCACTGCCTACACTGAGGCCGCATGCCCCGCCCCCGCTAAGCCTGCTGGCCAAACAACATATGCCAACAATTTTGAGAGTGGATGGATTTCGGTTCTATTTTTATAGCCACGAGCCGAACGAGCCGCCCCATGTGCATATCGACAAGGATGCAGCGACCGCCAAAGTGTGGTTACATGATGCGGCGGTTGCACGCAGCATGGGTTTCTCTGCACAAGATTTAAGCAAAATTCAACGGATGGTGAAAATTCACCAATCTTCTTTAAAGGAGGCATGGAATGCATTCTTTGGCACCTGAAACAGACGTGCG
>NZ_MTBE01000080.1:0-4131 GCF_002916785.1 Diaphorobacter sp. LR2014-1 | reverse complement strand
TGACCTTGCCCCTGTTTCGTGTAGCTCTTAACCCACGGTTCACGCGGCCTTTTTACGCTGTGCCTCGTACCAGCGCTGCTCGTACTGCATCGGGCTGAGGTAGCCCAGCGACGAATGCAGCCTTCGGTGATTGTAGAAGGCCATCCAGTCCATCACCGCCTGCCTGGCCTGCTCACGGGTAGCAAATTTGCACCCATGTACGCTGGCTGTTTTCAGCCGGCCCCAGAAGCTCTCGGTCGGTGCGTTGTCCCAACAGTTACCCTTTCTGCTCATCGATGAACGCATGCCCCAGCCCTTCAAGGCATCCTGGAACTCATGGCTGCAATACTGGCTGCCCCGGTCGCTGTGGAATATCAGCCCAGGAGGCGGCCTGCGGCGCCACCACGCCATGGCCAGCGCGTCCTTGACCAGGCTGGCCTGCATGTGCGGCTGCAGGCTCCAGCCCACCACCTGACGGTTGAACAGGTCGATGACCGCAGCCAGGTACAGCCAGCCCTCGTCGGTTTGGATGTAGGTGATGTCGCCACTCCAGAGCTGGTTGGGCGCCTCGGGGTTGAAGCGCCGCTGTACCAAGTCGGGCGCCACCGGCAGGCTGTGGCGGCTATCGGTGGTCACCACGAACTTGCGTTTGGTCTTGGCCCTGATGCCGTGCTGCTGCATGAGCTTGCGCACCCGGTCTTTGCCCACTCGGATGCCCCGGGCCAGCAGTTCCTTGTGCATGCGTGGCCAGCCGTATTCCCCCTTCACCTCGGCGTGGATGGCGCGCATGTACGCCAGCAGGGCTTCGTCGCTGTGACGCCGGGCAGGTCCACCGTGGCCAGACTCACGCCGGCGCAGCCAGTTGAAGTACCCGCTCGCGCTGACCTCCAGCACCCCGCAGGACACACTCACCGGGTACAGCTTTCTCATTTGGTGAATCCAGGCGTACCTCGCAGCGTGTCCTGCGCGAAGTACGCCGCGGCTTTTTTTGCGATGTCGCGCTCCATGCGAAGGCGAGCATTCTCTGCACGCAACCGGGCTATCTCCATCTGCTCGGGCGAGACTTGGATGCCCTTGTCACCACCGCCCGCACCGTCCAATTCTCCCTTGGCTGACAGCCGCACCCAGTTGCCCAGGCTCGCTTTGGGGATGCCCAGTACCTTGGCCACCACCGCAATCGCCTGACCCGAGCGGACCTGCCGAACAGCCTCCTGCTTGAACTCTCGCGTGTACTGCGCACGCACCTGCTTGTCACTCATCTCTGAACTCCTTGTCGGTATCTTCAACAAGGGTTAAGAACTCCACTTTTCAGGGGCAACCTCACGCTGCCCCCATCTTGCCTGAAGGCTCTCAAATGACGGTCCCCACAACACTGACCGAAGAGCAAGCTGAGGCCATCACCGAGCTGCTCATCCAGGCGCGCATCCAACTGCGTGATGCGGCCGGCGCAAGGCACTACGAACCCAACTATGGAACCACAAGCCGTCGCATTGCCGATGTGCTTGAAGAATTGGGCGTGGACCGACCATGAGCGGATTCACCGTTGCCCTGAACAAGCGCCATCGCTGCGAAGCCAGCGGGAAGGAATACACCCGCTTCCTGCGGCGTGGCGTGCCCAATGCGCATGGGATGATGAACTGCCCCCTCTGCAACAAGGGGGTGACGCTGAAGGCAAAGGAGACTGGCGGAAAACCCGTCGTAATCCCTCGGCACCTTGAGCAGATTGTCGGACTCTGAACTTGTGCCCACGGGCTCATGTCGCCGGCACAGCCATCATGTCCACCACCCTCCATTTGCCGCTCAAGCGAGAGTATTTCGACGCCATTCGTGATGGCCAGAAAACAGAGGAATACCGCCTGTGCACTCCCTACTGGCGCAAGCGCTTGGAAGGCAAGACTTTCACCGCGATTGTCCTGACTCTAGGCTACCCAGGGAGGGTGGACATCGCCCGGCGAATAGAGCGCCCGTGGCAGGGCTACCAGATCAAGACGATCACCCATCCGCACTTCGGGCCCGCTCCTGTGCAGGTGTTTGCCATCCACGTGTCTGGAAACCTACGCGAGGCCATTGAATTGAGTTTCACCAATGCAAAACGTTGACCCCAAGATCCTCGGCAAGATCAAAAAGTGCCTTGCCCTGTCTCAATCGGACAACCCTCATGAAGCGGCGGCAGCGATGCGCCAGGCCCGGTCCTTGATGGCTGCTCATGGGGTCACGGCTGAACACATCACGATGGCGGAGATAGGCGAAGCGCGGACGAAAAGCCGAACGATGGCCCGCGACAAGCCTGCACTGTGGGAGGGCGCACTTGCATCGACCGTAGCAGCCGCATTCGGCTGCAAATTGATGCTTCTTCGGTCAATGGACACACGTCCAAAGGGAAGCCCGATCAATGAAGGTGACTTCATGTTCGTGGGCATAGCGGCACAAGCAGAAATCGCAGCCTACACATTCGAAGTGTTGGCGCGCAAATGCAAGAAGACGCGTAGCACCTGGATTGCGGGCAAGTTTGAAGGCATCCCGAAGGCGCACGGTGGGAAGCGGCTTGCAACCAGCCTCGGAGACGAGTTCGCGCTTGGCTGGGTTCAACAGATAGCCGGCCTGGTCCACGCCTTTTCCCAGCCCCATGAGGTTGAGAACGCGATAACTCGGTACGTGGACGAACGGGCGAATCAAGGTCCAGAGGGAGAAAGCCTCACCCGGCATCCGAAGACAAGAGACGCCCGTTTGCGCGACTTGGCCAGAAGCCAAGGAATTCGGGAGTGTCAGGATTTCTGTGTGTGAGGCTGTTGAATCCGTCACTCAATCGTGAGGCGGCTTGGTGATCTTACTGGCCCGATCTGGTAAATCGGTCCTCGTAGAGGATCGCAAATTGGTTCATCGCTGATTTCCAGTGGTTGGCCGCCCGCCCCCAGTCCGCGGTGATGTTGCGCAGCGCCAGCCAGATCAGCTTGGTGGCCGCCTCGTCGCTGGGGAAGTGGCCGCGCGTTTTGATGATCTTGCGCAGCCGTGCGTTCACGCTCTCGATGGCGTTGGTGGTGTAGATCACGCGCCGCACCTCGGGCGGGAAGGCGAAGAACGGGATGACCTTGTCCCAGGCCCGGCGCCAGGCGCTGACCACGGTCGGGAACCGCTGCCCCCAGGGGCCGGCCGCAAACGCATCCAACTCGGCCTCGGCCGCCTCGGCGCTCACCGCGGTGTAGATGGGTTTGATGGCTGCGGCCAGCGCCTTGCGGTCTTTCCATGACGCAAAGTCCAGGCCACCCCGGATCAGGTGCACGATGCAGGTCTGCAGCGTCGTCGCCGGGAACACTGCGCCCAGCGCCTCTGGCATGCCCTTGAGGCCGTCGGTGACGGCAATCAGGATGTCCTGCACCCCGCGCGTCTTCAGATCGTTGAAGACCTTCATCCAGAACTTCGCCCCCTCGGTGTTCTCGATCCAGATTCCCAGGATGTCGCGCGAGCCGTCAGGCAGTACGCCCAGCGCCAGGTAGACGGCCTTGGAGCGCACCACCGCATCCTCGCGAATCTTGACCCGCAGCGCATCGAAGAACACCACCGGGTACATCGCCTCCAGCGGCCGTGTCTGCCAGGCCGTGACCTCGCCCATCACCTCATCGGTGACACGGCTGATGAGCTCGGGCGAGACGTCCACCGAGTACATCTCAGCCAGGAAACCCTGGATCTCGCGCACCGTCATGCCGCGTGCGTACATGGCGATGATCTTGTCGTCGAAACCCGTAAAGCGCCGCTCGTGCTTGCCAATGAGCTGCGGCTCGAAGCTGCCTTCGCGATCGCGTGGGACATCGATGCGCAGCGCCCCCACATCGGTCAGTACGGTCTTGGTGCTCTTGCCGTTGCGGTGGTTGGCTGATCCGCCTGTGGGCTTGGCTTGGCCGGGCGCATAGCCTAGGTGATGACTCATCTCGGCGCCCAGCGCCCGCTCAAGAATTGACTTCTTGAACTGATCGAACAGCCCTTGGACTTGGCCCGGCGTCATGGGCCCGGTCACCAACTGGTCAAGCAGCTCGGCCGGGATGTGAAATTGCGGCTGTGCCGCCTGGTCCGCCAAAGCGGTGGGTTTGGTCTTGCGTGGCATTCATGCTCCTTGTCGACATGCTATGCCTCACACACAAAATTTCTGACAAGCTC
>NZ_MTBE01000008.1:0-146211 GCF_002916785.1 Diaphorobacter sp. LR2014-1 | reverse complement strand
CCATCGCGGACAGCGTTCCAGGCGATGGCGGACACGTTGCGCGGGTGTCCTGAGTGACGCTCAAATCGTAGCCGAAGTGTCCGCCATCAGCGTGGAATGGCGGTCGGCGCGGCCGGCTCAGACGGCCTTGGTGAGCTTGCGCATCGACTCGCCCTTGAGGGCTATCTTGTGCGAGCCGTGCACGATGCGGTCCAGGATGGCGTCGGCCAGCGTGGGCTCGTCCAGCCAGGCGTGCCAGGCCGTCACCGGCAACTGGCTGGTGATGAGCGTCGAGCGCGTGCCCACCCGGTCGTCCAGCAATTCCAGCAGGTCGTTTCGCTCGTGCGCGGCAATCGGCGCGATGCCGAAGTCGTCCAGGATGAGCAGGTCCAGCCGCGCCAGTTGCGCCAGCCGTTTGCCCAGGCTGCCATCGCCGTGGGCCACGTGCAGCTCCTGCAGCAGCCGTGGCGCGCGGGTGTAGAGCACCGAGAAGCCCAGGCGCGCGGCCTGCTGCCCCAGTGCGCAGGCGAGCCACGTCTTGCCGCACCCGGTGGCGCCGGTGAGCAGCACGTTGTGGCCATGGCGCAGCCAGTCCCCGCCGGCCAGGCTGGTGATGACCTCTCGGCTCAGGCCCCGGCTGGCGCGCCAGTCGATGTCCTCCAGGCAGGCACTGGAGACCTTCAGGCGGGCCGCCTTCAACAGGCGCTCCAGGCGCTTGCTGTCACGCCAGTCCACCTCGCGCTGCACCAGCAGCGCCAGGCGTTGTTCAAAGGGCAGCTCGCTGGCCGTGATGTGGGTGGCCGCGTCGCTGAGGGCGGCCACCATGCCGTCCAGGCGCAGGGCGCGCAGTTGGTTCAAGGTCTGTTCGTTGAGCATGGTTCTTCCTTGTTAGGTTTGCTTGCACGTTGGAGTTCAGTGGTAGTAGCCCGGCCCGCGCACGTTCTCGTGCAGCGGCAGGCTCGCCTGTGCGGCCATCGGCGCATCCAGCGGCCGCTGGTCCAGGCCGCAGCCCAGGATGGAGGCGATGCTCTTGTAGGACGGTGAGCGAATCGACTGCGCCCGCGCACAGGCGGCCTCCAGCCGGTCAGCCCCGTACTCACGGCCCAGGCGCATGAGGCCCAGACAGGAGCGGTAACCCTGCTCGGGATGCTGGCGGTGCTCCATCTGCCAGCGCACCACGGCGGCGGTGGCCGCGCCCACGCGCTCACCCCAGGCGATGAGCTTGGCCGGCGTCCACTGCAGGTGCGCCCGGTGCGAGGCCGGCATGTGCTCGGGCGTGGTGGTGTGTGCACCCCGTCGGGGATTGAGGGCGTGGGCGGCCACGCGTTTGCTGCCGTGCAGGACTTCGAGCGTGCCGGCCGTGATGCGCAACTCCACCGGCTCACCCACCAGGGCGTGGGGCACCGAGTAGTAGTGGCCATCGAGCTCAACGTGGTAATCGATGTTGACGCGGGCGGGTTTGAAGCGCGCGATGGGCATGCGCACCGGCGGCAGGGGGCGCAGGGCTGGCCGGTCGAGTTCGGCGAAGGCGCTAGTGCGGTTGCCCGGCAGCTTCTTGAACGCGCGCTGGTTCAAGTCCACCAGCAAGGCGGCAATCGCCCGGTTGAGCTCGGCCAGGCTGAAGAAGGTCTGGTGGCGCAGCCTGGCCAGAATCCAGCGCTCGACCACCTGCACAGCGACCTCCACCTTGGGTTTGTCGCGTGGCTTGGCCGGGCGCGCGGGCATCACGGCCAGGCTGTAGTGCGCACAGAGCTCTTCGAGCAGGCGGTGCGCGGTGGGCTCGTAACGGTCGGGTCGGGCCATGAGGGCGCGCGGCTGGTCAGGCACCAGCAGGCGGGGCACGCCGCCGATGAACTCCAGCGCGCTAATGATGCTGGCCACCCAGTCGGTGGCCTTCTGGCTGGCGGTGGCGCAGGCGTAGGTGTAGTTCGATGCGCCCAGCACGGCCACGAAGACCTGGGCCTGGCGTATCTCGCCAGTGTCAGCATCCACCACGGGAACGGTCTGGCCGGCGTAGTCCACAAAGAGCTTGTCACCGCCCGTGTGGGTCTGGCGCATGGAGCGCTGCAGGCGCCGGGCCCAGGCCTTGTACTTCTCGCAGAAGGCGCTGTACTTGTACGCCTGCCCGCTGTGCTGTTGCTGGTATTCCTCCCAAAGCAACTGCAGCGTCACGCCAGGTCGGCGCAGTTCGCGGTGGATGTGGGCGTGGTCGGGTTCAAGGTGCCGGGACTCGCGCGCCACGGGTGGCTTGTAGAGCCGGGCCTGGAGTTCGTCGTCGTTCAGGCTCTGGGCCAGTGCCCAGTCCACGCCGGCCACGCGCGCGTAGCTGGCTATCTCGCTGACAGTGGATTTGGAGATGCCGAGGGCGGCACCGATTTGACGGGTGCTCAAGACCCCGCCGTGCAGCAGTTGCAGTGTGTGTCGTAGTTTGCTCATGGTGACCCTGGGTGTGGGCATCGCTTGTTCCGGTCAAAAAACCGGGCAGCGTATGCCGCGTTCGGGTCACTCAGAACACCCCGCAGGTGTCCGCCATCAGTTTGGAATGCTGTCCGCCTTCAGCGTGGAACACTGTCCGCCATCACGCTGGAACACTGTCCGCCATCAGCATGGAATCGTGTCCGCCATCGCGTGGAATACGCAGGCAGGCAGCGTTCTGCCGGTTTTGGCTGTTTATATGCTGCGCAACAAGGTCTTGGCCGAACGTCTGCCAAAACATCCTGTCAGTCGATGCAGCGCGCATAGCAAATGGTTTTGTAGACCGATGGGGTATCCCAACCCAATGACGCCAGAAGCACCCAGTAGTTGTTTTCAGGATAGACCTGGCACCATTTGTCTGAGGATTCCTGGCCACCTGCGACATAGAAGCGGGACAGGAAACATGCCTTATGAGAGCCGATGTTGATCGCCGATTGGCCACGTCCAGCTTGGGTCAAGCCATACTCTTGGTTGGCATCAAAACTGGCAGCTGGTATGCGCCAAACACCTGATTGACAAGACAGTGTTTTCCCGTTGTATGCCCAACCATCTGCAACGGTATATGCAGCCTTGGCTATATCACCGTTAGAAGCACATCCCCAAGTTTCCACCGCCCATCCAGGACGGATAAACCCAGTCCCGTTAACATCGGCTTGACTGGCAGTAATATTCTGGCCTGCGATATTGCCAGATGCACCAATAGTGCCATTCGAAGACAAGACTACGCCGCCCGTTCCATCGCAGCCGCCGGACGAATTGCCGGCGCAGATCTTGCCGTAGGAATAAATGGAAGTATTCGCAGCCATCATGCTTCCGGCTACGTCGTAAAACAACTGCCCAGCGCCACCCACAGCACCGGCTGCTGACTGGACGCGATTGGCGGTGAGAGTGCTGTTTGCCGTCGTGACGCCAGGATCGCTAACCTGATTCCATGCGCTCCAGCCTCCAGCCTGAGTGCCGGATTGCTGATTACGCAGCCAAACCTTGCCAACCGCCCATCCTGTCATGCCAATGACACGTTGAGAGACGTAATAGTTACCTTGGTTTACGTGGCGAAATACCTCAAGAAAGAACCAATCTCCCCCAGCCGGAGAGTTGGGATTCCCGGCACTGTTGTAGCAACGTCCATCGGTTTGAAGGGAATTCAAGTCTGCATCTGTCGAAACGCACTTGCCGTCGCCCGGAGACTTCCATACCCCACCTTGGCACGACAGGAGAGCACCGCCGGCATCGCGCGCAATCGCACCAGTAGATGAGCACGCGCCATTTAATGTCTGAACCGATCCCATAATAATCGGCGTATTCATCGTGTTTAATGATGGATTGCCTGGGACTCCATCGCGATAAAGCGTTGCCGCAACATCCTGGCTGTCCGCAAACCAAAGTGCCATCACAGGGTGCCCTTGCGCGAAAACAATGTTGCCACCTGCCCCGGAGCACCTCTGGCCCAAGTGATTGGGGTTTGCAAAAGAGCCTATTGGCGTGTCCCATCCACCCATTGAACCGCGCATGTTTCCAGGTGCCGTGGAATAGATGCCCCCACCTGCTGCACCAATTTCAGAGGCAACCTGGCCAAGGGTCAGATCGTCAATGGTCTCGCCACCTTCAGTGACAAGGATCGAGGTCAAGTTGGTTGCAGATTGCTTGAGCACCAAGACACAAGTGTCTTGTCCACGTGCATTTAGCGAATTGAAGCCTGCCTGAAGCTTGCCAGCCGCAACAAGATCGCTCACGCGGATCAGAGCCGGCTGCGTTACCGTTGCCGTAGACAGCAGAAGGCTGTAATTGTCTTTGATGTATTCGCTTGCAGCAGTCCCAACCAGTCTGGCGTGGAGCGCAACTACGGACGCCTTTGTCTTCTCGTTTTGTTGATTCGAGAGAGCAACAATGCCTGTCATGACGGTCGCCAAAATTCCAAGCGAGACCAGCACCTCCAACAGCGTGAGTCCAGCCTGACGAGAGACCTTTGAAATTGAGAACTGCATCTAACCTCTACCTCAAACAGGGTTCAACTAAGTGGAGAATGAGCTGAATCAGCCAAAACCGCCTGAATTTTCCTCTTACAATCCTGTAATTGAAACAGGGGCCAACGCAAACTTGAAGAAATCTCCAATCAGGAAAGAAATGATTGACCTGATTAGAAATGGTTCATGGTTGGATATAGATGTTCCGGCAAAGAAAATGGAACATATCTCCTCGCATGTTGCCAGCAGCAAGTGAATAAATCGCGCCACCGGCCGCACCGATTTCGGAGGCGATTTGCCCCAGCGACAAATCATCAATTAATTCACCACCCTCAGTGATAACGACGGATGTCAAGTTGTTAGACCCCTGCTTGGGGACTAAAACGCAGGTTTCTTGACCACGTGTGTTGCGCGAATTAAATCCCGGTTGAAGCTTCTCAGCGGTGATTATGTCGCTCACCCGAATAAGAGCAGGCTGTGTTGCGGCAGCAGTAGTCAAAAGCAAGGAATAATTGTCCTTGATGTACTCTGCTGCCGCTGTCCCAACCATTTTGACATGAAGCGCAACTACCGAGGCTTTAGTCTTTTCACTTTGCTGATTCGTGCTTGCAGCAATACCCGTGGTAATGGTAGCCAGAATCCCAAGCGAGACCAAAACCTCCAGCAGCGTTAGACCAGCTTGATGAATGGTCTTGAGGTTGGTCTTCATTACATTACCTAAAAACAAAGTCGCCGCCCTGCTCCAGGGCGGTGATCATGATTGCCAGTTAGAGCTGGCGCAGGTTGTCATAGATGAAAGCGTTGCCTGAAACAGCCTTCATCGCATCCGTCTTGTCCACGACTCCAGCATTGACGAGTTTCTTGATGGAGGTGAATAGGGGGATCGACACGCCGTCTTCATTTCGATCAACACTCCCCTGCAGCTTTTCCATGTCGAAGAAGGCCTTGGAATGTTGACGCTTGTGGTTGGCAATGAAATCGACTGCCAAGGCGTACCCGCCCCCCTCCTTCTTTGGGATCAGGGTTTGGTGAATGATCCCAACAAGATTCTCGGAGAGTGACTGAAGGCGGCCGTCACGTTCTTGAGAGTTGAAATATCCAAGTAACTTTGAGATGGTGCCCAGGGCTGAGCCGGCGTGCAGAGTTCCCATGACAAGATGGCCTGATTCACCAGCGATCAAAGCCTGCTCTGCGGTTTCACGATCACGAATTTCACCAATGACTACTACATCGGGCCTCTGGCGGAGCGCGTCCTTCACGCCGCTCTTGAAATCAGTACAGTCAACGCCAATCTCGCGACGCGAGAAAACTGCACACTTGCGCTCGAACATGAATTCGATTGGGTCTTCAATCGTAATGATGTGTGAGTTGCGGGACTCATTGATGGCTTCGACCATAGAAGCCATACTTGTGGTCTTACCCGAGCCGGTCGGACCAGAAACCAAAATTAGCCCACTGGTATTTTCGAGTAGGAGCCGCGAAGCTGCGGGCAAACCTGCTTCCCCGATTGCCAATGGTCGATTGGGAATCAACCGAATGGAGGCCATGATCTTTGTGCCGCCAAACGCAAGATAGGCATTAACTCGCAAACGCCGCGTGCTCAGATTCAAAGGTCGATTGAGGGCACTCTCACGGATTATTGCGTCCCATGATGGATCGATGGTGAACAAAAAAGCATCAACATCGTACCAGGTCGGAGTTTCAACATCTTCAGCTTGAATCCAACCACGTGCGGTCTTCAGCATGATAGGTGCATTTGTCTCGATCAGAATGTCAGAGATATCCAGCTCGGAACTGGCCATCTCTGTAATGAAATTCCCAATATCAATCATTTATCGTCCCATCATGACCAGCGCATTTGCGGGGATAGTTGCAGGCAATGTGATTCCAGTATCAAACCCGGAATATGAAACCAATCGCCCCGTACTTTGACTCTTTCTTCCCAGAAGAAGGAAATCGGGGGCCCTCTTCTTCAAGCGATCAAGCGTATTAGGGGGCACATACGCTGTCGAGTAAATATAAAGGGCCCCTCCACTTATTTCATTAGTCCATGAAAAGTTCTTTTTGTAGCCTGGCAACCAATAGGTTGCCAAGGATGCGTCCGCCACTGTTCCGGTAAAGGATGGATTGGACCGAGCAAATTTCTGTACAGCAACCCTGTAAGCAATGAAATTTGCAGCGGAAACATCGGCCGTTATTTCAATATCAGCCGCACGCCGCTCTGGTATCTCAGCAACCATGTATGTTGCGAGAGCCGTCCCGAAGAAAACAGCAATCCAGACGGGCAACATTTTTTAGCTTTCACGCCCCGGTCGGCCACTCATCATCATCTGATTCAGCTGTCGAGTGACTTCACTACCGATCTGGTCGAATCGGCGCTGGCGAATCGTGTTGCGAATGCCGTGGCTGTCATCGTCACCCAGCCACAACAAACTGAGCTTGGGGTGCTTTGGCTCACCATCCAAGCGCTGATGCGCGACGCAAAGGAGCCCGCCTGCCATCAGGTTAGCGGTATCCTCTGAAGTGCCGGCAGCACCATTGGCCAGGGAGTAAATGCGCTCGATGGCCATAGGTACTGAGTCGGCATGCGCTGTGCAGACGACCAAACGACCATTGATAGATGCGCGGAGAGCTTCTGCGGCAGTTTCAGCGTCACGCACTTCTCCAAGGAAGATGATCGACGGTGCAAACCGTGCCATCTTTCGAGTCGCGTCACCAAATCCGCCCCGATCTGCCCAGGTCTGGTAACAAACTCCTTCGCCATGCTTGCCTTCCAGAGGCATCTCTGGCGGATCTTCAATGGTGATGGCCACACCGCCAAACTTGGAAAGTCGAGCGGCGATCAACGCTGACGCTGTAGTAGTTTTTCCCGCACCGAATGGGCCGGCAATTACGATAAGGCCGCTCAATCGCTGCTGCATGAGCTTCGAAACGTACCCGTTGTGCAGGTTCAGGCTCTCGAAGGTCGGCACCTTAGCCGGGAATCGGCGGAGAACGAAGACGACATCAGAAATAGATTTGAGAATGCTTGCGCGATACGACACATTGCGGTGGCGAATCGTGAATTCCTCTTTCCCGGTATCTTGGTTCGTCTTGTCACACAGTTCGCGCAGCTCTTCCAGCTCCTCTGCGCAATCCTCCGGTGCTGGGAAAGGGTCGCTAGTACCCGGAACACCTGAAAGCCACGCATTCGGACGGCCCAGGTAAATGTCCTTCAGATCAATATCTTTGAGCATTGGATCTACTTAAAGGTCGAACTGAGGTTTGATTAGTTGGTAAAGGTCAACGTTGTGCCTTTACCGCATTCCGTCTGCGCTGCAGCCGGTGTAATGGGGAAGGTTGTCTGAGCAGTACCACCCGCGACCAAAATAGACGACCATCCGGCAGCGTTGGTCAGAAGAGGCACGCAGAGATCGGCGGCAACGTTAGTGATTTCGATATTGAAAGTTCCACCATTGCCCGTGATCGTCACATCACCGTTAGAACGAGTCTTGTAGACCATTGAGGCACCCGTACCGCTCACGGCGAGGGTGCTGGGCACCTTATTGGCGGTCTTCAGGAGATCGTTGAGCCGAACAGTTCCGTACGTTCCTTGGCCGTTGAAGATTTGACGCGTAGCGGCCTGCAGAGCGCCGATGTCTCGTTGCAGCGAAGTGGATTGCTCGCTGGATGTGGCGCTGGAGTACAGAGAGACTGCACCAACCACGATAACGCTCATGACGGCCAAACCGGCAATCAATTCCATGAGGGTGACGCCACGTTGAGCCTTGGCGGAGGTCGCGATACTCATCTTGTGAGCGAAAATGTTGGTCATTTAAATACCCTGCTTTCAGTGATAAGAGCGTTGAACAATGGTGGACATCTGCAGTTCCATGCTGATAAGGCCACCCACCATGAAGGCGATAAATAAGCCAACAGTCAGCACGCTAATTCCGAAAATGACTTTCATCATTCCCTGAATTTTCTCAACCCCATCATCGACCCATTCGCGGCCGACAGTCGATAGGGCTTGGTCGATACCAGATAACTTGGCGTACACGCCCAGGTCATCAATAATTTCTCGGTCAGGAAACTCGTACCCCGATTTTGCGAGTGCATCGCCAAGGTTCTGTCCGCTACGCATCCCTCGCAGGCACGCATCGGAACGTGTTTTTAGCCAATTCGAAGATCCGTCACCAAGGTCGATAATTGCGTTCTCAATACGAACACCTGCTTCAACTAATGCTGCCAAAGAGATCATCCATGTGCCGCCCTGGAGCATTCGATAAATGCTATAAGGTGCATACCGATCCATTCTTACCCGCAAACCTTCAGCCCATCTTGGGAGGGATAAGAAGAAGGCCGCGACGAGGAATATGATGAAGCCGAGAATTAGAGGCAACCATTGGCGTGCAAACGTTGAAAGATCAATGATGAACTTCGCAATACCTTGCCATTTCTCATATGGCACAACTTTACTGAACTCAGGAATGACCTTGAAGCTGAACATCACAAGGACTGCAAGAGCGAGGAATCCCATAATGACAGGGTAGGCCAGTCCACCAATTACCGCCTTCTTAATCTTCGATTTAGAAATCATAATCTCAGAGGCATTCAGCAGGGCTTTGTCCAGTTCACCCGATTGCTCGCCTGCAGAAATTAGCATTCGTTCATCACGAGGAATCCAACCTTCGACAGCCATTCCAAGTCGATGACCATTTCGAATGCGATCCATCCATGTTCCGATTGCTATAGTGAGCGGGTCTTTTTCGGACCCACTGGCAATCCTTCGATCATGGATGGACTTTAGTGCCTGAAGAATTGGAACACTATTCGAAAGCAATTTCGACAGCTTCCGCCACAAGCGTCTTCGCGCATTCATGTCGTTGTTGACCATGAAACGCGCGAAGGCAATTTCAATCTCATGCACGTTAATGCCCCTCTTCCATATCAGCTGCGATCACGCTCGATAGACCCCGCATTAAGGGCACCGACAATATCCTCAGCATGGAAAGGATCGACATGGCCCGCGTTAATTTTTTGAATGGCATGATCCAACATGCTCATGACCTGTTGCTCACGACGAACATAGTCAATCGCGCCAAGACGATCACGATTCCGCAAAAGACCCATCAAGTGGTTGTCGGTAACAATGGTCTCTGCAATCGCAGTTCTTCCTAACGTTCCTGAACCATTGCAGTGCGAACAGCCGGTTGGCGAGGCGCGATAGACATTCTGAAAATCGAGAACGGTCATGAAACGCTGGAGGTCTGCTTGCTCGTACTCATCGAAATGATCACTCAGCGGCTGCTTGCATTTGGGACACAGGGTCGGAAGAAGGCGCTGGCAGATTAGTCCCCCAACAACTGTCGGGTCGGCCAGCATTTCGAGGTTGACACCAAGGTCGGTTAGACGATCAAAAATAGCCAAGGCACTATTAGCGTGGACAGTCGTCCAGACCTGGTGGCCCGTCATAGCCGCTTGAATCACAAGTGTTGCAGTTGGCTTATCACGGACTTCGGACAGCATGATTATGTCTGGGTCCAGACGCATCGCACCCTTGATGGCAGATTGATATTCTCGCTGCCGATCTTCTTCGTTCTCGGTATTGGTGATGGGTGTCTGCACCGCTCCGATGATTGGATATTCAGGTGGGTCTTCGACCGTGATGATGTGTTTGCGCCCACTCGTCCTCTCAATAATAGAAGAAAGGATCTTCTGAAGAGTTGTCGATTTACCGGAGCCAGTAGGACCGGAAATGATCATCGCCCCGGTGGGGCGCTTCTTCATGTACTCCACGGAATCGGCCTGCTTGGCGGTATAGCCCTGCGTCTGCAGATCCAAATCTGTACTGGTGTCGTTGTACAACAGACGGAGCACCATGATGTACCCACCAACTTGAGGTGAGGTTGCGACACGAATACCGTCGATATTGCTCGGGATCTTGGATTTGTCAGAGATACGGGCATCCTGACGAGTCATGCTCTCGAAAGTGGCGTCCGATACGTCAGTCAGCGTATGGAAGATGGTCGTACAGAGTTGGTCGCCATACTTGAACGGCTTTGATTCGATCAACTTGAGATTGCCATGCATCCGGAAGAGAATTTTCGTGCTCTCTTTGGTACTCACCCGAATATGAATATCCGAGGCTCGCATCTCAACAGCCTTCTGGAAGAGATCAGTTGCACAATTCTGCATGTCTGACCGTTCTTCCACGGTTTCTATGTTGTCATACACATTCTTGATCTCTGTGTAATCAACATAGTGGGGAACAAATTCCCGGTCAGAACGTTTCAGACGGGCGATGAACCCGCGAACATGCGGATTGAATTTGTCCGCGTCCGCGACGAGCAAACGACCATCATCCAACAACGCAACCATGTTGCGAAGTTCGTTAGATACTTGAATATCGCCCTCAGGGGCCGTCAACACCTTCATGATCGTTCCTCGTTATCAGATCAACGTGCAGGGAAACCGGGCATGCCGCCCATTTGCGGGTTTAGGCCTGCCGGCAGTTGGCTCTGAGTCTGAGTTTGAACAACACTGTTGCCGAAGGACAAATGAGCCTTTTTGCCTTTTTTCACCACGGTTACAGCGTCAGACTGGATACTCGTGACCTTCCAACCTGCCGCCACATCTCCGACACGAACCGTCTGAGTACCCCCATTGACATTCAAAACAGCCCAAATTTTGTTGTCGATGCCGCTGATTTCTGAAACCGAGGGGATGACGTTCTCGTCAAGCTGAGTGATTCCCGCATCCCCACCGAAGCCCTTGGCAAGTTCAGTTTCTTTTGCCTTGATCTTGGCTTCCATTTCCAATTCAGCCAGGCGAGCCGCCTTAACAGCAATGCGCTGATTGATGGTCGCAATTTCAGCGGCCTCAGGGCTCACCTTTACGGATGGTTTGATGCTTGGCGGCTGGAGAACAGTAGGCCCGGCTTGATTGGCGGTGCCGGCAACTATCGCAGCCATTGCAGCTGCGGTTGCAGCATCAACATCATCAGCCGCATGCGAAGCAATAGGCATCACCAGCATCGCAATCAAACTCACAAAGTACGCATTACGGTTGAACATATTGAGACCCTTCCATCATCCAGATAAATTGACCGTTATTCCAAGTTGCTTTCATCGAGCGCATCCGGAAGCCTGGACCGTCCAACGCAGCGAGGACAGCGTTTGGGAAAGCAACGTTCTCAGCTTGCCAGATAATCTCGCGGTGGTTAGCCGGTACAGATGGCCCCTGTCCTGGCAGAACAGGAGCCTGGACACTTGCAGAGACTTTAAATTTCACCCCAAATGACTGAGCTGCCGAATACATACTGACTAACCTTGCATTTTCTTTTTGTAGAGCCTCATCAAATCCCGTACGAGGCTTTACGATGGCAGCAGTCACCGAAGCGGAGGAACCATCCTGAGCGATAGATGCGTTGGGAAGAATTTCACTGAGATGCTTGATCCAACCACCTGCGTTTGGCTTCCAAGTTACCTGGAGATTCCCCCCCGAGCATTCGACTCCAGATATAGCCCAGTTACCAGGGAAAAGATTCTGCTGGTTCAACTGATCCAAGCATGCTTGTAGATACTCAGCAGCCAGAGGAATTGATTTCCACGGATGCTCAGGCGGAACGAATGAAGATTGGGAATTGCGTATGGATGCTTCAAGCGCTTCTCTAGCTTCTATATCAGCCCGCCATTGCTTGTAGTACCAGAGGGCCCCGCCGAGAATGATCAGGCAAACACAGGCTGCAAAGATTTGCCTGTAGTACATTGAGACAGCAGCTCTCCCACGCTGCAAAGGGAGAAGGCGCCACCATTTGTGCGACTTGATCTTGCCGTTTTTCTTTCGCGGAACAAGCTCATCAAATGTTCTCTCGGTAGCTTTACCAATTCCCCAGTGTTCAGGCGCGAATACGTGCGCCCAATCACCGATGCTCATGTGCTCCATCATTTGGGAGCGTGCAGCATCCTCGGACGAGAAACAGAGGTCTCCATCGGGAAGGATCACCCCATCTCGCTGGGCGACATACATCCATCTGCCGTCACCCAATGGTGAAACAAAAATGAAATCTTTCGCTTGACATTCGATTTCAAGCGACTTGGAAACAACCGCCGCCGCAGAGAAAGTTCCAAGCTTTATGTACTTAGATTTTGCAAACCCGGCACAGTGTGTGGGCCCGTGGCGAACGACAACAAGGTCATACGAAAGCTCTTCAGAAAGCGCTCGAATTTCCTTCTTACGCTCAGCTGCAGCTGAACTGCCAAGGGGTTGCCAAAACAGGCCGATGGCAAATGATGTCCCCTTGACATCAAAGACTTGAGCTTCGTTTTCCATCGATTTAATTCACAGATGACATTACGGGCTGAATCAAGACAACGATCATGTTCTTAGATTGGCTACCGCTCACAGAGCCACCAAGAAGGACGTTATCGGGACTGCCGATGCCTTGCTTACCGCCATTCGCGCCAAACTGTTCAAAACCCGTGAGAACAAGTGTTTCGCCGTTATTCATCAACACGCGTTGCAAGAAATTGCGCGTGTCTACTTCGGGGGTTTGAATGGAGGATTGCCCAGAGGTGACCGTAGCGATTCCCACGAGAGCAGAAATATCCGCTGAGTATTGGAGCATCAACTTTTCCGAATCCAGAATGTGCGGCAACACAGACATGGAAAAGCCAGTGGAAATAACTCCTGGTTGAAGTGTGGTCGTATTACCAGAACCTGCCGTGCCGATAGTCGTGGTTGACGAGGCAAGATAGGAGCGCTGACGACCTACTTGAAGGGGGGCCGGTTGATTGTTGATGGTGACAATCGATGCTGAAGTCACTTGTGAAACACGCCCCTGCTTAGACAGGGCTTCAAGCATTACCTTCGTTCCATCCCACAAACCGTTTGTGCGGACGATGTTGAATGCCAGAGATGAATTTCCTGCGGCCAGACCTGACACGCTTTGCAATGCCACACCAGCACCTGTACTGATGTTCTTGTAGACCATATCCCAGTTGATACCGTAGGAATCGGAATCATTGAGTTCAACCGTCAAGACTCTGACATTCAGGAGTACCTGGCGCTTTAACGCTGAATTCTGGTCTTTGATAAAGGCTGCTACTTTTTCGAGGACGGGAGGGGTGTCATCCACAGTTACCGTTCCTGTGGCTGGCGTCACAACAACCTTGCCCTCAATCGAGAGCATTGCCTTAAGGCTTTCCTCAATCCCCTTCCAGACAGAAAGCCCATCGAACTTGATTCCCGAACGTTGCTCAGCGCTTGCCGAGGATGTCGAGACAGATTGGGCGCCACCTGCAGCTCCCCCCGCCGAGCCACCGCCGCCACCAGATCCTGAACTGGTTGATTGAGTGCCAACGATGGAACTCATGCTCGAATCACCCGGCAGGGCTGCAAGACGGAACGATTGGGTTTTAGTCTTGAACAGGGTTATTCCGTTATTGCTATCGGGCTCCCAAAACAAGCCATAGCGCGCAGCCAGAATATCCATAAAACCGGACAGATTTCCGCTGTAGGAGATAGGCGCGTAATGGGCAGAGTTGAGCGCCATTTGCGAAGTAGTGCCTGCTCCGTTCTGCATTCCCATGGGCAGGGGAGGCAGAGCCACACCTGGCTGCATAACCCCAGGGAGCCCACGTTGCGATGTAAGGGACTTTTGGGTCAAATCATCAGCCGTTTTGCGGGCGTTAGCTGTAACGGAGACAGGTACACCCGTCAAGCTTGTGATGTAGGCGGCGGCATCAGAAAGATCGTTGAACTTTCGATTAACGGAAACGTGCCGATTGGCAACTTCCGCTCGCTGTCGAGCATTCTCATCTAGCTTAGCGACAGGCACCCAGGCTTGTTCAACACGACGGACAGTGGAACGCTCTGCCTTGCCTTGAGAGGGTTGACCTGATTTCAGGCTATCCATCAACTGGGACGCCTTTCGATCTGCCTCGTTCACCTTACCCTCGACGCCCTTTGTCATCTGTGTGGTGCAACCTGCCAGAATGACGAAAGATGCAACTGTGAGAAATTTCAAAATCATTACTTCACCTCGGTGATGCGGACGGCGTTATTGCGAAAGATTTCAGCATTCATACTGATGCCATTGGCCTGCATCATTTGAAGTAGTTCTTTGAGAGTGCTTTCCACAGATCCCGATAGCATCACAGATCCGCCAGATTGGTACTTCGGGGCCTCCCAGTAAAGTGAGTAGTTATTTTTCGATAGCCACTCTTTCAGTTTTTCATCAATCCGGTCGCCCTCACGAACCTGCAAGGGTCCGACATACCCCTCCTTCCCGCCCCCCGCATGCCCATCAGCGTCCTGGGTAGCTTTAGCAGCGGCTGCAAAAGGGAGGACCAACTTGGGCTCTGGCGCCTTCTTGTATGGTTTATTGACCACCTCAACTGCCCCTGCCGTCATGCTGGCGAATACCAGAAGCGCGAGAAATCCAATTTTCTTATTTGCCATTCTCGATATCCTTTTTGGCGCCAAATACCATAACGTTATCGCTATACAGTGTCGGCTCTTCAATTTCATAGCCAGCGATCTTGACTTGAGCAATCATGAACTTAATAGCTGCAACGAAATCTTTGCTTTCGAAAGCGGAATCCCCGGTGAGTGGAACGTAGGGAAAGGTGTTGAAAACAACCTCATATCCCGCTTGGGACGCCCACCTTGTAATTGCCGACTGAAGAGTTTCGTCATCCTTTTTTATTTCCCACGTAGCGACCTCTTGCTTGCCTGTGTTTTTCTGCTCTTTAGAGAGCCGCGCGAGTTCTGCCTGGGCTTCAGTCGGGGTAATCCGACCCAAGGTCAGTTTCTTGAGGACTTGATCAATACTATCGTTGCTGAAATTGGCTGCAACAGCCCCTGTCGAATCCGAGATCGCGGGCTGAGCCTCTGGTGCATAGAGATTGGCCTTGTAGCCAATGATGGAGACACCTAAAACCTTACCCTTCTCACTGCCTTGCATAACACTTCTGGCCGTCTTGGAGCGGATAACTGAACGGGGAATGCCGGCCGCAACAAGTGCAGATGTCACGGCTTCAATACGCTCCTTCGCAAGACCTTCCTTAGCAGAGCTATCGTCATATCCAATCAGCTCAATTCGGATGGCGCTCGTATATTCCTTCGCAAAAGCATGGAATTTCTTCGGAGAGATGTCAGCCACTGTTGTGGTGCCGAACTTGAAGTTGATCGGTTTTTCAGGCATCTGCGCCGGAATGCTCGTCCACTCAACTCGATCACCACGCATCCGGTCGGAGTAGGAATAACGGTTGTGTGTTGTTGTTTGTGACCTGTCACGACCCCAAAGCCCTCCGACGAACTCGTTCGGTAAACTGCGGCCGCCATCTTCAGCGACCGCAAGATGTTTATGGGGAATATTCGAATCGGCAAGGTGTGGACTGGAATCCTTGGAGCGTTCGCCTACGTACGCTACACGCGCAATCGAATTACCAATCTTCAGCATGTAGCGCTTAGCAGTAAATGGAACCTTGATATAAGGTCCAAACATTTCCATCTGCGCAAACTTGAAATCACCCTCAACTTCAGCGAAAACCGCAGGAATACTTCCTTGTGCGCCTAGCTGGAAAAATGTGTTCTTTCCATCATCAAAGACCTGAACGATTTTGATAGATTCGCTCTGCACCATGTAATCGAAATCGTAGTTATCGACCACATTTTTCGGAAGTTCTGGCGTGCCGGCGCAAGCAGCCAATGCGCAGGACAACAAGAGACTTGAGGCAATTTTCGATACAAATTTCATTTCTTAATCTCAGAACTTATATGGCTCAAGGAAGTCCATGTCAGCGGCAACGTTCACATTAATTCGCGTACCAGCATCAACAGTGATTGTTGGTGGGATGGATTTGTTTCGATCCAGGATAGTGCGACTGACATCAACAAGAACCTCACCCGCTGCAGATTTCGCCCCACCGTTGCCGCCAAATGGGTTATTCGAAGGCTGATTCTTTTCAGCTCGCTCAGCTAGAAAAGCCACGATGAAAGACGACGTGAACATCTTGAAAAAGTGATTGTTGACATCACCCTCGATACCGGAAGAACCTGTTTTATCCATCCCCATTGCATTGGGCAATGCAAAGCTCTTTCCATTCGGAAGGATGATTCGCTGAAAAGCAAAAAGGATACGTGTTTGACCAACGTGGATATCGGCCGAGCATTTTCCGACAAGCTCGGAACCACGCGGAATTAACAGTGCATTCCCTTGCAGGGAGTCATAAACATCAACAAGTGTTCTTGCCGATACTTCACAGGGAAGATCAGTATTCATCGACCGGAGAAGAACACTTGGAATTGTTTTTCCCTGTGTCAATATATATTTTCCGGTCGCGTTGACTGGATAGAGGGTAGGTGGCACCTTGGGCGCCGTGCCTGGATTGAGCCAAGAGGAAGCCTTTGAGGCAGGCGTAGGTGCAGTTGGCAGTGAGTCTGCATTTAGTATTTTGTCTCGCAAACGAAGTTGTTCTTTCACTGCGTCTTCAGTGGAATTGCCACCAGTCGCCCCATTTTGGGCTCGCGCAAGACGTATTGCTTCAATCAGAGCATCAGGCGTATCGGTCGTACTTTTTGCGGGACCGCCAGCAGATGTTGCCTTGCTGTCAAATACGACAATCGTGGAGACAGAAGCCCGCGCATCACGCTCTGCAAGAGCTTTGCGCCGCTCCAATTCAGGATCAAAGCCATTTTCTGCAGCGGCACCGTCACCTGTCCTCTGAAGCGACTTTGGTATGGGACTACTTGCGGTTGGCAGGGGAAGAGGTGCTGGAGATGCTTCATTCCGAAGTTGCTCGCGCCTTCGTTGCTCGTCGGCCGCAGCCAACTCTTCGGAAACATCCCTTGCTGTGCCACGCCTAGGGGCGGCCTGCTCTTCCTTCTGGACTACTTGGGATTGCTGTTGGGTATTGGTTGTGCCGAGCATTGCCCCCACAACAAAAACCACTACTAAAACACCAAGAACACCAAGGAGAGTCGTTTTTTTTATCGGCGCTTTATCGCCATGCGCAACTGGCGGCACGATTGAATTCTGAGCCATTGCAGACCTCACTCCGCCCAAGATTTAGAGCGCCCCCCCCAGAAGGACTTCTCGCCCTTATCGATGACAACTTCCTTGCTATCGATCTTCAATACAATGCGCTCGACAAGTTGCTGAATCTGAATGAAATCGTTTTTGACGAGATAGTTCACCAGAACAAGATCCCTCCCCTCTTTGGCGAATACGGCCGGCATCTCAACCAAGCCCTTCGGCATCTGAAGCCATACTTTCTGGCCATCATCAAAAACTTGCGTCGGCTTGAAGCTTTCAGACCCCGTGACGGTGTACGCGTAGTTCAGCTTTGTAGGGTCTATTCCGACCGCCGTGTCAATCTTTTCCCCGGCCTGGAGACGCTGAGTGTTTTCCAGTTGTGGATTGTTTTTAGGAATATTCGCCCCAATGTCAAAAACAAATCCTTTAGGAACCTCCCACGCGACCTGCTGATACCATTTACGACCCTCCCCTGTAGACCTGATAACAACCTGAAATGTCTTGTTGGTGGTCAGCAAGGTCAGAGTTGTTTCGATGTCCTCATACTTCGGCTTGATGAAAAGGTGCTTGAGGTTTTTTGAAGGGGTTATTTCCCAGCTTGCCGTATCACCGGCCATCACCGACTCTAGCAACTCACCTTCAGGCATCATTATGTGAGTGTGTGCTTTAGGGCGCGAAAGAACGAGGTATGTGTTCTCAGGGTCATACTCGAATGTGACTAGCCGAGTATCCCCAGTAAGTGGGGTCGGCACCATCTCGGATCTTGCCGATAGAGACGCCAACGCAAGAAGCAGTGCAATAACAGTGCTTGTCAACGATTGAATTTTCATTTCCATTTCCGCTTCTCACCGCTCAAGACTTGGGTTAAACATTGATACGTATATCCCAAGTGGATTCTGAATTAGTTCATCTTCATTTTTCGGCGGAATGAAGACGTAATCCAATCTCAATCGGTAGTTCCCGATAACTGCAGAAACTCCGTCTGCTGCCACATCTTTTGTTTCCACATACAGGAATGCCGTACCCTTTGTGGTTAAATCAACGCTTTTCGTTTTGGCAAAGCGGATTTCGCTGCCTTTAGTCATCCTGGCAATGACATCGTGTTCTGTACGGAAGGCCCGCAATTGTTCGATAGCTTTCCCCGTAGCCATCCGGGCGCATTCTTGAAGGTATACACGCGAGAGCTTCGGATCGATTGTGAAGCACTTTTCGGCAAATATTGCTAGGGTCGATTTGATAACCGCATCTTGGGGCGTGAGACTTTGAATCTTCACAGGTTTTGATAATTGTCCTGTGCTTTTATCAACCTCTACAAACCATGGAATTGCCGTTTTTGTACTTGCGATGCTCAACGCGTAAAACATCGAAACGGCACACAAAATTAGCGCGCACACAGCGGTAATGAAATGCTGCCTTCGACTCACAAGAGCAGACCCATAAATTTCCGCGAACTCTTGCTTTCCATTTATGGAAAAATCACCAGCCTGGGGTAATGAACTGAATGAATCCTCATTTGACTTCTTATTGCGCTTTACCTCACGAGCGCTTGAAGATAAACCCACCTGCGGCTCGGTCATAACCAAAGAAGGCTCAACGCTTTCCACTTTTTTCTTGCCAAATGAAAGCATTTTATTTACCCCAGAATCCACCATTATTCACTGAATGCACAATTGAAGCTAGAGACAGACCGAATTTAAAGATTAAAGCCAAGAGGGAAAAACAAGCGATACCAACGACTACTGGGTTTTTCTGCCAAATACGGTTGAAATTATGCGAGAGCGAGTAACGATTGATATCACCGCTCATTTGAGCCCTTACGTAATCAATAGAAGCTTTATGAAGCTTTTTTACTTCTTGATCGTTAATGTATTTATCTGCACGCTTAAGGATTTCGTGCTGATCTGCAGGCTCAATATCATCAATCAGTTCCAACAAGCGGCTGAATTCAATTGGCGACATTCCAACCTCATCCGCTTCATTTACTTCTTGATTAACTTCTTCCCGCATGTTCATCCTTATTGGTAACGTAGGGCTGGCAAACCTATCAATCCACCACAATTCTCACCATAGGCACTCATAGCGCCACATGAGCAAACGACCCATTTGGGTGTATGGGCCTAGTAAAGAGCAAATGAGTGGTACACGATGGCGACAGCTCATCGAACAACTGGGGGGGAAGTGACTTGTGTGGCCTCTGGGGGATCTCGAATCCCGACTTGTGGAGGAACAAGGCCTCGTATGGATGCCGGATGAAGGGCTTGGAGGAGTTCCGTCGCAGTTACCGGCTTTGCTGCGCCGGGCTCATCTGATGCGTCAATGCAGGGCTTTGCACAACGGTCAGAACGAGCCTACTCTAGACAGGGAGCCAACTAGCCTGCTAACATGCATTCAGCTTCTAGCTATGGCTCCTGTAGCCACCTTCATAAACCCCATTGGGCTTGCCCCTTTGGGTCGGGCCGTTAGGAAACATATGGCCCTCTACTTCATCGCATTCGTAGCGCTGCTTTTCTTCTTCCCGAAGTTCACACTTTGGGTGGTTGTACCTGTGCTGGTATTGCTCGTGGTTATTGGCGTCGTTGTACGCCTGCTTGGCCTTTTTGCGTGGGCAAAAGGACAATTTTCAGTCCTAGCCGGTTCAAAGGAATCAGCTCATCAGACTAAGACAACTGAGAAGAGCGAAAGCCCGGTCGTATCAACGCCGAAAGCTTCTCCTTCGGCCGAAGCTGTGCGTGCTTTCAACGAAAACAATGAGTATGAAGATAATGAAGAGTTCTTAGCTCGGCAACGATCTATGAACGACTAAAAACAAACCCGCTCGTCACCTGACTGAGCGGGTTTTTTCTTTATATGACTTAGGCTGTTTTAATAAAGGCAAGAGCTTTTTGAATATGCACAGTTTTAATTACAGCCTTACCATCAACAATTGATCCGCTGCGGATTGAATTATTGAGCGCCGTTTGCAGTACGCCTTGAGCGTTAGCCTGTGAATAGCCTCCATCAGCCAGAAGACCGACTACAGCAGACAGATTTTCAACGCTTACTTTGTCTTTCCGTTTCTCGGCCCACAAGGCAACCAGTTTACCAAGCTCCTTATCACCAGGGTTATCGAACTCAACCTTGCCGGTGAATCGACCTGTGCGAAGCAATGCCGGATCGATCTCTGATGGATGGTTAGTAGCCGCTATGAAAACCACGTCCTTTACCGGATCATCCACGCCCTCCATGATGGTTAAGAGTTTGTTGGTCAAGTGTGGGAGGTGTGAGCGTGTCCGATCACGAAGCACTTGATCAGCTTCATCGATAAAGATGACGCAAGGACGAAGTGACTTTGCTTTGGCGTAGATTTCCTCCAACTTGCTCGAATCTGCGGCGAGATCAGGGCCTGTAGTGGACAGGAACGCCCAACCGGACTCTTTGGCTATCGTCTTGGCGACTGTTGTCTTGCCGGTGCCAGGAGGCCCGTAGAAAAGCACACCACGCACAATATCACCTCCAAATTCATCCAACTGATCAACCATTGCGAAGTCGGTCAGCAGATTCTCGACTTGCTCACGCGTTTCTGCGGTCAAGACGATCTCGTTCAGTGCAAGAGCATCCTCAGGAATGCGCCCCTTGGTGCCTTGAATGTCGCGGAGTGCTGCGATCAGAACATCACGACCAACTACATTCGTTTTGAGCTTGCGGAGAACGCTTGGAACACGCTCACCAATAGCGATGATCCGCTTTGCGTTAAAACCGTTGAACTTCTTAGCAGCGGCTTGGACTTCGCTAACACTAACTTCGGCCGATGGTGCAGAGCGTGCCAGACTCGACATTAGCAAGTGAGTACGCGCAGCATTGTCAGGATTGTCAACTTGAATCTTAAAATCAAACCGTCCTTCACGCAGCACAGCTGGATCAATCTTGTCAAGGTGATTGGAGGCAGCAACAAGCAGAATTGGGAATTTACGGATCTCGACCAATTCAGTGAGAAATGTGTTCACCATCTGAACGGCCTGCTGATCTACGGCGTTACCAGATCCACGGCTGCTGCGTGCTGCTACGAATGAATCCAATTCGTCAATGAAAAGAACACATGGGCTATTGTGTTTAACAAACTCAAAAGCTACCGACAGAGCTTTGTTACTCTCGCCTACCCATTGACTCGAAAAGTCAGTAATCACCATGTTGAAGAAAGGAAGGCGGAATGAGCCGGCAATAAGTTCGCCAATGAAACTCTTGCCATTGCCAGGGTCGCCAGTCAGCAAAATGCCATTAGGTGACTTGATCGAGTCGGTTTTGCCCGTTGCATAGTTCTTCCACCCAGTAGTAATTGCAGAGGTTGCTTCCCGCACCTTGACTTGCAGATCCATCATTCCGATGAAATCCTTTTCCCAGCGCAGGTCGGGAATTACCAGATGCTCGTACTTGAGGTGCATCCCTACGCCAACATCCGACTGTACGGTAACTAACTTGCGTTCAGTATGACCATGATTTGATGCGATCTTTATTGAGTGTTTGCGCATAGCCATGAAAAGCGTGAAACCAATGAATACGAGGGACACCATGAGGGCCAGCGCGTAAACTCCAAACGCGCGGTTATTGACTATGACATGGTATCCGACTAACCCGATGGCAAACGCAACAATTCCAGAAACCGCTTTAAGAACGGTGACGGCGCGGGTTTCTAGCTTTTTGAACCAGGCGATTGCAATGCTTATCGCAACGGCAGCAAACGTTGCATACAGAGCAAGAATTGTGATCCGATGCGAAGTTTGAGACTTCGCATAATAGTATTCGATCACTGCGCTGGATAAGAGCGCAAATCCCGCGATTCCTGCGGAAATAATTTGCGCTTTATTAAAAGTAACCTGGGTGTTTGACTTAAACATGAGGTGCCTGCATCGAATCAATGTCTTTAGGATACCTCAAGACACGATTAGCGCAACCCTTCAGTTTGTCACTTGCCAGGCATTGAGCATCGCCCTACTTCTTCTGCATAAGTTTCATAAGTTTCTTGGCAGATGAACCAGCCGCTTTAGAGCCTGTTTTTGCGGCTTCAGCGGCCGACTTTCCTGCCTTGCCCGCAGCTGGTGTGGCTACACGATTCAATGCCGACATTCCAGAACCGCCAAGCACCTTACTAAGGCCACCGAACCCTGCAGAGCTAGCACTACCACTAACAAGCCCATTAGCTAAGGCTGGCACCATTACCATCATACTTGCGCATATCATGGCAATAAGAATGATGCTGATATAAATAATGAAATTCGCCGACACCAATTGGAACATATCGGAGTTTGTCGGTAGATTTATATTAGATGCCACATCTACCATTTTGGCCATCATTTTGGTGGTTATCATCATGATAAAACCACCTACAACCTTCATCAAACAGGATGTAATAAAAAACCTCAGCCACCCGTCAAAGATAAAGCTTGTTCCTGGCACGATAAGAAACGGGATCATAACAGGCGCAAGTGCTACAGCCAATGCAATCGAAGCAAACGCAACCACTATATTAGCCATGTAAGTAACCAATGCTAGAGCGACAATGATTCCAGTTACTATTTTGGCAAAGAGTTGAACTATTGCGTTAATTATCATTGGCACCCACTTTGTGAATTCTGTCCAGTTGAACTCCGATGTTGTGGATGGCATGCTGACAATATCTGCAATCGCAGAAAAGCCATTATTAACAGAGCTTTCTAGCGCACCGGAAAGTTTAGCCATATCACGGCCAACAAAAGCTGACGCGATTGAATCAATGAAAGATGAAATAGCCTCGATGCCCCCCGCATTTATGAACCCGTAAATTATTCCCCAATATAGGAATATAACTATCATTTCTTCAATAAACTGACTGATACCATTCCCCATCATTGCTTTAATAAGGCCCCAGGCAATTACAAGAGCAAATAGCATTGAAAGGATGGATTCACCAGCGGCTTTAAGGGTTTCATTCTTCGAAAGGTCTTCGATTACCTTTGACAGCTCAACAACAATTTGTTTAACCACTTCCTGACCAATACTGTTTACATCGTATTTTGGCTGGGGAGTAGTAGTGTTTTGCTCTCCACTGCTTGCGCCTTGCGCTATGGATAAGTGCAAGCATCCAAAAGATAGGAAAACGCACAACAATATCTTTGAAATCGTTTTCATTTATTGTCTTTATTGTCTGTTGGCTTTTATACCATGGCTCATATTAGGCGGAAACGACTACGTAATGATTGCCTGCAAAGTGTCTTCGCCAAATATCCATGTCAGGGCTGAGTTTTCCTACTCTGACTATCTGTGGTAGGTTTTGGTGTTTCCGGCTTCGGCTTATTATCTGGTTTTTCCGGTCTACCATTCCCCCTGCCATATACTCTGGGATTAAAGCTTTGCGTACCCATACCGCCGATAGCTTTACCCATTCCGGAAAATCCGCTGTTTATCGAACTACCACTCAAGAGTCCGGATGCAATACCTGGCACCATAGCCATCAAATGAGCACTCAGCATGGATAAAATAATGCAGCAGATTCCAAGCATAAAGTTTCCATTCAATAGCGTCATGAAGTCAGTGTCTTTAGGCAAGTTCAGGTTCTTAGCCACCTCCAGCAAACTGAGCATCAATTTATCTGTGAAATGAAGAAAGAACGCTCCAACTACTTTAAGCAACGATGCGCCTAAAAAGAACCTTAACCAACCATCGAACAGAAACCGTGTAGCTGGAAGAATATAGAAAGGCACCATAATGGGCGCCATAGCAACCGCAATCGCGATGGAAGCAAATGAAATCAGAATATTGGCGCAGTAGGTTACAAGTGATACTGCGACAATAAACCCGGCTGCTATTTTGCTTGTTATATTAACGAGTGACAGTATTATGCTCGGGAGCAAACCCATATCGCTCGTAAAGCCCCCATCACCACCACCTGTCCCTTGCATTTGAGTTTGCAAGTCCGGCATGCTCACAATGCTGGTTATCGCATCGAAGCCGGTTTCAACTGTACTCTTGAGTGCACCAGAAAGGGTTGACATATCCTTTCCGACGAATGCACTTGCAATTGAATCAATAAATTGTCTTATGGTTTGAATTCCACCTGCATTAAGGAATGCGTAAACGATTCCCATGTATAGGAACACAACGATTATTTCCTCTACTAGCTGGTTTAGCTGACCTTGGATCATTGCTTTAACCAACGACCAACCGATAATCAGCGCGAATAACATATAAAGAATGCTATCCCCGGTATTTTGAAGTATTTTGTTGCCCTCTAATCCCGTCACAACATTTGATACTTCATGAATTACCACTCCAACTACCGCTGCGCTAATTTCGCCACTGTTGTAAGTTCTTTGCGCTGTTGCCGTTTGGTTTGAACCATTGTTTCCATTGTCTGGTTCTGAATCTTGGCCGTATGAACTCCCCAAAGCAGCAGTCAAACCAAAGAAGAGAACAAGGACAAACCACTTAATGTTCTTTATAATTTGAATTTTCATATAGTTGTTTGCCCTTCTTTTTTAATTGGTTCTCTTTAGGCTCTCTTTGAACTTCTTCATTTGCTCGGCATTTTCATTGTTCGCGGATTTCAACTCGTCCATCATTTTTTGATTTCGAAGCTGATCCTCGTTCTTCTTCGCCAATTCTTCACTTTTCGCTAAATTATTGTTCTGCTGATTCAGCAATTCAGATACACGCGATAGCTGCTGAACTGTGTAGTTCATTTGCGTATTAAGCAGGCTCATTGATTGCTGTACACCTTCATTTTGAGGGATTTGCTGAGCCCACTTATTGATCATCACGTGATCCTCCTCAATAGACTTAATCAACCGTTTCTCATTCTCCAGTCGCATCTGCGCTTGAGTATTTCTGCTGTCGATTAAGCGACTCTGATCTTTAACGTATTGATCTATCGTAAGACCCGACTTCATCGCCTCTACCTGGCGTGCTTTTAACTCACGTGCAAACTGGGAAAGATCACCATACAGTTGCTTGCTGTACCTATTGACGTTGGTCAGTCCATTGATTTCACTTTGAAGGGTTCGTATATTCCCTTCAACGAAATTTGCACCAAGGTTCTTGAGATTTTGGGCGTCATGCCACAACTGTTTTATCTGTAGGGCAGTTTGTATCTCAAGCTCGTAGGTCGTTTTAATCGACTCCGCCACCTGCTTCATTAGTTGAGTATTATTTAGAATTTGGGTAAATTCGGTTGCCCCTTTTGCCGCCCCGCCTGCCCAAGCCTGAGTAGCCATATTAAGCATTACGAAAGTCACCAACCAATACGCTTGCTTAAGCATTCAATATCTCCTTGATAAATTTCATTTCCCAGCCAAACTGCTTGTCTTCCGCCATCTTTAGTGCTTTATCTCGAATGTGCTCTTTGGCACAAGCGTCATTGATCTTGATAACCACATTCGGCATATCTGCAGATACAAGCTTGGTGGTATCAGATTTGATTATTAGATAGTCGCGCTTTGGAATAGCCCCGGAGAGGATTTCTAGCTGCTTATCATTCAGGTTGAAGATCTT
Organism: Diaphorobacter sp. LR2014-1; assembly: GCF_002916785.1. Classification (NCBI taxonomy): domain Bacteria; kingdom Pseudomonadati; phylum Pseudomonadota; class Betaproteobacteria; order Burkholderiales; family Comamonadaceae; genus Diaphorobacter; species Diaphorobacter sp. LR2014-1. Next base: position 120,273 of record NZ_MTBE01000008.1, on the reverse strand, counting down.
CCTGTACAGGTGCGCATTTTCCGAAACTGTGTTCGTTACTGAAGGAAGAAAAATGCGAGTCGGAATGTTGACCAGGAATGCTGATAGATCAGGCAGCTTTTCCATTTCAGACATGGCTTGGGTAGCCATGACAACGAACCCTTTCTTCTTACGCAACGTCCGCAGCCAATCTAAGAGCTTCTTGTAGAACTGAAAATTTGACATGGCATACCATGCCTCTTCGATGTAGATGAAGGTGGGTGTCACCCCATTGAGTGACTTGTCGATTGCATAGAAGGCATAGTCGAGAAATGGGCCAGCCAGCTCAGGTATCTCCAGCAACTTGCCTGTTTCCATGCATACGAAATTGGTCAGCTCAAATGCATCTTCATCGTTATCAAAGAATGCGCTGTACTGGCCCCTGCCAGCGGTGTCGTTATCGCCAGCCGAAGCGTCAACATACTTGGCGATCTTGAGAGCAAGTTTCTTGTTGAGCCCCAGCATTTGGGTGTACACCGTGCTCAACCTCCAGTGCACGGATGACATCGATGCGACCTGCTGTACGCACAAATTCAGCTCCGCATCTTCACGGTCATCAAGAGCCACCCCCCCAGTTCCTACAGCAAGCAGCTTGATCCATTCGATCAGCGCCAACACGTCACCATTCGTCAGCATGCGCCGTACCGGATTCATGCGTACCTTGGCGTCCTTGCTCGTGTTGATGTCAATGTGTTTCCCACCGAGGAGAACACTCATAACCGATGTGGAGTAATCCTTGTCGAAGATGAACGTATTGCATGGGCTGTATTTTTGGAACATCGAGATGTTCAAGTTCATCAACGTTGTCTTACCCGCTCCCGTACCCCCGACGATCAGAGTATGTCCAATATCCTGCTCATGGAAATTGAAACCGTAGGGAACCGTTGAATTGGTCAAGAAGGTGATCTGATTCGAGACCTTCCTATTGAGCACGCTTCCGAAGAAACGATGCTCTGTGTCACCTCGCTCAAAGCTTCGTATGGGTGCTAAATCGCTGACGTTTGCAACCGAGGCCAAGTATTTGCGGGGGTTGACCTTTCCATTCCCTGGCAGGGTAGAAAGAAAAGCGGCGAGCAGCCCAGTTGTTTCTTTAGTAACCCCATACCCCATAGCACGCATGGCGCCTGCAAGGCTTTCAGCGGATTGGGCAGATTCCCGTTCAGAGTTACCGTAGCAGAGGAATCGCATGGAATGGAACCCATACGTCATGTTTTCGCTGGTGATCTCTACCAAAGCCTCTTGCGCATCATCAGCGAGAATGAGGTTGCCGGTATCAACTTTATCGAGATCCTTCCCGGAGATGCGCTCAGCAACTCGTGTACCGAGGCTCTTGACTTCCATCCGATAGTGCATCTCAAGTTTCTGGATCATCTGCTGTGCCTTAGGTCTCTCGATAAATTCGAAGACCTGGCAGAGGCAAAATTCAACTGGCAGCTTCAGCAGTTCATCAATATGAATACTGCACAGCTCGTCAGGATGATCCATAGTTGACAAGACAGACACAGACACTTGTTTAGCCGGGCCGTCAAACCGCAAAGAGTCCCCCCGGCGGACCAACTTATCTGCGGCCATCCGCTGGGGTATGTATGCCCCGTATTTAGAGTCCTTAATCGGTCCTTTTGGAGAGGCAATGTTCATCCTGCTGAACAGCTCTCCCAAAAGATCAGCATCCTTGAGTCTTTTAACCCCCAGGCTCAGAGAACAGATCGAGGTAAAAGCATTTAGAAGCTTGGTGAATTCACTTTCGTACTCGTTTAAATGCCCTTTTATCTTAGCCACGGTCTGCTTGTGGCTTAGGGATTGGATTGCAGTATTGATCACTGCGAGCAGAAAGTTCTCGCCGCTTTCGTTAACCTGGTGGTTAACGTTTTCAAAAAAGGAATCACTGAGATTCTGCTTCTTGAAACCGAAGAAAATTGTATGCTTCAGAGAGGTTTGCACCCATCTTGCATTTTTTTCTTTCCATGCATCTTCAATGTACTGACTAACCTCGCCAAAGTACACTGATTCAGGGTATGTGTCGCACTTAACCTTCTCGACGTAACTCCAAACCACAATGTTTTCGTTCATTGTGTTCAGCGCGTTTTGGAGGATATTGATCTGTTGATTCAGAGTTCCGTTTTCAACTCCCTCGGCGTCAATCCCACCTAGTTCGAAGCCAGCCAAGAGCGTACTGTCCTGGCAGAGAACCATTTCTCCTCCAGGAAGCAATGAAAACCACGGGCATAGTTCCGAATAGCTTTCGGCTGTACGCCTTGGTGTCGCAATCAATTCGAGCAGGTTTACCATGGGATTCCTTTACCCCATCCTTTCACGCGCTTAATCCAGATCTTTGCACGAGGCAGACTGTCATAAACATTCCCCTCGTAGATGTAAGTTTCAAGTAGATTCATCCAATGAGGATCACGTTTCGTGGCCCATTTAGCGATCCACCACATAATGATGGTTGTCGGGAGAAACCAATACATCCTAGCAACGAGCGCAAACGAGCCACCCAACACAATCACTAAGAATGCGTTGAGTGGCACACCTGCAAAGAGTGCGATTCTTCGCAGTGATCTGTGAGAAGTTGATGTACGACGCATTACTGCGTAAGGCAGGAGGCAGTGCCCAACTTAGCCGAGATGCTTGGGACGCTCATCATGTAGGTGCCGATGGCCTGGATGAGTGCGAAAACCACCACCACCACGATGATCTTTGCGAAGTCCACCTTCGCGATCAAGCCAATAACTAAAGTACCGACGACCACCAAAATAAACGCCCAGATGGCAAGCGGCCCTGTCAGGAAGCTATAGATCGAACAGCCGAAGCTGCCGAGCATGGAGCTGTCAATAGTTTGTGCTTGTGCCTGGGTGGCAGCAGCAAGGCCCATCACTGCAGAGGCAATTTTTACCTTCGACTTTGTGGATTTGGTCATGGTTTCCTTAACTTTCGTTTGCATTTAATACTCCTGTTGAAAAATCACTGAAAACGTACTTTTGTGTTTCGCGGTTGATGCCGTCTACTCTGAAAATTTCCTTTATCTTTCGTTTCCCATCGAACAATCCGATGTGCACTACCCACTGTATTGATGAAGCGATTCGTGCTCGGATTGCTTCATATGGCATATTGCGGCCCGCCTGCATAACCAGATCTTCCAAACGCATGAGAGAATCACGAGCGCTATCAGCATGAAGAGTAGTTAATCCTGCATGGCCTGTATTGCATGCTTCAAGAAACGTGACTGCCTCTCGCCCACGAAGCTCTCCGACAATGATTCGGTGGGGGGAATATCGCATTGCAGTCATAAGTGCATGCTCTGCTGTGACCCCCTGCTCTGGATCACACTCGCACATGACTTTGTTCGGCTTGTTTATCTGCAGCTCATGCACTTGTTCAATGCAGAACAGTCGATCCGTATCGGGCATGCTATTAACAAAAGCATTTACAAGAGTCGTTTTTCCGGAATATGTAGATCCAGCGATAATCATCGATTCTTGTTTTTGGGCGATATCGCGTAGTAATTCCAGGCCACCATGACTCAGAATGCCGCTTTCTACATAGCTTTCGAGTGGGACGACTTTCGCTGAGTGCTTACGTATACACATCGATGGTCCCTCGATGGCAACTGGCGACAAAATTGCCTCGATCCGCAGACCTGGCAATCGCGCACTGAGAATTTTTTTCGCTCGCTCTTCTTTGTTGCTCGCAAAGTGGCTGGCGATTTCCTTATCGTTGATTGACGCTATTGTTTGAATAGCGGCCTTGATCTCAACTGCACTGATCTGCACGTCCATGGGCCTGTCCACGCCCCCAGAACGAGCAAAGACCGTATCCGGTGCATTGATCTGGATTTCATTCACGGCAGGATCGTCCAGCAGGTGTTGCACGGCTCTCAAACTGGAACGAACCAGTTCGAGATTTCGCTGCTGGAAAGACTTTGTGCCACTTGTACTCATGGCACCCATTTCACCCGAGAGACCCTGTTAAAGGTATACGCGTGATCTGCCTAATAGGTCGATAGCTCGCCCTTAGATCACAAATAAAAAAGCCCACTTTGCTGTGGGCTGTCTCTTAGGCATGGAGCTTCTGTCGCTCTATATATTTCGTATCAAAAGCTGGATGCATATGCACTTGGCACGAGATGCATCCAGGCTTGCTGTTTTTGATGTTGAAGACAGTCTTTGCTGAGCAATTTTTGCAATGCACCACGCATACGTCACCAACCACCACCCCGTTGATGATCTCGAACATGTCATTGAAGCTCAGCAAGGCCTCTGGTGCTTGCTGGCCTGTGATGTCTAGGTACTGCTGGTAGACAGCAATCAATGCTTCCACGTAGGTGTTGGAAGTGACTTTCTCAACCAGGTCAAAGCGCTTGGAGATGGAATAGATCAGGGAAGCGTGATAGCGGTCTTCCGGTGACTTGACGAACGTGGAATTGTTCGACCGTTTCGAGTGCACTCGTGGAAAGATCTTCGGGTCGCCATACGCTTTGATCAGCACGTTGGATATGAACTTGCTGACTACACGGTCAGTCAGCCCCGGCACCATCCCTAGGCGTGACAGGATGGGGTACTTGCAGCCCAGGATGATGAGCGCAGTGAGCAAGTCGTTTTCCTGGTAGCCAGCATTGATCTGCTGAATCAGCTTATTGACTTTCATAGCTCAACTCATCAGTATCAACATGGAACGACGCGACCTCTCCGATAGATGTAACCCCTTCCCGGCCATGTAAACATACTTGGGGTTCACAGCTAGAGTCGTCAGATTTCCAACGTACTTGATGATTGCTCTGATATGAGCGAAGCTGCACTTTTGGAACCAAGCGATGGTGGCCGCAGGCATCCCAAGGAAGATCTCTTCCCTGGTGCCGCCTGCCTGGCACATCCGCCAACGATTCAAAAAATGTTCTTCATTCATTTTTTGAATCGCCCGCTCAGTGCCCGAGCAATTGCCCAAAAAGTCACTTGTCGATACCATCTCGACAAGGGCGTCCATCCCGCCATCAGTCATGGATGGCTTGAACAGAGGGAATTCCACGTCCCCGGCTCGCTCCACCTCACGCTCTGTCAACGCTTGCAATATTTCTGCAAGCTCGACTTCAGCTTTCTCATTGGATACAGGCAACCCACTTTTGGCGATCTGCCAACGCTGCCTGAGGAGACTTATGTTCTCCTCTCTCACGCTGCATACATACATACCACATCCCAAATATAAAATCACTTTTAGCGAATGTTCGTAATATTACTTATTGGTAACGAATTGTCAATTTCGTTAAATTTTCCCCATGGTTACTAAGCTTACTGGTGGCTTACGTCCTTACAAGAGTTACTTCCTTCGGCGACTGTTGTTGCAGAAGGGCTTCCCTCCTGACGCGAATGCAATGGCTCGCTCCATGGCCATAGCAGCCGACTATGACGAAGCCCGTTGCTTACACCTGTTGTCGCGAGCCGAGGAAATGACCCTCAAAGAGGTATCCGACCTTTGCAATAAATTAAGCATTCCACTCCACGACTTCTTTCTGTTTTTCTCAGAAAAAAAATCCGTTGCTCCTTTTATTGCAAAACACGTCTACACACACGAACAACTCTCCTTCTACGTACCAAAACACGTTGTAGACATTCCCAATGAATGCCAACTGTCCTGGTTTACGGGTCTCTCACTGAAGTGCGATCTATCAGCAACCGATATCGTTATCTTTGAAACAAGTCAGATAAAGAAACCGGACACGGAGCACCTTCACCTCTACATCAACAACGGCAACATATCGCCGGGCTGGTTTATCCGCGAGAAAAGCAACGCTTTGAAATTTGTACACGAGAATGACAACCAAATCTCGTTTCCAATGGACAAACTCAAGCGGCCTGATTCACCCCGCGCCTCCTTTCATCGAGTGCTACTCACCCTCAATGGGAACCCATTTCATAGTGTCCCGCCAACGTAAAGTTGGCGGGAACTATGAATCTACATCAGAATGGAACTGAGGCAACATTGTTCAGGTGATCATTAAAATCCCCAACTTTTGCTGTCATCATTATCCGAACACGGTAGCCTTGCATCCGCAGGCGCTTGGCAAGCGCATTGGCAGCAAGTAGCCCGGTGTTTCGAACACCATCTCTTATTTTTGATCTGTCGTTATCAGCAAAAATAATGATCTGACGTATCTCAGTCTTCATATCGTCAGGGACTTCAAAGTTCTGAAGAACAGATGACGAGTGGCATGGCCAAACGGTCATGTCATACAAGACACTTGCGGCAAGGGCAGTTTCAATCCCTTCGCTAAGGCCGAGAACACCATCTCGCGGCATGCCAATACGAAATGCATAGCTGCCGAAACCACAGCCTGGACGGGTTTTCTTCACGTTCTCAACCGGCGCCTTCTGGCCATCTTCCGTCAGGTAGGTTGTGTGCATCTGCACCAACTGTCCTTGCGGCGAATAGCCTCGGAGCACCATTGCGTCGTAGTCGGCAAGGTGCTGCGGCCGATCAGACGAATCAGTTTCCCAGTATTGGGCCTTCGTGTAGTGGATATCCGAAGGAATCTGAGTCAGTCCAGGAACGCGACGATTCAGGTACTTCCATACCGGATCGTTCTCGCGTACTTGTCTGCTCTTACCCCAAAGGAAGGCAGTGGCCCGAAGTGATTTTTCAATCCTCTCGGCGCTGTTTTCTTCCACTCGCTTAGGCGCGGCGAGCGCCTTTTTGACCGCAACCTCGTTGGAAAGAGTTTGCTGGTAGATGTGTTTGAAGAGCTGAGTTGCCGATGTGAATCCGTAGTGTTTGCACATGAATTCATAAGCACTTTCGTACTTCGAAGATGTGCATCCCTTGCAGACCCAACGCCAGCTATCGTTTCCAATGTAGCCAGCTCGGAACCCTTTTACTGCCCCACAGATGGGGCAGTCCTGGTGCTTCTTATTGAACAAACTGGAATCAAATCCATCTGCAATAAGAAGCTTTCCCCAGTCTTTGATGATTAGACGATTAGTCTTTTCATCGTACTCGTAGAACATGGCCTCTCCTATAAAAGATGAGGCCATGCCCATGGGGCATTGCCCCTGTGGGTGATAAAGGTTGGCAGTATGCCAAGACATTAGCTGTGAGCTAATGTGCTAACTCTAACACCTTAGGGCCTCATCTTCAACTGTTTTCGGTTTCTAAAACAACAACATGCTTTAGAAACCGCACTCACCCCGTAGGGTGAATGCAGCTGTTTTGTTATGCAGCCTTCAAGATCTTCTCTTCAAAGATCTTTTCGATTGCATTAGGTAGTTGGGACAAACTTTGAGCGTACGTGGAGTGCTCAATCCAGTTATGGATGTTGTGGGCATCACCAAACCCAATACCCACGACTTCAATCCCTTCTTTCTTTGCCCATCGGATAGCAGCAAGAACCTGGTGGCCATCGTCGGGCTTTCCATCCGTCAGCACAGTAATTACCTTGCGGCGCTCCTTACGCTGTAGGAGAACTTGTGCCTCAGCAATGATTGCCTGTGCCAATGGCGTAGAGCCGCCAGCGCTAATCCTCTCAAGACGCTGCCGGGCGTGTTTATGGTTTTCACCGTACTCCAGCACCATCGTTGTTGCACCCAGACCCGCTGCAGGGAAAGCGGCAACTCTCGTTTTGGTATTGGTTATTCGGCTCAAGCCTATGGCAAAGGACAAGGCTGTTTTGCAGACTTCTTGCAAGCACTTCTTCATGCTTCCCGAGCGATCCACCAGCACCGTCATTGCCATTTCCATCCCTTGGGTTACTTGCCTGGTCTTGAAAACCTTCGTTTCACCCTGAGGGATACGCATTGCGCGGCGCACATCCAGCCTTCCCCCACTTGAGCGATACCCCGTATCACGAACTCGTGTGTTCTGGAAGGTTTTCACGATTGCCGTTACAAGTCGCCCATTGATGTAGGTATCAAGGTCATTTTGAGGTTTGCCCTCAAACTGCCCGTCGTTGACCCCACCAGCCCCATTACCGAAAACAAAAGCCACAGGGTCATCAGACTGACTTGCATCGCCTTCCGGTTGAGCTTCGCCGTCACAAGCTTGTTGAGAATCGGCTTTCATCTCCTCCGCCGCATGTTGCGATGAACGATCTGTCTGCTCTTGACCCTCTTCAGGCTTGTCATCAGGATCAGATCCGCCTGCAGATTGAGACTTTTCTTGCGAAGAGCCGCCTGTCTGCTGCGTCTGGCTACCTTGCTGAGCTTCGGCAGAGCTTTCGTTACCCTGGTCCTGTTGGTTGGCTGTCTTATCGACTGCTCCATCATTCCCTTGGGGGTCTGCTTGCTGTTGCCCCAGGCCTTCCTGTTCATCTGCGCCTTCCGCCTGTCCCGCCTCGCCAGCTTGGGAGGAAGAAACAGATTCGTCAGATCCGTCCATGCTGTCTTCAGCCGGGCCGTTTTGTGGCTTGGTTTCTGGTTTCCCTTTGCCCTGGTCAGAATCGCTACCCTGCTGTTGGTCGTGCTCGTCATCGTCTTCAGGCTCAAAGTTTTTTCCTTGAGCTTCAAACAACGACTCTGCGATCCTCGCAAAGTCTTCTGTGGTGCGTGCAATGCACTCACCACTTACAGCCATTGCCATGATCTGATTGACCTTGGCTTGATGGGCAGGCTCCTGGATGTAGCCATCGAGAATTTCGGCCGCGAGCTTGAACAAGTCACTTTCGCGATGCTCGTTCGCTTGGAGATTTGCAGCGAGAACCGCCGACATGCACAGAGATTGAATGCTGCGCAACTGAGCGTTGCTCACTTCCGCGTCTCGCACCCTCTCCATGTAGGAGGTGAGGTACTGAGCAGTGTGAGGTAGATACTCCTGAAGGGCTGCGACTTCGTAACCCATCTGCATCGCAATGGTTGCGACACGTTGAAGCTCAGAGGTCGGCCAGCAGGATTTACGGCTTCTGTCGAAGGTGTTCCCGACGATGAACGCCAGGCCAATTTCTTCGCTCAGACGAGTTGGCTCGCCAGACAAATGCGGAAGTACCGCCTTGCCTTCTGCCATATGACCAATGATGGTCTTGGGATCGTTGGCTTCGGCCCCCCAAACGAACTCAGGCTTACGCCTGAGTCCGGGGGAAACCATAGCCTCGATCAACGTGTAGTTGATCATGGCCATCACTCCTTAGAACAGGAGCCCCATTGCGGTGGATGCGAGGGGCGAGGGTTGAATAACCGATGCCTTAGGGGCCTCGGATTGATGAACATAGACTTCATCCGGCTTTTGCTTGACCACGATCTCCACAGGGGAAGTCGCGATGTCCTGCAGCTGCTGGGCTTGGTCAGTGTTCGTCGGTTGCACGGTCTCCACGAAGGCCTGGTTGAGCGAGTCAACGCGGTCAGCGAATTCCATGAGACTGGTAGTTGCTGTTTCGGGCTTGACCTCCACAACCTCTGCCTGGACCTCTGCTTGCGCCTGGGTAGACGCTTCGAAGATGCTCCAGGCACTATCAGCACCACTTTGCGAGGCAATTTGGCCCAGGCGTGCTGCTTCTTCCGGGTTGGAAAGAAGACGCGCCATGTTCCAGACGGCCATCAGTGCAGGGCCATCCACGCGGCCCTCGGGGGGCACTTGTTTCATGGTCCAGTCGATGACATCTGCCAGGGAGCCTGCCGCCATGTCCACGAAGGTGAACTGACGAAGACGATCTGCGATCCGCTTTACCGGGCGCAGAGTCTTCTGGGTGATGTAGTCACGCGCATTGCCGTTTTCGTTGACGAGGTATTGGCTCATCAAGATAGACGCTTCACGTGCAGCTTCGCGGTACAACTCACCACGCAGGCCTTGCAGCTTGGTGCGGTAGTCGTTTCCGGCTTCATCCTGCGCTTCGTCCGATGACGGAGGGGCGATTCTGAAGCTGTGAAAGTCGAAGCTCATCTTCCCAAAAACCGCCTGTGCTGTCGGCAGGTTCTGAAGGAGATGCTGATTGCCTGGGTTGCTGCTCACCCAGTCAGTCACCCATTTCTGGATGCTGGCATCGAGTGTGATCAGGAGATCCGCTTTCAGAGTATCGAAGTGCGCTTGAATGCCTTGCAGCTTCTTGAACACATCGTTGAACTCGTCAACGTGAATGGCATAGCCGCCGAAAAGCTTGATGCCATTCGAAGCAAGAAGACGATGTGTTTCGTCTTTGAGCTTATCGAAGGGCTTCAGCTTGTCGGGATCGACTAGCTTGACAGAGCCAAGGGAGGCCAGGCCAGCAGGAGGAAGGTTGATACCCTGAGGATTCAGGGCAGAGAGCTTGTCGGCCTTGATAGCGCGACGACCACTCCAAAGGTGAAACTCGGGAGCGACGACAACGATTTGGCCGTCGATAGTGGTGGAAGCATTTTGGGTCATGGTGACACTCCTAGGAGAAGGGGCACCAAGACCCATCGGGCTTGAATGCCCGTGTGGGTTGAAGGATGGCTATAAAAGCCACAGACTGCGTGTTACGCGATCTGCGAAACATTTTGCCACAGTGACTTGCGAAGTCAATCTCGCAGGCGAAAAAAAAACCCAGGCGCTGGGGCCTGGGGTCTTGTTTAGAAGTCAGTAAATGACTCCGAAGCGTGATTGCTGGGATTGCCCAGTCGCTTCTGGTTTACCTGCCTGGTCAGGAGCACGCGACCGTTGCTGGCGCGGCTCTTGACGAGGAGGTTGCCGAACTAGGGGTTCGGGGTTGCCGTCATCGTAACCATCGTCGTAATGCCCTTCAGGTTGCCTCGACTGGGGGTTGTCGCGGTGCTGATAGTTGCGGTTTTGATTACGCGGAGCAGCTCGGCCGGGGTCTTGCTTATCTTGCCCCTGTTGAGCAGGGGCGCGACGCTTGATCTCCAGGTGGATCAGCTTAAAGACTTTGCGGCTTCGCTTTTGTTGAGTAGCGGAATCGATCCAGCGACTGGTTTCTTGAATGCCAATCGCCGAGACTTCACGTCCAGGCACCAGAGTGTCGGAAAGCTTTTCAGCCTCCTCGCCCCAGGCAATGAACGTTGCATATTCCTGAACCTCTTCAAAAGCTCCCGTTTGCCGGTTCTTGACACTTCGTTTGGCGCACACGTCAAATTCACATTTGACAGTTAGCCCTACTTGGATCAATGGCGGCTGTTCAGGAATGAAGCCTTCAGCAATGACCTTGATGCTCATCTCAGGCTCCTTTCTTCAACACTTCGATGCGGTACAAGTTCTTGTGGCCATTCAGTGTTTTCTCTGTACCCATGAACACGAGTTTAATCGTGTCACCGGCTCGCACGTTGCGCTCTCGCGCTTCGCGTTCCAGTTCAACACCATAGGATGGCTTGATCGTACCGTTGCTATCGATCTTGAGGCAAAAGGACCGATATGTCCCGCTCCTTCCAGAGCGGTCAACCATGCCCATCTCTGCCACAACACCGATTTGGGTTTCCCCTTTCGCTTGGCGGGCGACAGCATCACGCAATTCCGATGCCGCTACTACCGTCTCCACCTTCTTGATCACGGTTTCTTTGGGCGTCTTTTCCAACGTCTCCGCAGTCGCAGCTTGGACCTTTTCAGGCTTAGGCTTTACAGAGCAGAGAGTCAGTAGACGTTCGAGGTCTTCACAGCTCTTGCGCTTTGCAGCAACAAGGTTTGTGTCGTCCTTATCCCATGTCAAGTTGGTCATGTAGTAGCGCGGCTTCTTCGCCCGGAGCAACTCTTTCACCTGGTTGTCGCGGATCTTGAAAACCCGCTTCACGACACCCTCCCGCTTGTACAGGTAGAGAATCATGGTGCCAAGTTCGACATCTTTTGCCGCCATGATTTTCATGGTTGCAACGAAGTCTGAGGGCGTGATTTCCTTCACAGGAGAAGCTACCGTATAAACAGCTTGGCCTGGCTTGAGCTTGGCCGAAAGGTATTCCTCACGGTTCACCTCGGTTGCTCCAACGCCTGCTTTTGCCATCCCTTTGGCTCGCTCGTACTGTGCGACCTTATTTTCGGCGTATCCACCGAACAGTCCGAGAATTGCTTTCAGAATCATTTTTATCCTAAAAAGAAGAATGATGCAGGGTCATGAACCGACGCATCAGCATTCAAGGTGCCTCCCGATTTCATGGCCAAAGCCGATTTCAGAGTAAGCATCTTTTCCTGCGGGATTGATAACCATCGGAACCAACTTTGGATGTCGGCTGATGGAACTACGGCGGGAATGCCGTCACTGGACGAGTGAAGTGCCCACCCATTACGAGTAGCCACCTCTGCCAGAAGAATTGCGAAAACTGGTTCCGCTTTATCCGCAACAACAAACTCTGAGTTCATATCCTGGGTTCGAAGCCAGTCCATGAGAGCCTTTCGTTGCGGTTGTTGAAACGACATGGCCGAGGCCAGTGTTTCGATCTCCTTGACCGCTTGCGCGATATCAGAGGGTTTGCAGTAGACGGTGTATTTCCCGTCGCAAGCATCAAAGTCGGGGTGCCTTGTTTGGAACCCTGACTTCTCAGAAAGAAACGCCACATCGAGTACCGGCTTATAGCCCTGACGAAGAAGGTCACCGATGTGGGTTCCAAGAGCTTCGAGTGCAATGTCTTTGGCGCTCTCCACCCTCCCATCCAACGTGTGGACGATATGGCGGATTGCTCCAAAAACACTCACGCCGCAAGCCCTTTTTCCGTTTTGGTAAACGGTATAGAGCTTGAGCATGTTCAGCCTGCGATCTTGCTGTACTCAGCCTTGACCTCTGCCCACATCTCCGGTGTAAGACCACCGAAGGCGCGTTGCAGGGAAAAGAGCATCGGATCTTCATTGCGTTTCGAGACGCCACGAAACCCCCATGCGAGGACGGCCCAGCGTTTCAGCACACGCGTTGACATCGGTTTGATGACCGTACTGCCATCAACGTGGTAAAGGCTGCGAATGCGGTTGGCCATTTTGACCATCACGTCCGCAACCATTTCCTGCTGATCTGCCGGCATCCCCACCTTGGTCAGGTGCCGCTTCACAACCTGGATCTCCACTTCCGGCTTGAGGTAGTCAACATTCATCTCCATGAAACGGTCATCCGTAGATGCGTCGTGAAGATGCCTGCCGGCCACAGCCAACTTACTTGCCAGACAGTTTTCGGTGAAGAAAACCCGGAAGTTCGGTTGCGGATAGATGGTTTCGCCTGTCTGGGGGACGTACACAGGGTAGCCCTCCATGAGCATGTGCAATGCGAGCATTGCATTGGGCTCAAGCGCATTACCCTCATCGAGCAACACACTCACGCCTTCCATGGCCGCACGCGCCACTACACCATAGAAGAACTTGAAGGTGCCATCGCCTTGCGGGATGAACTGACCAATCAAGTCATCTGCCGTAGTCCGGTCGTTGCAAGACAAGCTATACAACGGCCAGTTGAGGCGGGCGTGCCACTGGCTGACAAGCGACGTTTTCCCGGCTGCAGGATCGCCCTTCAACTTCAGCGCCTTCAGGCCCGAGAGCCAGAAAACGAAGAACTCGCCGAGACGATCTTTGTCGAAGGAATACTCCTCGACCGGGGGAACATTAGCGCCGCCAGATTCGCCAATCATGATCTCAACCTGGTTGAGAGCGGGGATGCCGAAAGACTCCCCCATGCTGATTTTCTTGCTAGGAACAAAAGTCGCCATTTCAGACCTCTTGAATTTCATCGAAACGTTCAATCAAATCCGCGATGCCAGCTTTGCGCATGGCATGCTCAATTCCATACTGGAGTGCTTCTCCGTTGTAGCCAGTTCGAATGCAACAGGCTTGGAATGTGAATGGGATTTGACTCGCGTAAATGCGCTTGACATGAAGCTTCCCGTTGGAAAGACGGGAGACCTTCACTTCGTACACATCAGGTTGGTAAATCCACTGCAATGCCTCAAGTTTCCCTTTGACATTGTGGTGGCCAGTCAACTGTGAGAGGTGCCAGTTAAGCAGCGCCTCGTGGAGAATGTCGTGATCGTGATCATTCCAGTTCTCCGTACCATTCGACTCGGTTTCAGCAGCGCAATCATCTGCGGCAGTCCCTGGAATCTCTTCCAAGTCGCCTTCAACAATCGTTGCCACATCGTTAGCTGATTGGATCAGCGGTTGCTCCAAGACCGCCAAGGCGCTCTGAATACCGTGACCCTCAACAAGACCAGTGATTTCGACCTCCTCCCTTTCGGGTCGAGGCTTAGTTTCGATTGGCGCTTCATCACTCCAAATGGAACTGAATAGATCCATTTGAAGAATCGAGCTTTTACGCTCGAACATGGCTTTTTCCATGATTTGCTCCAAAAAAAAGCCATGCCTCTTGCGAGACATGGCATTGATGGATGAGCAAGAAAGACCTGCCCATATAAAGGTGTGGATAAACCACTTTTTCCGCACAAGGCGAAAACCAAAATTTATCTCAATCTAAACTTTGGTTATCACCCTAGAAAATTAACCAAGCATCCACCCCGAAGGGTGGATGCAGGCTAATTATTGAGCCGCATTGACTGCGGCATCAATCGCAGCTTGGCGCGACTGGACTTTTTGGACAGCGGGGGAAGCGCTGTCATTGGCCATTGCAGAGAAGCCAGTGATAGCAACGAGAACGGCAAACACAATACCCATCAGTTTCATGATGAACTCCAAGTGGAATAGACGAAATTAATTCGCCAAGATTGAGGGAAATGCCCAGAAGAATGGGCCGATGATCCGACTAGGGTCGGAAGTGAGCGCGCAATTGAGCGCAAACTTTTGAAGCGAAGCGCAAGCGGATGCTTGGCATATAAGGGCGTGGACAGGCCACGGATTTCGCGCTGGGCGAAAATTCAAAAGCTCAAAGTGACTTTGAGAGCGCTTGAATTTTGACCCGGAGGGCAGAAGATGGCAAGGGATAGCAAGTCCATGTGCTGCTACCCCTTGCATCTGTTTGTGCAAGGTTGTTTGCGCTTTTGGCGCGGCCCGATGCCGTCACATCGGGTTTTGGCTGTAGGGGCTGAGATATTTAAGCCTGTCTCTGCCGCAGGACCGCAGAGTTTTAACCGTGCGATGCGACCATCATAGCATAGCTTTCCCGCGCCACAAGGGCTATCTCTTGCCAAAAAGAGGCTGTGAGTTGGCAATCAGAATAGACAGAGGTATGAGCGCAATACAGACCCAAACCGGGACTATGGCGGGATTGATGTTCAAAGGTGCGGAGAGATAGAACAACGGGGCAAACAACATCGGCATAACGAACCACAGCATCAACGAGAAGGTTGCTGGCCGAATGCTCCCGAAGTTGTAGGACTTGATGACTCGCTGCGTGTAGCCGTCATAGACAGCAGCAGCGATTACTGGCACCAGCAAGGCGAACCAGCTCAGGACAATCAGCAATCGAATGCAAACCACATAGAACGATTGAATGAAACCCGTGAAAACGCTGTTCATCGCCTTGAAGAGCAAACCACCTGATCCGGACTGCGGGCCGAAGAGGTCAAACTTCTCCTGTTCCTTTTTTGAGTAGACCCCCTTCTCGGCCACGCGAACTGCAAGGTTGACGGGGGTATCCTTGAAGAGCACATCAGCCTGGCCAAGCAACATAGTTGTCCACCTTGGTCCAAGAGCGTTCTCTGTAATCCGCAGCTCTTCTTGGATGAACTCATTCATTGTGTCGCCACGTCTCAAGAACGGATTCACGCAAAGACTCACGAGGAAGAGGATCAGCCAAAAACGTATGTGTGTCTGAATAGACATAGCTTCCTCTCAGATCCTTCTTTGAAGCGCCATGCCCAAGGCAACGTCATCAAGCGCCACCGCCATCAACCGAATCTTGAAACCCAGCCGGCGAGATACTCCACGATATTCACTCGCGGTGCGGACGAAGCAGTGACGCTGTAGCTTGCGGGCCCAATCATCGAAGGTCTGGTAACGGAGATCCCACCGGGTCAACTCGCCCGACGAATCCAAGCCAATGAGGTCGAATTCAGCAATTTTTGAGACACGCTCACAAAGTTCATTGGCAAGCAGTGATTGGATCTGACTTGTGCTGCCCCCAACTTCACGTTGGTAAGCAATGGCAGCGCTGACAGCCGAGTCCATGGCCTCAACGAGAATTGGGCTATTACCACTTATTCCTAACGTCGATCCAATGGCATTGTTCACGGCAATGCATGCACCTTGAAATATCGGGTATGCGTTCAGGTGATTGTTTAGATCACCTGCCGACTTACTGCGTGAAAGAAGGGACTCAATTCGAACCGATGGTCGGTAAGTGCATTCTTCAATAAGTTGGAGATCACCAATTTTTGCACGCAGCACTTGATGGCCTCCAAATTCAATAATGTTACTCGTCACTACAGTCACCTCAACCCATTGTCACCACTGGGATTCTCCCCTTATAAGCCATAGTGCGATTCACAAGTGCCAGGTATTGCAGATCCGGCAACCCTTGAAGAATCTCCACTGAAACCTTGGGAACTTCTTTATCACTGATAGAGCGCGTGCCCGATGCTGAATACTCAAGACCAGTATCCTCAGTCTTGCTGCCGGTGCCCTTGTTTTCAGCCATTACCGATATTGATGTTTTACCGAATTTCTCGGCAATCATCTCTGCCGTTTCTAGATCTTGGATGGCACCAACAATCAGATTATTCATGTTCCCCATAAATCGTTTGGCAGATGCCTGATCATTACCGAAGGCCACAACCAAGTCGGAGAATGTTTGACCCAGCGCCCAGATGAATATGTTTGCGCCACGTCCTTTATTCGCCTGCTGCACCAGTGGCTCGCACATCACGTCGCCCCACTCATCTACCAGCAGGTGCACTCGGCGGCGTTCGCCGCCGTCCTCTCCCTCCATGCCGTAGTTGAAGATCTCAGCCGCAACAGATGCCATATCGGCAATAGTCATTGCGGCAAGTGCCTTCCCCACAGATGGGTCAGCCAAAGCGTCGGTTCCGATGTAGAGGACATGTCCGCCGCTGATGATGCGCTTCATGTCCATGATCGGGCGCTTGTCCTCAGCATCCTCATAGTCAGGCGAGAGCAGGCCCTTCAAATCATCCGTCGTCAGCTTTGTGAGCATCGGCAAGATGCTTGTGATCATCTTTCCGAACCATTCCTGGGATGTCATGACGATAGAAAGGAGACCATTGATGTCATCGCTCTTCATCGGCAAGCCGGCCTTTACCGCCTCAGCCTTGGTTTCTGGAACCTCGGCGTAATAGACCTTGATCATTGCCGTCAGCTCAGGAATGCTGGTTTCGATGTCACCTTTCTTTGGTCTCCCGCCCGCAGCCCCTCCAGAATTCATGGCCTGCTCCACCCTGTCTATCAACTGGGGGGCCTCTTCTGTGAAAAACTTCTTCAAGACTTTGTAGGCGATTCGCTCTGTAGCGGATCGGCTTTCCATGGAGTTTTTCAAGGTGACCAGGTTCACGCGCATGCCGATGTACTTCATGGCACTTGTGATCCGGTGGACCGCATTCCAGCAGAAGCCAGTGAAAGAATCGTCATTGGTGCTGCCAAGAACAAGTGAAATTCGGGATGCAACCTGTGAAACCCGATCCCAGTTTTTGAGCAGATCCAGGCGAATGGATTCCGAAGCAAAAGCGGGGTGCAGCATCATGAACTTCTCAGGCTGGCCGATGTGTTCACAAGCCAGACGGCAGATCTCGCGCAGTTCCGCGTCCCCTTTGGGGTCGATAACGATCACCGTGTCACCCTTGGCGATCAGCTGGGTCAAGATAAGTGCTGCCAACCTTGTCTTGATTGCACCAGTGGTCGCGATGATTGCGCAGTGCCCTTTGAGGGCATCCATGGGAGAAAGAACATCCTTCTCATTGGCCTTGGGTTCCAGGCCATGCACCCATTGCAGGCCCCGCATATCGGCGGGTTTGTGCTTCATGCCAAGCAACTTAGTGACCCAAGGCTCCGGGTAAATCTTCTCGGTATCGTGCTTGCTCAGCTCGTACGCGATAGCCGTGTGGCGAGGCTCCCATCTCCAGCCCCGGCCAAGCCAAAGATTGTTGCCAATGGCGGGCATAGACGCGAGCAGATTCCGCACAGGAAGGATCTCAACGCTTGACCCAACAAGAGCAAGTTTCCGCTCTACAAGCTCGCGGCCCTTGTACCCCCGCCACAAGCCCATACCGAGGCACAAGACAACCAGTGACACGCCGGCTGTGTACCCAATATTGAAGATTGCACCAATAGCCAGACACCAAAACGAGGAAATGATCCACGCTGCCGCTGCTTTCGCTTCGTATATTGGGCGGAGGTAAGTTCTATATTCGATGCTCATTTATCTGTCAGGCCCAGTTTGTCCGTTAGGATTCGCGCGAGTAAATAGTATTTGTCTTTGACCGTGCTATTCGGCGATACTGGTAGTTCATGCATCTTTTTCCCTCTTGCCTTAGGGTCCGCATGCAAATAACCTGCATCGCCAAGTTTTGAAAGAAAACTTGCCGGATTGAGCGTAATCCCATCAAAGGAGTCCCAAGGGACTGCAATATATTTTTCGGAATAAAGAAGCCTATCTTTATAGGCGTCTGTTTTGAGCTTATCAATTAGTTTTACGAGCTGGCCGGATACAAGACCATCGTTAATCGACTTGATTACTGCATGCGGGAGAATATCCTTGTAGGTCTGCTGGGGTGGATTCGCCTTCTTGGATGCCTCTTCTTGAGTAGCAGCCTTGGTCACTACCAGCTGAGATTCACCTGGCTCGCTATTGGACGGCTGTGCAGCTTCTTCTTGATCAATCGAAGGTGCATCCACAGACATTCCAATAGTCGCCGCCAGCGGATCGGCTGCTGGCGGTGGGGGGGCCAGGACTTCATCACTACTTGCCTTGGGCGCGGAGGCCGTGACCTCGGACTGAGTTGGCGCAGACTGTTCAGCATGGACTGGTGCGCCCTTGGTTTCAGTGCTCCCCTGCTTTGCGGCCTTGGAATCTGTTTGAACCTTTGATGTCTCGGCAGGACTTGCCTTTGCGTACTCTCGCGGGTCGTAATCAGGGATAACGATATTGGGCTTCAGAAGTTTTAGGGCGCTTGTAATGACACCATCAGCATCTGTAATGTCATTGAATGCTCCACCCAATTGATCGATCTTGATGAGATCTTCATCGGCCATCATCGTCATCAGGGCTTCAGGGCTCTCTGGTGTTTGCGCAATGCCTTTTGATGCGAGCTGGCGCAGGATGTCCTGGGCGGCTGTCGGCCATTGCAGGTAGATTCCGGTTGAATCGACGTGCAAAGGTGACCGATTGATCGACCAGGCGCCCTCCCTCAAAAGACTGCGAAGTGCGTCAATGATGTAAGGCGCAAGATGTTGGCCGTACTTCACCCGGCCATAGTTACTTGGCATGCGCGCTTGTTCTAGCGTCAGTGCCTTCTTCCACATGGAAGCGATCACATCGTAAGCAATCGAGTTGAACTCTTTTCGAATGCCGGCTGAAACTTCGATGAGAGCGGTCATCATCTGCGGGGAGCCTTGCTCCAGCCACTCAATGGCCTTATCCCCAAGTATGTTCACCGCGAGAGCGCTCCCATTGACGCTCGGACCAGGCTCCAGAGTTCCACGGGGCCATGTGAGAAACACCTGGGAAACCTGGGCTTCCTTGCTCCAAAACCCCAAGCCCTGCTTGCGCGCTGGCCAAATTGAGCCATTGCCCTGAACGCGAATAGATTCGATGGTTTTGCCTACTGGCCAGAGAAGTCCAGCTGCAAAGCAGATGTAGCGCCAACGGGTTTCAAGCTTGTGCCGGTCCTCAACGCCCAACATGCCGGTGAAGATGCGGCCATCTGCAGCTTGGAAGCTCAGAAACGCCAGATCCAGCGCGGCTCGAAACAGCCCACCAGGCCCGCCATATTCTCGATCCTGTGTTGCAGGAAGGTTGAGGATGTAGCTGGCAAGGTTTTGAATGGGAACGATGTATCGGTCCTCGAAGGCTTTGTGTGGAATGGCAGCATTGATGCGCACTCTTGCAATGAGATCCGCTTGGCCTTCCATCAGTTCTTCCACCGATGCCAACGGCAAGCCGCCATCGACAGGGGGATATTGGACTTGACTCACCACCCTTGGTGACTCAATCACCGCCCCAGAGTTGGGCTGAGTCGATCCGGCTGCTGCGGATGCCTTAGACGAGAAGAGCCTACGGAAGAATGACATACGCCATTCTTGCTTCCCTTCTATTTTTTTCATTGCCGCATAACTGCCGCTAACGGTCGTATGCGCAATTTTTCTGTGCAATTAATAGCTCTGACTGGTAAACTTTGCACACAAGCAGATGCTTGCCCTCGCTCTTGCGAGCCTTTCTCACCCAGTTGGGGCCACCCCAATTGGAGTGGCTCCTTTTTTTTTGGAGCCACAATGATCCCTCTTGAATCCAATGACCTTCTTGGTCTTGTCGAGAAGTTCGCTGCTCGCGGCGTCCTCGAAGCCATCAGTCAAAATCGGATTTCCTTGGAGCTTGCGCAGCTACTGGCTGTGCTTTCCAAAGAAAAGCAGACTGAGGCCATCCACGCAATCCAGACGCTTGACTACGCCGTCGGTATAGACGAGCTGCGCGCCAGCATTGAGTCCAAAGCACTGCGACTTGAAGACCTTCCGGCATCTCAGAAAAGGGAAGCGGCCTGCAAAAGCTGCATCCACAACTCTTTGCTGTCATCGAAGGTTTTTCCGATTCACATTGCCCCAGGGCTTTGCACAAACGGCGATTGCAACCTCATCAAGCATTGCGAAAGTGGCGCCGTCAACGGCAACAGGAAAATTGAAAAGAACCTGTCTCCCGCGAGGACCAAATCCTTTGACGACACTCGCGAGAAGCTGTGGCGCAACGGCCTGAAGCGGTTCGTACTGGAGGCAGATCGTGGCCTTAACCGCGTCCTACTCCTGTGCATGCTTGCTGGCGGCTGGAAGACAACAAGTGACTTTGGCGAGTCAGTCTTCAAGTGCAAAGTCAGCCCTGCAAAAGCGCTGGAGATGGCAAACGCGATGGAAGACCCCGCAGTGCTTACAGAAGGCCTGCAGGAGATTGCGGTCAATCTAGTTGACGAGGCACCACTTGAACAGGTGCGTGAACTGCTGAAGGCTCTGCAAGTCCCTTTGGGACGGTATTTCCCCATGCAGAAGACGTTTCTCGAACAACTTGATCAGGCCGGCATAAGCCGCATCGCGAAGGAGCTGGGAGTCGTGGAGGGCGAAGAAATCAAACAGGCTGGGGAAACCGGGCTCAAAGAGTATGCATTGGCCGTGGCCAATTCGATACCCGATGAGTGCTTGATTGATTATTTCCCTCCTGAGTTTCGGCCTTAATGATCATGAGGATGTGCCTAGGCGCATCCTCATGTATCATGGATAGAACTTCGTCCTAGTGGCGAGATTGTGACCGTGTGTCACCCCTTAATCGCGTAGGCTCTGTCTGCGCTCGTTCCTGAGAATGTTGTCCCTGACAGCATTCGCATGAGCTTCATTTTTTGATTTGATATCACGTGTCATGGGCGACCTGGCACGTGTTTCAAATTAGTACGCTGCAAAGCGTGCTCTCTACTGTGGCGCCCGCAGGCTAAAGGATTCCGAGATGGTGTTCTTTAGCCTGCGGGTGCCACTGGCATCTTGGTGTCATGTGTGCACTCTGCGGGAGATCTTCACTTCCAAGGAGCGGCATCATGGAATTTCTTATTTTTTCTCTGTGTGTTTTCGCCGGCACACTGATCAGCACTCCGATTCTGCGCGTAATACGCAAATGAGGAAGCTGTCACACCGGCAACGCACGAATTCAAAAAAAAGGGGAGCAGGTAATACTGCTCCCCTTTTTCTTTGGGCCGATGGCCAGGCTCTGATCTCAGCTAGACGGATGGATTTACAGATCGTGCAGGCGTTATTCGAAAAAATCATCGTTGGCCTCTGCTTGGGCCATGAGCGGCGACGGCACGATGGGTGGTTCGATTTGAACGTCTTCAAACCTGAACCCCGCCTCCTTCATGAAGATCGGCATCTTGCCCGAGAAGGCTATATTCAACTGGGCACGTGCACGGGTCATGCCCACGAACATCACTCGTCTTTCAGCTGGTCCTGTGGTTAGAGTGCTGTCATCGTCACGTTCGTCAGCTCCAATGATGTAGACGTTATCCCACTCCAGGCCTTTACTACCATGCATCGTTAGCAGCCGGATCTGTCCCTCCTCGAACTCCTCCTTTTTCTTCGTCCTGAGGAGCCTAATCCTGCTTTTCAGGTGCCCAGAAATGCGCAACAAGGCACTCTCCACATGCTCCAGCCCCGACTTCAGCCGAGTGACTTTGGGGTGGTCGTCACCATTCCTTTTTGCGTTGGCACCAAGCGTTGAGTACCAGGTCGGGAAAATGGCAACCGACTCTCGAATGATCAACTCGTAAGCATCATGGCTCGCGCCGGGCCTGTAGATCGATGATGCCTCCTTTGCCTCCTGGCGCCACTTTCCAAAAGCACGCGACATTTCCTCAAGGACAAAAACTTCAGCATTCGAAGCTCCGGGAATATCTGGCACATGTCCACGCCTAAATGCCAGTTGGGTCGTTTGTAGCTGTGACAGCAGACCGTTCACAGTTCCCCGGTCAAACCCGAGTAGCCCCATCGTTTGGGACAACATGTCAGCCCCCCCAGACATCCAGAAGGTCATCATTGCCGTGTAGGCAGATATGTCCTCTCGGTCCCATAGCGATGATCCCTGGCGGTGGTAGGGAAGACCGTACTCTTTGCACGCAGCCTCGGCCGCATCAAGATTTATGTTGGTTCTGGAAAGGATGGCGCATGAGTATGGCGGAGCAAGGTTTTCCGCAATGTGACCACAAGCCCATTTGGCCTGCTCCACGATGGTCCCAAAAGATGAGACCTTGACATACCCCCCTGCCCCCTTTACTGCCACCTGATTTTTTTCTATTCGATCCGGGTTGTTGAACCTGATCAACTGAGTTGCGTGGCGGACGATTTCTTCATGGCTCCGGAAGTTCTCAGCGAGGCGGACAACCTCTGCAGATGTCTCATCCCGGAACTTGATCATCCCCTTGTATCCGGCAGCTGAGCGCCAGTCATAGATGGTCTGGTCATCATCCCCAACCAGCGTTGTTGTGCAGCCGTTTTGAGCCTGTGTGATGGCTATTTGAATCTGGAGTTCATCGCAGTCTTGGCCCTCATCGACAAGCATGTGAGTGAAAGGCAGAAGCTCCATGTTCCCATCGCGCATTTGGATGGCCACTGTCCGCTTGATCGTTGCAAGGTCCATCATTCCACCCGAGCGCAACCAGTCGTAGTAGGCTTCAATCAGCTCAAGGGTGGTAGGTGATTTTTCTTTGATCTCCTTAATCAGCGCTTCACGATCAATCACTGCCTGGTATGCATCAAACCACGGAGCGTGGTTTTCGAACTTCCCGATACCAAGCTCTGCGCAGAGCTGCCAGATTCTCGGTGCCTGTGCCTGAGGACTGAGGAGCTTCATGCGCCCGTTGGTCATGAGCTTCATGTGCCAAAGGGTGAGTGAATCGAAGGTGCTGATTCTCAGGCGGTCCTCAGATGGTGGTGGCAGGCCTCCCGCCTGGAACCTTTTGTCCAACCGCTGACGCATCTCCGCGCTGGCTTCGCGAGTGAATGTGGTCATCAGCATTTTGCTGGCGGGATTCTGGAGTATCGACATCACCTTCTCGATGCTCGTGCTCGTCTTTCCAGAACCAGGCCCCGCGAACATCACAAGATTACCTTGCCAGTCAACCGCTGCTTGTTGTGAACGCGTGAGTGCCATAGAAATTAGCAAAAGACCCGACTCGCCGAGCCGGGTCTTTAAGTAGTTGAGTAAAAGTCAGCTGAGGTTGCGCTGAACTAAGCGGCAGCAACTTCAGGCTCAGGCGCGGTGGAGCTGGTAGCCTGTTCCTTCGACGCAGAGAGCCCGGCCATGACTTTCACGGGGTCAGCGTTGTCCGGGATCTCGATCCCCCGGCGATCCGCCTCAAGCTGGGCTTCTGCGTGAGCCTCGGCGTCCTTTTGGGCTTGAATTGTCTGCTGCAGCTCGACATCATCCGATTGCTCTGCATGGATGCGTTGGGCCTCCTTACGCATCTTGATCGACTCGTTGCGAATGGTGCCGCTGAAGGAGCGCACAGCGGCCTTGGTCTGAACCTCCTCCTTTTTGCGCTCCTCGGCCGACATGAGGCCATTCAGCGAACACGTACCCGTCAGCTGCAGCACCTCGTCCTGCAATTGCAGGATCTTGAGGAACTGCATCATGTGACTGTGGATGATGGGCACCAGGTACTTGCGGCTGTGCAGATAGCCGGCATCGACATCGTGGCCGTTGTTGGAGACCACTTCGCGCAGGCGATCACGCTTGCCCGTGAGCAGCTTCTGAATGGCATCCAGCTTGGTCGCGGAGACCTGGCTGTAGTTGGTCAGGATTTCCTCGTTGAAACCGCGCCGGCGACGGTAGACGGTTTCAGCGAACAGGTTGCGCGAGAGCACCTTGTAGTTTTGGCGGTACTCCTGCCAAACAGGGGGTGAGTAGAACTCAACTTCGCGAAAGGCCACCGGATCGGTAAAGCGATCCATGTAGTCGTTGCCGAAAACTTCGCTGAAGGCTTTACGGTGGCGATCCTCAAAGAGGATAGAACTCTCTGCGCTCATGTGACACTCCTAGGTCGTACTTTGGGAAATTTGTTTATCCCATCCATGCCCACTTCTGGACACAGCACCAAACGACCTATACGGGGAGCGTTCCCAGCTTGATACGCAGTTATTTTTTTGTTGGACGATTTTCGGCGCGCACGACCTTGCGGCCGAAGAGCTTTGCCATGCCTTCTGTATGCGTGGCTTGAACCCCGGCAAGTGTCATGTCGTCCGTTGGCCATGCGTTCGACATGGCCAGCACCAGATCGTGCCCCCCCCGCCATTCATCACGAAGAAAGATAAATGGCAAGAACTCCTCATAGCAGATGAGGACACGTGCGACGGTTCCGCCATCGAGGTAGAGCCTGTTATCTCTTGCCCAATCAATGGTGAATCGATCTTTTTTCCAGGGCGCCCACATTGACAGAAGCGCCGGGTTGCTCTGGTTGACGATCTGCTCCTCCCCCTTCGGGTTCAGATACAGCGCCTGATTGAGCCGAGTGCCATCGTCCAGTGTGACTTCACGCCCGATCACCACCCCAATCTTGGAAACCTCAACGGAGGCCATGAGCATCCGATTGTTGAACCTGAAACTGCTGTCATAGGCTCCAAGCGTGGTTTCGGGGAAGAGCAATATCAGCCCATCTTCATCTAGTCCACGCCCTACACCCTTGATGATCTCCCCTACCTTCAGGTATCGGTCAACGGTCTCTCTGTCGCTAGAAGGTGGTGCGCCAAGATGTGTAGCAACCGCATGGACCGGCCCAGCGCCTCGCATCTCCGCGCGTTGTTGGGTGAAGGAAACCACCAGAAGGGCAGGAATAAGGACAGCGAGAACCCTCATGCGCTCAACCTTCGGCATCCAAGCGAAATGGCCCGTAATGGCCAGCGCGATGATGATGCCAACCCAACCCATACCTTCGAGCGCGTAACCCCAGCCGTAAAGCGGATGGCCACCCTGCAGCACGGCGAAGAAGGGGAGCAGCGACACCAGAAAACCCGCAAGAACACTCGCAACACGTGTCCATGGCCTGTCGGCTTGAGCCCACCATGAAAGCGCCCAAGGCAGCGCACCAACAATGCCCAGGACAGTCCAACCTAGCAGCCCCATCCATATGGTGTCAAACCAGCCGCCAATGAAGACAACCGCTCCACGCAATACGGCGAGGTGGTAGCCAGCAGCAAAGAAATAGACAGCAAGGCGACCGCTCAACAAAGTGAGACACATAGGCATTGCCAGCGCGAGTAAGGCTGTGCGTCCTTCACCCCAGGCCAACCAACCCAGGCAAGCGCCTAGGGCGAATACAAGGCCTAAGCGCGCAGCCCTGTGTTCACGTTGGCGACTTTGCAGGAACATGCGCCACCACGAGTGAGCGCCGGCAAAATTCAAGGATGGTGTGTTGATCAAGATGTGGATCGTTATCTGAAAGGGCTTTCATGCACAAAGAGAGCACCTGGTAGGTATCCGCAAGATGCATGCGCAATGCATTGTTGCGCTGGCCCTGTCTGAGGCTTATGAGCAATGATGCGCCCTGATCCATTACGCGCAAGTTTTTGTTTTTCTCAGGCCCGTGTGCCAAGAACTCAACAAGGGTGTTTGGCCCGCCGTATCCCGCCATCATGGCGGTGAAAACAGGCAACTCGCGGCGGGTCAACTGGAAGGTCAGCTTGTCGGCCCAGTCGTAGGTTTGGGGGCCTGTGCAAGTTGCAGCCTCAACGGCGACAGTGGCCAGTGAGGACTTCAGGCAATCCGTTTCGAATGTGAAAGCCGACTTAGAGCCAAACAGCTTTGCCTGAAGCTGTGCGGCCCTCCGGTCCTGTTGCGTTGGTCGATCTTGGCTCACTATTTTCAGTTCTAGTCTCGGCGCCCAAAAGAGCCACGCAAGATGCCACCTGCGTGAACTTTGTATGCATCAGCCTTGAGTGAGCCGTACATCTTGCCGGTTGCTCCAAGCTGCACTACCCCCTCAACAACTCCGCTCTCGCACTCCACAACACCGAGGACGTACAAATCGCCGCGCACGTTCAAGCGCCCACTGATGCGACCAGACTCCATCACGATCAGAGGTCCATTGGTGACGGTGTAAGAGCCACCCTTCAGCTCCCCCTCGACCAATAGGCCCGTTGAGCACTTGTAGTCCCCATTGATGGAGCTTCCTTCAGGGATTCGACTTTTGATGTTCTCGTTTCGGAAGTTGATTTCGATGTTGTTTTCCATCTTTAGTCCATTCTCAGCTGACCAGCCGATGTGTTCGCCGTCCCGCCTGCAGGATTGACGCTTGTAAGCACGGCGCCATTTGGTAGTCGATCTCCCACCCCAACCATGACTGGGAGTTTCGTGCGGGGATTTGTCACGATGACAGCGTTTCGTGTGATGTCCAGAACCTCGACTCGCTGAGTTTGCGCAGGCACTTCCTGTCGCGCGATACCTCCTACTTGGCGCTCGCGAATAGGCTTAGCAAACCCCTCATCGTTGGCCTCGCTGAGTTTTCTCTGTCTCGTCTGTTCAGGCTGCTCAAGGGGGCGATCAAGAGGGGCTTCAGCCTTTGGTTCCTGTTCTTTACGGCTGGCAGGCTTGGGTTTGGCAGGTTTGACGGGCTTGGCGGGTTCTGGTTTAGCCTTCGGCACGTCACTCATCTTCGGCAGTTGGACCGAGGGAGGTGCAACCGGCTGCTCTTGGGCCGCTGGACCCGCTTCAACAAGTGACTTGCCTTGAGTTTGTGGTTCAGCAATGGCGGCCACCGGCTTCACCGGAGAAGCCAGAGGAGCATTAGGTTTTGCAGCTGGCTCCTTCTTCTCCTCGCCGGCAGAGACATCGAGAACGGTGATTGGAGATGCTGCATTCACTTCGGGCTTCAGCACTTTTTGCTGTGCCGGCCGAGTGTTGTTGTTGGCCAAGTCGGCCTGCACAGGTGGTGGAACTATTACTGCGTGTGCGGGCACAGCATATGGCGACGGCATTGCAGGGATAGCAGGAGCCGATGGAGCAGCCACAGAGGCCGAAGTGTCACCAATGGCGCCAGAGGCGGGGGTTGCAGCAGCCAAGACCGCAGCTGGAACCAATGTGGCGTCTTCGGGTGGTGGGTTTTCTCGAATGGGCGCAGCAGTGCTTTGTACGAGGGGTGCGCCACCAGGCGGCTCTGGAGCAACTTGACCTGTTGGTGCCGCCCGCCCATTCAACAAGTTCGCATTGCTCATGGCCAAGGGTATCGAAAAACCCAACCTATCGGAACTGAAGTAACCGAGGCTCAATGCGGCGACAAGAAGGGCCACACTTCCAATGGCCTTGTTCCGCGAGAAGGCGTCCACTGTACGAATCAGCGGATGAAGTAGCTTGCCTTTGCGTGTTGAGAGTGGGTATCCCATGCTAAGGATGGCCCCCTCCCCAACTATCAACCTATTCAGATCCATGCTCGCTAGGAGGTCGCCTCAGCTCTTGAGGCCGCCTGTTTGTAGATCAACCTTGCGATGTGGTTGTCGCCATCAGTGCCAAACGGGAAAAGGACCGCTTCACTGCGCTTCACATCACTGGTTTTGGATTGCTCTTTCACCCTGCTAATTTCGAAGGGTGGCTCACATGAATCGGGCAGCGCATCAGCAAGAGATACCTCAAATGCTTGTGCCCAGTTCTCAGCAATCTCATCGCCAAGCTCATCCATGCGCTCTGCAGTCTCGCCGTCATTGCCCGCATCATCAACAGCATTGGTGCGTAAGAGCGTCAAGGTGGTAAAGGCCTCGAACTTCGAACCACGTGTTGATTTTTGCCAAGCCTGCAGATTGAAGATCTGGCGCGTGAGGTTGCCGTACCGGGCCTTTGCGTACCGCAAGGCCGCGAGGATCGCGGAGTAGGCGTTTTCTGAGTTGGTGCGCACCTCAAGCGCCTGGCCATTCACAAGCACATCCGCTCGCGCTTGGAAAGAACACTTAACGCCATGCAGCTGGACCAGCTTGCACAGTTTGGGGCCCTTGCAAACCCGTGCCTGGCGCTCGCCGCTGGCCGCATTCAAGAGCACCGCTTTCTGGCCATTGCCTGTACAAACCGGCATCCCCTCAACGCCATCCGCCCAGCCTTCATACCGTGCGCGAATGTTGTGTTCAGGACGCTCGAAGTGGAATTGAACGGGCACCCACTCCAAAGTCCCCTGCCCCGTTTCATTCTTGATCGTCTCATGCAAAGGATGTCGCTCAAAGCCATGCGAATCATCGAGGCAATCTGGGGCTACCGGGGAGTGAACGTGGGAGACGATTTCAATCTCTCCCTTGGACGAATCATCCACCTTAATGAAACCAACAGGAGGTGCTGCATTTACGGGCTTGAGATGTTGCATAGCGATTCCTTTGCCTCTATGAGACCACAGAATATGTTCCTGTCAAATTCCAACAGCCGACGCCTACCGATTAATGCAGCATCATTTTTTTGCGCCTTTTCATTTCCAATGGGATCGCACATTCACCATCCAGCCACTGGCAGATTTCAGCAATACGAGCTTCCGCAATCTGAGTTGTTTTCATACTCCATTCGATTGACTCAATAGGGCTGTCTTCATTCGCTTGGATGTACAGTTTGAATCCGTAGCATCCCGCCTTCTCCAAGGCAAGTCCTACAGCAACAAATACGTGGGTTTCATGAATCACAGTGAGCCATCGCTTGATGCCCATGTACAGGCCCTCACTCAACTCCATGGGTGTCATGCACTGGACGTTATCAGCTTGCACAGCTTTTGCTCCAATATTGAACTGCAACGCACTCTGAAAAAGCTGGCAAAACTTGAATGCATTGTTGGACGCCGCTGTATTAACAACAGGTTTTGAGTTAAACCCGCTTGCCGTGCCAATGGCGAAGCACAGCTCTGGAAGTCCCGGCCCGGTTTCATTCTTTTGATATTTGAACTTCAATGACGGGTTTTTTGATTTACCTGCAAATACCTTGCAGGCTTCATAAACCTCGCAAGGGTTCATACCCGTGATGGCTGAATGGGACACAAGCCCCGAGAGATGTCGGATTTCGGCGCCAATCGAAAACAAAGACGAAAGTGCGGGGAGGAAACTAGGACAAGCAAAGGGCACAATGGCGCCGTTTGTGCCTGGTAGAACTTCTGAAGCGCCTACTTTGATGATGATGGGAGCGACCCAGAATAATGAGTGCTTAAATGAATTGACTGCTTCATTTGCGCTCACGAAGTTGGTCGAGTTTGCGCGAATCACCTCACTCGCGCGCTCAGGTGAGAATGCTGATTCAAATAGTTTGGAAACGCTCTCTTCGTCGTTGTTCTTTATTGCATTGACAAGTTGAATTGAATTCCAAGTGGTTTCATTGATTTCGTACTCGTGCATAGGCTCACATTTCTTCAATCTGTCAAACCATACATGAGTTTCGACTTGGCGCAAGTATGTAGTTCAAGGTTGCACGATTGAAATTGCGGCGTAATCTACACGCATGACGAACGCAACAAATCCCCACTTCGAATGTTCGCGAAAGGCGAACAGCAACAGTGAGTACCATTCGGACAAGGACATTCTGAGTAGCACTATGCTCAAAGACGCCTTGGTCAGTCCCCTTGCGTTTATTCATACACTCACCTCACATACCTCGCCCACGCAGGACATGTGCTTCGGCAGTCTCATGCACGCGCTCATCATGGAGCCGCACACGGTCAACGATCTTGTTGCGGTAAGCCCCTCACCTCTCAGCAATAACAGCGAGTCACGCTCCTTTCGGGCAGCTAATCGTGATCGGTTCTGTCTCTGGATTGGCGACCTGGCGAAGGCCCAGCTGCTGGCCGATAAAACCTTGAACGAGAAGTTCAAGGGGCGCCCCTTCTTCAAGTACGTTGAAGAGTCATTATGCGAGCAGAGCATCTATTACACCGATCCGACGACCGGCCTCAAGTGCCGCGTTCGCCCTGATATGGAGCATCCGGATTTCACCTTTGACCTGAAGACGACCCGTTTCTATGGCCCACGTGAATTCCAACTCGACGCGATTCGCAAGCATTACGACTTGTCGGCCTACATGTACTCGTATGCCCGCGTACTCGCTGAAACGCAGGCATGCGGCGAAGTGGTCCAGCCCAAACCCTTTGTGATTGTCCCCATTTTCAAGACCGAGCCCTATGGCGTCTTCTTTCGCACCTGCAGTGATGAATTCATCATCAACGGGGGCAAGAAGTACCAGTCGGCGTTGCAGACGATTGCAGCATGCCGCTCTGCCGACTTCTGGCCATCAACATCTGGCGAAATCGAACTCGGTATTGATCACTGGCAGCAGTTCGACTCGAAGAATGCCCCGTGGCTTACCGCCCTGCAATGAGCATTCCGTTTCCCCTTGTTTGCAGCCGTCCGTTGCCTACGATGAACCTGCTTGATGACCTCCACCAGACGGGGTTCGATACTGCTTGAGATTTCACACATCTCAATTGGGGGAAGCACCTCAAACCGTCGCTCAATATCCGTGTTATCAAATATCGCCTCGGTTTGGTCACGGTAAAGTGCATTCAATGCCTCAATGTGCATAGGCAACCCTACCGATTCCATACATCCAGCAATCTCGCGATGATCTTTTGCATCCCAAGAATGAATGGGAGTCGCATTCAGATCCGTTCCTGGAAATACATCAGCAAAAAAACTCTGGCAATGACAGTTAAAGCCTGTCATCACAGTAACCGTGCGAGCACCACTCACCTCATAGACGTAATGAGACATACCGACTCCTGAACTCAAGATTTGTTGATGGCGCGCGAGTACTTTTTGAACCCAAAGCTAGTGCAAGACCTAACACTTGTTTGTGGTCGGCGCCGAGGAAATTAACGAACTGGTCTTGGTTGGAGGGCGATATGCCCTGTGCCGTAATGGCGGTGTGATGCAAGCAAAAAAGAATGCCTTTTTAGAGGGTGGTCCCTCTAAGAAGGCCCCTCCCGACCGAGGTCGGGGGGGAGAGCCAGCTTTTTTGCTTTGCGTGCCTGGAGGGCGTGACGTTCTCGGACTAACTAGATCCCATTAGGGAATAAGAAGTCGGAAAGATTTTTTGGTGCGTCTGCAGCGGGTGTGGCAGTGGACTTGGCTTCCACATGCTTTTGCTGACGGCGCTTGCGTTTGACCTGCTCTTGGCGGGCCTTGATGGTATTGATCGGCGCTTCGATGCGCACGACCTCATCGTATTGAGCTGTCATGTGACTCCTGTTTAAAAAAAGGAGCCACTGCGCGAGGCAAGGGCCCCGCTGGGTTGAGTAAGGGTTGGACTAGCCAACGAATAACGCTGAACGTTATTTGTGAATTATAGACAGACGAAATCTGTAACGTCAACGACCGAAAAGGTCTGGCTGCAAGGCTTGTTTTTTGCCCTTGGCACTTTCTACATCTGCAGCAGAGGTGGTGCTTTCTGCCCCGCCCTCCCCTTCTTGGCCACCAAGTTGTTGATCAGTGAAATTGCCGATGCTGGCAACTACAACGATAACGCCCCGCTGCCTTAGATCATTGCAGAGCTGGTCGTGAGTTTTCTTGTCCTTGTCGTCAAAGACGATTACATGGTCAACGGACTGCGCGAACAAGCCCAAGTCTTCGCCGATCAACCGCTTGCCGGGCGAACCCACATAGGTGATGGGCATTCGCTCTGCAAGAGCCCAATCATGAGCGGTCCAGGCGCTGTGCCGGCCGAGCCAGTGGACTAAGTGCCACTTCTTGCCGTACCTGCGTTGGACATGACGGAGCCGCTTGCTCACCTCTGCATCAAGTGCATTCGCGTGACCGAGGAACGCTATGCGGGGCGCCGCCAGCATAGACATTGCAGACTGATGCAACGGCGCGGCAACCATCTTCGAGAAATGGCACATCTCCAGTTGCTCGACAATGTACTGCGCAACCTCTTTATGACCAAACATTGGCTCATTCGCTAGGTAGTAGAAGCAGATTCCCTGCTCAACTACAGAGCTGCGCACCATCCCCCAATCGTCACGCCAATGATCTTTGTTCGCCCTTGATCTACGCATTGCACTCTGTGCTGATGGTGTCAGGAGAATTTCATCTTGTCGGGAAGGCTCAAGCTTTGCTGCCTCAACCCAGTGAACGAGGCTTGCGTAGTGCTGCCTCATTCTTTGGCCATCTTTCATCACCATGGGCCCAATGAAACTCTGATCAATGTGAAAGTGACTTGTTGCGCTGGTTGACATGCTGATGTTTCTTGCCTATGGTACTGTCGGGCCTTTGTTTAGCAAATAATGCGGTCGCCTGCTGAACGTCAGACCGGGCTACCGCCACCACTAACCTCGCCAGTACCTGATGTTTCCCACATCGGTATGGATGAAGTTTTTCGCCCTGTAGTAACCAACCCCGCCACCACCAAGCCATTTAGCGAATTCATTCTGCACTTCAATGTTGATTCCTTCGATGTACCCATCGTGGGCGTTCCCAAGAAGGTGCTGACTGTTTTTTGCAGCACCTTCGAGCTTCGAGTTCGTCTCGGGGAAGCGCGCCCCACTTGTGCTGATGTAAGGGCGTTCAATGCCGTTGAATTTCAACCATCCACATTGGGCGTAGATGACATCAAGAAGCACGGGGTTCATGTACATGGCCTTGCCTGCAGCTCTATCACGCAGGAACCAGCAAATCTTCTCGTACTCTGACACGATCAGTTGGCCATCTGCCCAGTAGACGGCACGAATCTCATCGTCCGTTTTGGCCCTTTTTAGCCAAACCCACCGTGGTTGATTCCAGAAATTTGGTGTCATCACGGTGCCTGCCGTGCTAGACCTTGCAAATGCCTCTGGCGCGAAGGCTGCTGCAATCAGCAGTGCTCTGCGACTTAGTTTCATTTCAGGTGCCACTTGAAGCATGATGGCCGACAAGGCAAGGCCTTGGCGAACCATTCACACAAACTACCCTCGATATAGCCTTAGACCCTAGCGATAACGCCAAGCGGCACAGCATCGCTGGATGCTGGAGCATCGTCCTTGGCAACCGGGGCGACTGCAGTGGGACGAATGACCGGGAGCGAACGCTCAGCTGCTGGCACAAAGGGCGATGCAAGGACTTTGGAGGCACCTGCAGTGGTGGAAATGACAGACCCAGAGGGAGCCTCATCCTCAGCAATCGGCTCAAGAGTGAACAGTTCAGCCTTGACCTTTGCGCCACGATGCATATCCAGGTCCGCATAGTGGATCTGCCCTTCGATGGAGGCGCAGGGCAGAACCTCCAGCAGGCGGCGAGCGTGCACAGTACCCGTGAACGAACCCTCAATCAGCACCACATCGGCCTCAAGAGTTGTTTCGTTAACCACCGCATCACGGGCAATACGCACCACACCGCCCGCTGGAAAGGTAATGCTGCCCTGATACTGGCCCTCGATGCAGATTCCGCCATTGGCCTTCTTGCCAACGTACTTGCCATGCATCTCCATATCGGCGCCGATAACGCTGGTGATGTTTTTGATTTGCTCCTCGGTAACGGAGCGGGGCGACGCGAGTTCATTGGCGGGGGAGGTAATGATGTTGCGTGCTGTCTGGTTCATTTTCGATTCCTCAAGATTAAAAGTTAGACACGGAAGGGAAGAGTTGTGAAGGGAAGGGGGGAGGGGAGGGGGATGCGTTTAAATTCGCAATGAATCTCCTTTGCTAGTGCGTCCTCGGTAGTATTCAACCGGCTTGAATACCACCTCATCTAGTTCTCCGTCGCAAGCGAGCGTTTCGTACTCAACTTCGCCTCGTACTTTTGCGCTTCGACCGACAGTCACAGATTGGGCCTCAATTGACCCGGTGAACTTGCCATCCATCGCCAAGTTTGTTGTGACCAGTACACCATTCAAAGCAGCCGATTCATTGACATGAAGAGTTGCGCCACGCCTCGTTTGACGGAATTCACCGTTGCACTCGCCGGAAATCACAAGTTTCTGGCCCCTGTGAACCACAACCCCTTGAAATGCTGCGTCGTCTGCAATATGGCTGTCACCAGCAGCCGCTTTGTGCGGCTCTACAGATCTAGCCGTTATCGACTCGAAACCTGGCCGCGCCACCGAAAGAAGGGTTGATCTTCTGGGCCTAATCCAACGAAAAAGTCGCGCAAGAAAGCTCAAACGCCGCACCTCAGCACCCCTAGCTCGCTGCTCGCGCATTTGCAGCTGGTAGCACACCAAGCGGCTCGGGCTTGTGCCAGAACCAAACATTGCAACCTCGGGCCGATGCGATTTGTGTTCGTTCTTTTACCCAAGCGTCAATGCGATGCACGGGGAATCCGCCGCCAGTCAAATGCAGTTCTGTCTTTCGAGTTGGGGTGTCAGTGAGGACAAAGTTCGCGCATTGCTTATGGGATTGTGCGAAGGAGAGGGGTCTTTCAAACGAACGACCCTCTTCAAGCAACTTTGACAAGAGGAGATCTTCAGCCTCGAAGTTCGACGGGATGAAACGAGCACCTACCCGCATGAGAACGCAATCCCTTGCAGTCAGCCGCCCCTCCTCATCCGGGGAAATTTCAAGCAAGGCAATCACGGACGACTTACTCTGTTGCTGGATCTGCAGTTGATTCCAGCCACGACGAGAAAGCCTGGACAACCGTTCAAACAACTCTGTTGTCACGAAAATTTTTGAGTAGTGGTGCTGAAGACGCATCAGAACACCACGACTGCAGGGCTCAATCGAAGCAACCACCCCCAACAGGTAGCCAGACGAATGCGAGTCACGCTTAGCAACTACGGCATCCTTTGCAACCATCAAAAACTCAGTGAATGCCGCCCAATCATCATTGATAGCTTGCTTCTTCTCTTGCGAGAAAACAGGGGGTATGTATAGCCGCGATGCGATGCGAGCACCACCACATTCGTACGCTGCAGCAGCACGCAAAAGCAGAGACCTAGCAAGACCCCAATCACGACGCCACCCAGATTGCCATTTATTCAGGCCGGCGCATGCCCAAAGGGAATGCATTACATCCCAGAGGTCAACAGACTTACCAGCCGGTTCTTCAGCAGGAACCCCTACGGCCTGCCCCCGACCATCAACAACCGACCCCGGATACACACCACGATTACCAGGCATCGAACCCGAATAGAACGGGCAGTCCGTAGCGTGCACCCCGCCTTGATCCGGCCATGCAGCAAGGTGCAATGACTTGCCTCTTTTTTTGATCGACAGCCGCAGGCCAACATCCGAGCAAAGACATACAGCATCACCAGACTCGCGCGCACCAGCCAGCAACGACTGATAGTTGCCAGGCCGAAAGCGAGCATCAACAGCGCTGACTTCAACGCCATTAATTCGTATGTACCCGTCGCGCTTCGTGTGAGGTTGCATGCATAACTCCCGTTCTTCTGATTCCAGCGAACAGGGATATAGTGCGACAAAAGACTGTTTGCGCAACCAGGGGCATGCGACCCATACGGTCCTTCGGTAACCATTTTTGACTCGATTGCGCCCGCCGCCCCCACGAACCAGTCTCCACACCACCCGATGGCGGCGAACAACCACACCCAAAACCACCCCAGAAGAGCGAAATCTTAGGGCCTAAGATTCTCCAAGCCAACGGTGTTTTATTGCGTGATGTACGTGTTTTCTGATCGTTTCTTCTGCTGTTGCGCGGTCTGAGCTTCTTTTGTTCTGTTTGTGCCTATTGATTAGGCAGAAAGCGACGAAATTAAAGACCCACAAGAACCGACCAGAAAAGAAGGCGACACGACTTATAAGCAACAGTGCTTTATATAACGTGTTTCGCGGCTTATACTGCGCGGACAGTCATATTTGATCCACTGAAAGGCGCGGCATGGTTTCGTTCAATGATCTGAAGCAGCTATCCACAAGGTCCAAGGCGGTAGTTGCAACTGCCAGGCGAACGATGCTCGCCCCTGATACCTCAAAGATTCAGCCGTTCTTCTCTATTACGGACGTGGAATTGCACTCCGGAATTCCTGCAAGCAGGATTCGGACAGTTCTTCGACACCAGAAAGTTGACGGCCAACCGCTCCCCTCTGGCAGGACAAAAGAAGCAATCGGCCCGCAAGCAGACAGCCTAGTTGGGCGCGGCTCGAAGCTTTTCTATACCGCAGACGAGTACAGCACGATCATGCGGGCGCTCAATCCCGAGCGTTATCGCCCTAAAGGTGTTAACGCGGTGGTCATCTCTGTTTGCAACTACAAGGGTGGCGTCACCAAATCGACCTCTGCCGTGAGCCTTGCTCAGGCGCTATCCAGTCTCGGCCATGGGCGCATCCTCGCCATCGACTTGGACCCGCAAGGTAGCCTGACCAACCTTTTTGGCTACTCCCAGACCCTGGACATTGAGTCCAACATGACCACTTTGCCAATCTTGATGGGCCATGAAACGTCCCTGAAGAGCAAAGTCCTGAAGACCTACTGGCCGGGCGCGGATCTGATCCCTTCTGATCCTGCCCTTCAGTCAGTGGAAAGCAATTTCATGCGAGACATTCAGGAAAATGGTCTCCAAGCAATGCTGCGTCTTCGCAAGTCACTTGTTGAGTTGAAGACTGAGTACGACTTCATCATCATC
Organism: Diaphorobacter sp. LR2014-1; assembly: GCF_002916785.1. NCBI lineage: Bacteria > Pseudomonadati > Pseudomonadota > Betaproteobacteria > Burkholderiales > Comamonadaceae > Diaphorobacter > Diaphorobacter sp. LR2014-1. The sequence continues at coordinate 83,262 of NZ_MTBE01000008.1, read as the reverse complement.
GACACACCTCCGAGTCTCAACAACCTGACGACACATGCCCTGCTCAACACAGACGGGGTGATCATGCCGCTGCCTCCATCCAATCTAGACCTTTGCAGCGCATCGATGTTCTGGGATTTGTTTATCGAGACGTGCGCCCGTTTTGGTGCCGAGGATCATCCTGACGACGCCATTTTTTCTTTCATCAAGGTCTTCTCGCCGAAGGTTGAGCGAACCCGCTCATGCCAGCAGGTTCTGCATTGGATAAAAGAGACATACGCTCGATATCTGTCCGGCGTCCAGGTGCCCAAATCGGCTGCAGTTGCGAGTGCGGCCGATTCTTTCAGCACAGTTTTCGACACCCCTCCCAAAGGTGCCACCTACAAGCGCTCTATCAGTCACGACCTTGTACGAGATGCCTACATTGATCTCGCCAAAGAAGTTGAAGTTGAGGCGATGTCCATCTGGTATCCAAGCAACCAAGTTAAAGCTGCATAACTATTGAATCCGTAGGAAGGAAGAACCATGTCTTTTTTGGACAAGATCGAGAAGAAACAGTACGGCAAACTCGATTCCAGCGATGTGCAGCAGCAAATGGAAGCCATTGAAGCAATGCCTTCTAAGGGCCCGAGAACATCGGTTGGCCGCATCCTCGCTGAATCCGAGAAGTACCACGTAGGAGCGCCCCAAAAGCTCTCCCCTCTACAGGTACGCCGTGGTGTCATGGCAAACCGTTTGCCAGACTTCTTCTCTAGTCCTGAATTTTTGGATCTGAAGCGTCGTATCCAAGAAAGCGGCGGCAACAATCAACCGGCGATGGTTGTTGATACCGGAGAGGTAGACGAAAAGGGTGAGCACATCTACGAGATCATCTATGGCCACTGCCGCCATGAAGCTTGCCTGCAGCTGAGCCACGAGATGATCAACGGGCAGCAGAAGATGTACCCGTTCCTTGCTCAGATCATGCACAAAGACACGCCATTGACTGTGCGGGCAGCATTGACGCACTCAGAGAACGCTGGCCGTACGAGCACGACTGGTTGGGAAAATGCGAAATGGTATGCGCAGTTGATCCAGACGAAGGTCTATTCAACATGCCGTGCACTGGCCTACAGCATCGGCGAGAACGAGAATGCAGTGAGCCGGTATGTCCGGATCGTTGATAGCGTCGATCCTCGCATCATGGAACTGGTCAATGACGAACGCAACCTCTCCCTCACCTCGCTGGAGAAATTGTCGAAGCTCAAGCAGAAGGATGAGGCACTGTATGAAAGCCGGATTCAAGAGCTGCTCAAACCAGGCACCAAGTTGAATTGCGACGTTCTTTTCAAAGCACTCCTCGCACCAGTTGCCGTGATTCCCGAGGCCGGCGCTGATGAGTCGATTGTCGGAAAGGACGGCTCTACGCTTGGGACGCTGAGGCGCAAGCAGCGGGGGGCAGGTTTCACGCTCGTCTCTACCGTCAACCTCAAACCCGAAGGCTGGGCAAAACTCCGCGAGTTGATCGACCGCTACAGCATGAAAGGGGAGAGCGGTCAGGCTTAATTTCTCATCGGCATAACGACCAAGCAAAACTGTCGTACATCGAATAAGCAGCCATTCATCCTGCATATCCAAAGTACAGGATTCTCGAAAAGACGCACCAAGGCACCTAATCGGGCCATGGTGCGTTTCTTTTTCCGGGGTATGCCTTGGTATTGGCGGACTGTTTTTAGGGCCTCCTAGGCGATTCTGAGGCCTCGTTTTTGAGCGACTGCTGATGCATACGAGCGCAATGGTGCGGAATGAATCGATCCAGGACGATGTGCACTTTGATCATGAAAACAGCACCTGAATGAAATCCGAGATCCACGAGAGTACACAGGGAGCAACTCAGGCCCAAGAATCGGAAACTCGGTTGCTTTATCAGAAAAGTGCCGAGCTTCACGGAGACATGCAAATTCAACTTGATGCATCACGCATCAAAAAACTCACATCCACCCTCAAGAAGAGCCTGGTATTGCTGGAACATGTTCCGGACAGCCTACGCATGGAAATGCGACAACTGCATGCGAAGCTCGAAGACTACAGAAGTGACTTGTTGAGCATTGTCGATTGGGCCTCTGATGTGTATGTCCAGGCCCAGCGAGAAAAAACAAACTCTACGCGGGTGCAACTGGAGCGGTTCGGCTTCGAGAGATGGGGAGGGGACTCTGCACTACGAGACGCAGAGTTGGCGGTGCTCAAGGAGTTGCAGACCAGTTCAGGGATGCAAGCTATGGGCGAGTGGTTCCATGGGCATGGACTATTACTTGACATACCGGCCACTAATTTCTCCAGCCCGTTTAGCGCCTTCAAAGTCTTCAGCGCTGGAGAGGAAGTGCTGAACGCTAGTTATTGCCTCCTTCAAGCCCAGGGCACCACCGGGCAGAGAATAAAGGGATACAACAATGCTTGGTATCGGATTGGATTTTTAGAATACGACAACTACCTAAACCACCAGCTGGCATGTCAAAGATCATCGCTTAAGCTAATACAGCATATAGCTCAGCTACGATGAAAATTCATTCACGCATTGACTGCCGCTCCGAAACACCATATCGATTTGCTCGTAAGGTGTTGCTCTTCATACTGAGAGCCAGGGTTTATAACGAGGATCAATTTTCAGCAAAGCTGAAACAGGGTAGGGCGGTTGTTTGTTGTAACCATGTTAGCTATCTGGATGGAATCATCATTTGCCTCGCCAGCCCACGACCGATGATATTCCCTGTCGATACGGATTATTCAGTAAAGTCTTTTGGAGCCAAACTCATCTTACGTGCATTCGAGGTCATGGGCTTTGGCGAGGTAGTGCCAATGGACACAAAGAACCCCCTCACTTTGAGGCATCTGAAAAAACGAATCGATGGTGGCGATTCGGTTTTATTGTTCCCCGAGGGAAGAATTAGTACCCACGGACAGATTCAAACTGAGCAACCGGGCTTATCATGGCTTATCAAGCACTGCAACCCGCAAGTGATTCATATGCGATTGGAAGGTATTGAGCAAAGTGCGCTATTCTCCAAGTCAGGCCTGCACCCTCTACCAATAACAAAGATCAGGTTTTGCACCGACAGCTATCGGAAATAAAAAAACGCCAAGAGTTTCCACTTGGCGTTTTTTTTTAAGCTTGAAGAGCCAGAATTTCAGTTCTGGTGATCGGTTCAGACGCACGCGCCTTCTTGATGAGCCGAACAAGACGACGGCCTTGTTCAACATCAAGAACATCATTTTTCATCCAGGCGAACTTGGTAGTCACTTCGCTCGAACTGAAGTTCCGCCGAATTAATCCAGCAATGATCTCTTTGATTGCGACCAAATCCCAGTTTTCTGGGATATTGTTTTCAATCTCGATTGCATGCTCGTATTGCTCTTGAGAGGTTTCACTGAACTGGACAGCCACTTCTTTGTATTGTCCAAATTCGTGGTCAAAGGTCACTGAGGTAAACAACAGCCCCTTTTCGCCGAACTGGCGAGCCAGTTGACCTGCGTATGCATAGGTCTCAATCGCCTCATCCTGGTGAAAGAATTCTGCACCGACTTGTGCACAATCTTCCATGCATGGGGTAGAGCCCAAAAAAAATTGATCCATTGTGGACCTCCTGAAGAAAGGTCCACCCCGCATGAGGGGACCATGCGGTTGATGAAAGGGCAGGACAGGCCTGCAACATGCCAGGTGGCAATGTTGGCGCCATTCTAGGCAGGAATACACCACATTGCAATGGTGGTTGTGTCAAAGAGGCGTCTGGGGAGTCGATGACCTCCTACGACCCATCGATAGGCATCACCCGCCGTAGGTGGTCAAGACATCAGGCTTTATTGCTACCTATCGGAACTGTAGGTTGCGCGAGAGTGTCTCTACGATTTCCTTGTCAGTAATCTCTCCATAGAGTCGCTTCGCGTACCAATCCTGGAATGCAGCAATCACTCCTGGCTTATTCTTTCCATCGGAAATATGTAAAGATTTTGTTTTTATTCCCTCGTTATATTCATTGTAGAGGTCCAGTAATTCAGCTTTGTTAATCTCTGCTAGAATAATTTTTACATTATTTTTTCTATCCATCTCAACCATTTGCCGCAAGCGCATTTTCCCTTGATCTTTATTGTCTGCGTTCTCCGTCAAGGATGCAGCAGGGGCAGCAAAAAGGGCTCTATGCCGTTTTGTGTGGAACTTGACAACCTCAAAGACACCGATGCACCCATCCATCAGCCTGCGGCAATGCTGGTTGCAGCGGATTGAGCGGCAAATGCTTGAGCCTGGACATGCGCAAGTACGCGATGGCAATGAAGTTTCTGGCGGTTCTGAATCCCCTGGCAGCTCGCTTGGCCTGCTGCAGCAAGCCGTTCATGGCCTCCACATAGGCGTTGCTGCGACTGTCCAGCATCCCGCGCACGACCGCCTCGAATCGTTCGCTCAAGGTCTTGGCCAGTTTTCTGAACGGCTCCAGGCGGCTGCGCCGCGCCCAGCTCAGCCAGCCCTTCAATTCCTTGCTGGCATGCTCCCTGTCGTTGCCCGCCGCTGCACTGGCGTAGACCGCGCGCAGTGCCATCTTCAGGCGCCACGCCCGCGCACTCTTGAGCGTGGAGCGCTGCAGCCAGTGCATCGCGCTGGTTTGCTTTGCACTCCAGTCCCCGGGGTTGCGGCGCATGCCCCAGGCCAAACTCTTGAGCAGCTTGCGGTCGTTGTCGCCCAAGGCCTCCTTGATCGCCTGGGGCTGGGTGCTCATCTCTTGACGCCGCACCCCATCCATCGCCTCGTTGGCCATGGCAATGACATGGAAGCGGTCGTAGCTGATCTGGGCATCGGGCAACGCCAGTGCTACGCCCTTGGCGTAGGCCGCACTCATGTCCTGGCAGACATGTTCGATCTGGGCTGGATCGCCTGCGTGCGCCTTGAGGTCGGCAGCGAAGTCCATCACGCTTTGGTGATCACGCCCCTCGCAGGCAAACAACAGTCGCTTGGCATCGAGGTCGTGCACCACGGTGATGTAGTTCTGTCCCTTGCGCAGGCTGGTCTCGTCGATCCCCACCGTGCGCACCGTGCTCATGTCGTCCAGGGCGCGGGCCTGATTGACGTAGTACTCGATACGCCGCCACAGCGCCTTGTCCGCACAGCGCAGCAGTGCAGCCGCCTGGCGTACGGGCAACGTCTGGCACAACGACAAGGCCAGGGCTTCAAACAAGGCAGTAAAGCCGCTGCCTTCGCGTGCCCAGGGCACGTCCATCTGCGTCGTCTTGCCACAGGCCGTGCAGGTAATGCGCGGTACCTGGGCGTGCAACCAGGCCTCGTACTGAAAGAAGTCCAGGTGCCGCCATTGGCGCTTGAGCCGGTCATGCACGCCTTGCCCAGCAGCCTGGCAATGGGGGCACGTCAGGCGATTGGCCTTGCAGGTGAGCTCGAAGTCGATACGCCGACGTGCGGTGTCCAGTTCCACTTTCTCAACGCTCCACGGCTCCTGCAAACCCAGTGCGCTGGTGAACAGCGCCTCAATGCCAACACCCATCTTGCAATCCTCCTTGGCAAAGAACACCGCTCCGTGGATTTGTGGACAACTCGGATTGCCGAGTTGCCCACAAGCCCCACCGGGCTCCACTGCGATGGATTCTCGCTGTCAAATTCCACACGAAACGACGAAGAACCATCGATTGGCGCATGCCAGCGCGCACGCATCGGCCAGAGCTGGCCGCGTAGGGCTGCCGTTGCGGGTCATTCCCGATCGCCTGCCATGCGGGTGGGCGGCACAATCGAGGCCGTGTCCAGAGCTACCCCATCACAGCCGAGCCGCGAAGAATTGCTGCGCATCATCGAGGCGCGCGATAGCGAGGTGGCACTGCTCAAGCTGATGGTCGACAAGCTCAAGTTGCAACTGCTGCGTCGCGTGCGCGCCGAGTTCGGCAGCTCCAGTGAACAGTGGGCGGCACAAATGCCTTTGATCGATGGCGGCGATGTAGCCATGACCTCCCGATCCAAGCTCGCATCGACACAGTCGCCAGCCAATGACGCGCAGATCGACCGCCGCCTTCCGGCGCATCTGCCGCGCGACGTCCAGGAACACCTGCCCCAGGTTAGCAACAGTCAGCACGACAGTGCGGGTCAGCCCTGCGGCTGCACGGCCTGCGGTGCCCGGCTGCGCAAGATCGGGCAAGACGTCTCCGAGCAGCTGGAGTACGTGCCCGCGCACTTCAAGGTGATCCGGCATGTACGGCCCAAGCTGGTCTGTGTGGCTTGCCAGACGATCTTCCAGGCCAGCGCACCGGTCCGCCCGATTGCGCGTGGTGTGGCCGGCGCCGGCCTGCTGGCCCATGTGCTGGTCTCCAAGTATTGCGACCACTTGCCCTTGTACCGTCAAAGCGGCATCTATGCCCGCAGCGGTGTTGAGCTGAACCGCTCCACGCTGGCCGGCTGGGTCGAGCAGGCCGATCAGTTGCTGGACCCGCTGGTGGCGGCGCTGGGGCGCTACACCTTGGCGGCGGCCAAGATCCACGCAGACGACACGCCGGTACCGGTGCTTGAGCCCGGACGGGGCAAGACCAAGACCGGGCGCTTGTGGGTGTACGTCAGAGACGACCGCCCGATCGGATCGAGCGATCCACCTGCAGCCTGGTACCAGTACACGCCGGACCGAAAGGGCGAACACTCACAGCGGCACCTGCGGCAATACCGGGGCATCCTTCAGGCTGACGCCTATGGCGGTTGGGGCAAGCTCTACGGATCAGGTCAGATCACCGAGGCCGCTTGCTGGGCCCATGCGCGCAGGCCCTGGTGGGATCTGTACCTCAGCAGCGGCCGCGACGAGACCTCCATCGCGGCGCAGGCCCTGCGGCGCATCGCCCAGCTGTATGCGATCGAGCGTGAGATCCGAGGGCAGCCACCAGAAGTGCGTCGAGTCCAACGCCAAGCGCGGGCGAGCCCGCTGCTGCAGGAGATGCACGCCTGGCTGAGCCAACTGCTGGGGCGGGTGTCGGCCAAATCGGCATTGGCACAAGCCATCGGCTACAGCCTCACTCGCTGGCAGGCCCTGACGCGCTATTGCGATGACGGCCGTATCGAGATGGACAACAACGCTGCCGAGCGGGCGCTGCGTGGGGTGGCCTTGGGACGGGGCAACTACCTGTTCATGGGCTCGGACGCTGGCGGCGGGCGCGCCGCCGCGATCTACAGCCTGGTGCAGACCGCCAAGCTCAATGGCCTGGATCCCGAGGCCTACCTGCGCGAGGTGCTCAGCCGTATTGCCGAGCACCCCATCAACCGCATCGACGAGCTGTTGCCCTGGAACCTGATGCAGTCAGGGGCCAACCGGGCACAGCAGCGCCGGGCAGCATGAGTGCACCTGGTCTCGACCCGCGGGTGCTGGATGCCCTGCAGAACGCCAGCAGCCTGGAGCTGTTCCAGCTGAGCACGCTGATCGAGCGACTGCTGGCCGATCCGCGGCGCATCATTGCCGTGCGCAAGGACATGCACCTGGGCCAGACAGTGCGCTTTGTGGACTGGCGCGATGGCAGCCTGCGCCAGGGCAAGGTCGTGGCCATGCGCGAGACACAGGTCACCTTGCAGGACTTGCAGGAACGCAAGGAATGGAAGCTGCCCTACGCCGCGATCGAACCGCCGCAGCCCGATCCTGCGGCGCATCCTCAAGCGGTGGCGCCTGAGCCGCCCGCTGCACCGCGACCAACGCGCAACGACTTCCGATGTGGAGAGAAGGTTGCCTTCGAGGACAAGTACCTGCAGACTGTGGTGGGCACCATCGTGCGCATCAACAGCCGCACTGCCACCATCGACCCCGGCGACGGCACCCACTGGCGCGTCGGCTTCGCCCTGCTGCGCCACGTCGTAGACGTTTGACTGCCTCCCGTCCTCCTCGTCAAGAGGGTGTTGAGGCGACGCTTACGAAGAAGGGATAGGTGGCCACGGCCATGCCCCAGTGCAATGCGGCAACCGGCACGTCAGCATGCGCCTTAAAAATTGCCGCACCGCGATCTGCGTAGTCCACCAATTCGGCGCGCGGCTCCAGCCACAGACGGTTCAACACGGCTTTGTTGCACAAACCAGCCCCATTGCACTGGTAACCTCGGCGCATGAATGAACCCCAAGGGCCTAATAAGACCCGCTACAAGACCACCAACTGGGCTGCGTACAACGCCGCACTCAAGGTCAGAGGGGCGCTGACGATCTGGCTGGACAAAGACATGCAGTGGTACGCACCTGCCAGTGGCAAACGAGGTCGCCAGCAGACGTTCACGGATGCGGCCATCCAGTTTTGCCTGAGCATCAAGTGCCTGTTTGGCTTGGCACTGCGCCAGAGCCTGGGACTGATTCAGAGCCTGCTGCGTCTGGCGGGGCTGAATTGGCGGGTTCCCGATTTCAGCACCATCAGTCGCCGTCAGAGGACGCTGCAGGTGCAGCTTCCTTACCAGCGCAGCGCCACAGCGCTGGATTTGCTGGTGGACAGTACGGGCATCAAGTTCCTGGGTGAAGGGGAATGGAAACGCAAGAAGCACGGAGCCGAATATCGGCGGCAATGGCGCAAGGTGCACCTGGGCATTGATGCCCACACGCTGGAGATTCGGGCCATTGAAGTCACAGACAACAGCGTGGGCGATGCCCCCATGCTGCCCGAACTGTTGGCCCAGATACCGCTCGATGAGCCGGTGGCAAGTGTCGGTGGGGATGGAGCCTACGACACAAAGGGGTGCCACGCGGCGATAGCGCAAAGAGGTGCGCAGGCGGTGATTCCCCCGCGCAAGAATGCAAGGCCTTGGAGACAAACGCTGGAGGGAGCGGGCGGGCGCAACGAAGCCCTGCGAGCTTGCCGTCAAAGGCCGACTGTTATTGCGATTTAAAAAATATAGCAAGCATGCGTAGACTGTTTTGCGGGAGTGTCAGAGATTGAGTACTTCAGTTCATATGCCGGTTGCCATTGTTGGCATGGCGTTTCGTTTTCCGGGTGACTTGGCGGATGAAGCCAGTCTGTGGTCTGCCCTCAAAGAGGGGCGGGATCTTGTGACGCAAGTCCCTGCCGAGAGGTGGGCTGTGCCAGAGCTTCAACATCCACGCAGGGCGGAACCCGGTCGAAGTGTCACTTTTTCTGCAGGGGTGTTATCGCGCATCGAAGAATTCGACGCTGGTTTTTTTGGCATTTCACCCCGTGAGGCTGCTTGGCTGGATCCTCAGCAACGGCTTCTCATGGAGTTGGCCTGGGAGGCCATGGAGAACTCGGGCATTGTCCCTTCCTCCTTGGCGGGGTCGGACTGCGCAGTCTATGTAGGCATTTCTGGGCTGGACTACGGTACGCGCGGTCTGGACGATATGTCCAGCATGACAGCGTATTCCATGACAGGGAACACGCTCAGCATTGCTGCCAACCGCCTTTCCTATGTATTTGATTTGCATGGGCCGTCGCTTGCAGTGGATACCGCTTGTTCGTCCTCGCTGGTGGCATTGCACCATGCCTGCAACAGTTTGCGTCATGGCGAATCCTCGGTGGCTCTGGTTGGTGGGGTCAATCTGCTGTTGCACCCCTATCCATTTGTAGGGTTCACCAAGGCGTCTATGCTTTCGGCGGGGGGGCGCTGCAAGCCCTTTGATGCGGCTGGTGATGGATATGTGCGCGCGGAGGGGGGCGCAGTCCTGGTGCTCAAGCCATTGGACAGGGCGCTGGCTGATGGGGACACGATTCAGGCGGTCATTCGTGCTTCAGGCGTCAATGCGGATGGGGCAAGAAAGACCGGCATTACCATTCCTAGCAGTGCGGGCCAGACGGAACTGATGCGCGAAGTGCTTTCTCGCAGCGGACTGGAGGCGGCGGATATCGACTTCATTGAAGCCCATGGCACAGGAACAGCTGTCGGAGATCCTGTCGAGGCACATGCGATTGGGCAAGTCTATGGGGTGGCGCGGTCCAATCCCCTCCCCATAGGCTCTGTCAAAGCCAACTTGGGGCACCTGGAGGCTGCTTCAGGCATGGCAGGACTGGTCAAGACAGTGTTGGCCCTGAAGAACAGGGCTTTGCCGCCTGCATTGCACCTTGCAAACCCTAATCCGAACATCCATTTTTCTGAACTGAACCTGGGGTTGGTTCGACACTACACGGCGCTTGAAAGATTACCTGGCAGGCCACTGGTTGCTGGCGTCAATTCGTTTGGCTTTGGCGGCGCCAATGCACACGTTCTGTTGCAAGAGCCAGAATCCGCCCCTGCGTCGGGCAGCACACTTCAGCCGCCTTCCAATGAGTGCTTGCCCCTGGTGCTGTCGGCACGTTCTGAGCCGGCATTGCGTGCACTTGCCGGCCGATACGCGGCAGCCTTGCGTGATCTTCCCACCGCTTTTTTGTACGACTTTGCCTACTCGGCGGCCTTTCGGCGCGAGCGACTTGAGAAACGAATTGCCTTGCATGTAAGCGACAGTCAAAAAGCCGCAGACATGCTTCAGGGTTTTGCCGAAGGGGCAAGCGTTCCTGGGCTGGCCCAGGAAGACGGGTTGGCCTCTGGCGGCGACTGCGTCGCTTTTGTGTATTCGGGAAATGGTGCCCAATGGGTTGGAATGGGACATGCGCTATTGCATGAATCGCCGCGCTTTGCCGCTCTCCTACGCCAGCTTGATCTGGCCATGCAACCATTGACGGGTTTTTCGTTGATCGAGGAACTGCAGGCAGCGCCGGAGCAGTCCAGGATGGCAGACACCACCGTGGGCCAACCGTTGTTGTTTGCCCTCCAGGTGGCCGTTACCACCTTACTAAAAGAGTCGGGGGTTAAACCGGCCGTATCTTTTGGGCATAGCGTGGGTGAGATAGCGGCAGCCTGGGCTTGTGGCGCCCTGAGTCTGAAGCAGTCAATAGAGGTTATCTGTGCCCGCAGCCAGGCCCAGGGAATGACCAGAGGGCAGGGGCGCATGGCTGCAGTTGGCCTGTCTGCTGCAAATGTGCAGCAGGTGCTCGACGATCTTGGTGGCGTGCTCGATATAGAAATTGCAGGCATTAATAGTCCGGGCAATGTCACCCTCTCGGGCAGTCTGGAAGATCTCTGCCAGCTCCAAAAAAGGGTAGTAGATCAAGGCGTTTTCTTTCGAATGCTGGATCTGGACTACGCTTTTCATAGTCACTACATGGATCCCATCGAAGAGCAGCTTGTCCAGCGGCTGGCGGGTATTGAGCCCACTTCTGCGGCAGAGGGTATGTTCGTATCTACCGTTACCGGCAACAAGCTGGACGGCAAGGCGCTGGATGCCCACTACTGGTGGCGTAATGTGCGCGAGCCGGTGCAGTTCGCGCAGGCGGTAGATGCAGCTGCTCAGGCAGGTTGTAGGGTTTTTGTCGAGATAGGCCCCCACGCCATTCTCCAGCGCTACATCACAGAGTCCTTGGCGCCAACCCAGGCACAGGGGCGTGTGCTCCCCACGCTCAAGCGGGGGGACGATGGAGCACTCAGGTTGAGAGATGTAGTGCTTCGGCTCCATCTGCTGGGGGCGCGAGATGACCTCAAGACACTCTTTGGCTATCCTGGAAAGCCGGTCCAGCTACCCAACTATCCATGGCAACGAGAGCGCCACTGGCATCCGCGCACCACGGAGGGCTTGCTGGGTTTTGAACAGCGGCGGGTTCACCCGTTGTTGGGATGGCGTCTGCCTGGCGCCGAGCTTTCGTGGGAAAACACCCTGGATCCAGCCACTCTGCCTTGGTTGGCAGATCACCAGGTTGGAGGTGTTGTGGTCTATCCCGGTGCCGCATATGCGGAGATGGCGCTGGCTGCAGCACATCAATGGTTCGGTAATGTGCATGCTGTAGTGGAGCAACTGGACATCGTTGCCCCCCTTGTATTTGACGAGGAGCATGGCCGTACGTTACGCATGACCATTCATGCGCGGGATGGCAGCTTTCATATCAAGAGTCGCCAACGCCTTAGCCAAGATGAATGGACAACGCATGCGGCCGGCCGACTGCTGCAGCCTACGCATCGCTTGCCTGTTTCTCGCATTGAAGCGGTTAAGGCGCCAGAACGCCAAGTGGATTGCTCGCAACATTACCAGTTGGCTGCTCTATTGGGACTGGCTTACGGCCCCAGTTTTCAAGGGCTGGTGAGTGCCCAGATGAGTCGGCATACCCTGCAGGCAAAACTGCAGTTGCCAGAGCATTTGACGCTGGACGGTTACTTATTGCATCCGGCGCTGCTGGATGTGTGCTTTCAAACACTGGTTGATTTTTTTGCTGAAGCCATACAGGCGGGTCAAGGCGTGGCGCTGTTGCCCGTCAAGGTGGGGCGTCTGGAACTGTTGGCTCCAGGCCCGGTGAGCTATTTGCGAGCCTGTTTGCAGCGTGGCGGCACCAGATCGGTGCTTGCCGACTTTGAGCTTTTCAGCGCTGAAGGCCGCCTGGTAGCTATTGCAAGCGGCTGTCGCTTCCGTGCCGCGCACATCAAGGGATCGGTAGACAACAAGGTGACGCGTTGGGGTGTCACACCATGGCTTACCCCACACCCGATGGAAGCAGCGACCTCACCGGTGCCTCCGCTCAGCCAGCTGGCAGAGCAGGCCAAAGTGATCCTGGAGCCCTATGCTCAGCAGCGGTCACTCTGGTTTAAAGAGACTCTGCCGCTGCTGGAGGCCTTAACCCTATCTTTCGGATATGAGGCCTGTCGCTCCTTGTCCGATCAAGAACGCTTGCACCAGCTTGTTGATACGCCACTGGGCCGCTGGTTGGCACAATTGCTGGAAGAAGAGGGGTTGTTGCAACAAGGGCAGAGCGGCTGGAGCCTTGCACTCGACGCTGAGTTGCCCGTATCGCAGGAGCTATGGCAAATGCTGATGCGTGACGCACCGGCCTGTTTGCCACAACTCACCTTGTTGGCGCGTGCTGGCTCCCAATGGCCAGCGCTGTTGCGAGGCGAAATGCAAGGCGCAGCATTGGCGCAAGAAATCGAACACTCGCCTATTGCTGAGCAGCTTTTTCACATAGACCCGGCTTATCTCGGTATGCGGCTTGCGCTGGAGCGGATGCTTCAGGAACTGGCGCAGGGCTGGCCCAAACAATGTCGGCTGCGGGTGTTGGAAATCTCGGTGGGCGTCACAGAGTTGCCCAAGGTATTGCTTGGCACAGTCTCACCGGATCGCCTCGACTATGTGCTTGCGCTCCCTGACGATGCCCTTCAGGCGCGTCATCAGGCGGAATACCAAGGTTGGTCCAACATGTATGTGGCCACTTACAGTGCGGCGGACATGGCTTTGGCTGAGGAGTCGCCGAGCCCAGACTTGTTTGACGTGATCGTTTTGCGGCACTGCTTGCACAGGGCCAGTAGCCCCCGGGCTGTGCTCGCAAAACTGCAAGGCAAACTCGCACCTGGCGGTCTGTTGCTGATTGCCGAGCGGTACTCCGACTGGAGCGCTTGTCTGACGGAAGGTTGTGACCCTGCGTGGTGGCGTGTGGCTGGGAGTCATTCGGACAAACCAGAGTCGCCACTGTTGCCTCCTTCTGCATGGCAGCAATTGTTGGGCCATCTGGGTTGGCAAGACTGTGTTGTCTTTCAGGAAAACGCTGCGCAAGAATTGGCAGAAGGTGCGTATCTTGTCCTGGCACAACAACCAGCGGCGCCGCACCTACTGTCCGAACAGCAGCAGGCATCCTGGCTGCTGCTCGTTGACAGCGCAAGTGCCGACTGGGCGGAAATGCTGGCCGCCCAATTGCTTGCCGTGGGTCAGTCTGTCACGGTCACCACCGAGCTCAATGCTGAGCAGAAGGCAGACCATGTGGTACACCTTCAGGGTTGGAGCGACAGTGTTTGCGATGCCCACCTCACCCTCACCCGATTGCTGCACACTGTTCAACACTTATCGGGCCATGGAGGCCAAACGAGCCGGTTGTGGGTGCTGACCCGTGGGGGTGTATTAGCGCAGCAAGACGATTCGCCTGTGGTGCCCAGCCCGGCTCAAGCTGCGGTATGGGGCATGGGTCGTGTCGTGATGAACGAGTGTCCGCAACTCTCCTGCACACTCATCGACTTGGCGGCAGATCTGGCGGAACTGCGTGAACGGGTGGTTAGCGAACTGTTGCGCCCTGACGGAGCCAACGAAATCATCCTGACTACACAGGCACGCCATACGCCCATGCTTCAAGAGCATGCTTCCGTCAGTGCTCCGGCAGGGACAGAGCCCAGGCTCACGGAACGTTTCCGCTTGGACTTTCAAGTGCCTGGTCAGCTGCGCAACCTGCTGTGGCTATCGCTGCCTGAACGCGAGATTGGCGCGCGAGAGGTGGAGGTGGAGACGCAAGCCACGGGTCTCAACTTTCGTGACGTGATGTACACCATGGGGTTGCTGCCTGACGAGGCTGTCGAAAACGGTTTTGCAGGCGCCAGCCTTGGGCTAGAGTTCTCTGGTCTGGTTACCAGAGTAGGGGCGCAGGTAAGGCATTTGCAGCCCGGAGATTCCGTCATGGGTTTTGGGTCGGCATGCTTTGCGAGCCATGTGATAACGCAAGCGGATGCCGTAGCGATCTTGCCCGCAGGGTGGTCATTCGAGGCCGCAGCAACTGTGCCGACCGTATTTCTTACCGTGTACTACGCGCTCAAACAACTGGCGGATCTTCAGCCCGGGGAACGCGTATTGATCCATGGCGCAGCTGGCGGTGTTGGCATCGCAGCCATTCAGTTGGCCAAGCATCTGGGCGCTGAGGTATTTGCCACTGCGGGTAGCGCAGAAAAGCGCAGCTTCGTGCAGTTGCTGGGTGCAGACCATGTCTTTGATTCGCGCAGCCTGCAATTTGCAGACGACATCTTGGAGTTAACTTCCAGGCAGGGTGTCGACGTTGTGCTCAACTCGCTCGCGGGCGAGGCCATGCGGCGCAGTTTGGCTGTGCTCAGGCCCTTCGGACGTTTTCTAGAACTGGGTAAACGGGACTTTTTTGAGAACACCCCAGTGGGGCTGCGCCCCTTCAAAGACAACATCAGCTACTTTGGGATTGATGCCGATCAACTCCTCAATGGGCGTCCTCAACTCGCGACAAACCTATTCCAGCAGGTGATGGAACTTTTTCATGCCCAGGTGCTGGTGCCGTTGCCATACCGTTCCTATGCGGCGGAGCATGTCGTTGATGCTTTCCGGGCCATGCAACAGGCCCGGCACATTGGGAAGATCGTGGTCACCATGGGTGGCAAGCGCCCTGATGTCCAGGCCCTTGGCAAGCCGCCAGTGCAAGTTCATCTTGGTTCTGGCACGTGGTTGGTCACCGGTGGTTTGTCCGGCTTTGGGCTTGCGTCGGCGCGTTGGCTGGCACAACGTGGTGTTGAGAGCCTGGTACTGGTAAGTCGGCGCGGTCTGCAAACTCCTGGGATAGACGAAGCAGTTAAGGCCTTGCAGGCCCAAGGCGTGCAGGTAGTGATCAAGGCTTGCGATATTGAGGACCCGCAAGCGGTTGCGCATCTGATCCAGAGCCTGGCTGATATTTGCCCGCCCATTCGGGGCGTGTTGCACGCCGCAGCACAGTTTGACGACCGATTACTCGCCCAGCTTGATGGTGACAGCATTGCCCGCGTAGTGGGTGCCAAGCTCGTGGGGGCATGGAACCTGCACCGAGAAACTCAGCATCTGCCGCTCACCCACTTCGTGCTCTATGCATCTATCACCACTGCCATTGGCAACCCTGGCCAGGCCAACTATGTGGCAGCCAATGCTGGGCTTGAAGGTTTGGCCGCGTTGCGGCGTCATATGGGCTTGCCCGCAACTTGCATAGCCTGGGGGCCAGTGGGTGACGCTGGCTATCTTGCACGCAATGAAGCCGTGAAAGACAGCTTGGCCCAACGCCTGGGGAGGCCTCCCATGTCTGCTCAACAGGCGCTGGATCAATTGGATGACATGTTGCAGCACAACGCTCCAGTCGTTATGGCTGCCAATTTCGATTGGTCAGCATTGGCACGCCTGTTGCCTTCATCGTCTGGCAGTCGTTTTACCGTTCTCAATCGTCACAGAAATGACAACGTTACCGGTCAAGACGCTACCGACTTCAGGGCGCAATTGGCAGGCAAGAGCGCTACAGAGACAGCAGCTCTGGTGCAAGCGCTGGTCACGCAACAAGTAGCCCAAACACTGTGTATTGCTCCCGAAAAAATTGCCCCTCAGGTCTCTTTGCACGAACTTGGCATGGACTCACTCATGGCGGTGGAGTTGGCACTGGGCTTGGAGCAGCGGTTTGGTATCCAGTTGCCTGCCATGATGCTCAATGACGCGCCCACAGTGCAAACGGTGGCCTCGCGCATCATCGACAAGCTTATTGGCGCCACCGACTCCAGCGCTGTTGACACAGAGCAAGCGCTGGTAGCCGATCTTGTGCAACAACACGGCGGTGGCATGACCCAAGAGCAAATACAAGAACTAACCATAGACGCGCAGGCATTGTCAGAAAACGGCGCACAACTGATCGAATGAGTAACAACAGCTTGGCGCAAAAAGCCAAAGACCAACTTATCCACCGCATTCTCGGAAAAAAAGGCACGGTGCATGGTGCTGCGGATGCCGTCAGCGCCTCGTTAGCAGCGCAAGCGGACCCGCATCCCCATGTGCCTGACGCATATACCCGGTTTGACCGCTTGCCTGGTTACCAAAAAATGCTGGTACCCAAAGCGGCAGCCAATCGTTTTGGTTTGACCAACCCCTTTTTCTGGGTGCATGAGGGAACAGCTGGTGCCACCACACGTATCAATGGGCGCGACTGCATCAACTTTTCCAGCTATAACTACCTGGGGCTTAACGGCCACCCTGCGGTGAGCCTGGCTGCTAAAGAGGCCATAGACCGCTATGGCACTACCGTATCTGCTAGTCGGTTGGTCGCAGGTGAGCGGCCCATACAGCGAGAACTTGAAGCTGCGTTGGCTGACTTGTACGGGGTAGAGGATTGCATTGTTTTCGTCAGTGGCCACGCCACCAATGTCAGCACCATTGGGTGCCTCTTTGGGCCCAAAGATCTGGTCATCCACGACAGCCTCATTCATAACAGCGTGCTGGAAGGCATCAAGCTCTCGGGCGCCGCGCGCCGATCCTTTCCGCACAATGACTTAGTGGCACTGGAAGCCATGCTTACCGACATCCGAGGGCAGTTTGAGCGCGTACTGATTGCCGTAGAAGGCCACTACAGCATGGATGGTGACACGCCAGATCTCACTCGTCTCGTAGCCATCAAACGCCGCCACAAAGCCTTCTTGATGGTGGATGAGGCGCACTCCCTCGGTGTTTTGGGTGCCACCGGCAAGGGGCTGCATGAACATATGGGTATGAGTGGTAAAGACGTGGATATCTGGATGGGAACCCTGTCAAAAACCCTGGCTGGTTGCGGCGGCTACATTGCTGGCGAAAGAGCTTTGGTCGAGCACCTGAAATATGCAGCCCCAGGCTTTGTCTACAGTGTAGGCATAGCCCCTGCATTGGCCGCCGCGTCTCTGGCTGCTCTGCAGATCATGCTAAAAGAGCCTCAACGTGTGAATCAGCTCCGTGAGAATACCCGGTTTTTCTTACAGCAAGCAAAAAAAAATGGCCTTCCCACAGGAAATTCAGAGGGCTATGCCATAGTGCCAATCATGAATGGCAGTTCCCTCAAAGCCGCAAAACTATCTGGGCAGCTGCTGGATGCTGGCATCAATGTTCAGCCAATTTTGTATCCTGCAGTAGAAGAAAAATCCGCAAGACTCCGATTTTTTATTAACTCGGAGCATAAGATTGAACATATTAACGCCGCTGTTCAAGTTTTAAGTCGTTTAATATAGAGCTTGTAAATTTTGAATCGGATGATTTGCAAACAATTTGAATATGATGATCTTAAATAAAAAAAACCGCTTATTTTTATTGGTAGTGATATTGCCAACGATATTGGCAATTATGTACTATGGTTTTATGGCGGCAGATGTATACATTAGTGAGTCGCGTTTCGTGGTGCGCAGTCCAGAGAGGCAGACCGCATCTCCCTTGGGGGTGTTGCTCAAGGGAACTGGATTTAGCCGATCATTGGATGATAGCTATACTATTCAAGATTACATTCTCTCACGCGATGCACTCACTGCGTTAGATGAAGAATACAATTTGCGCGCCTCATTCGGTCAAGGGGATTTCTTAAGTAGTTTCCCGGGGCTTGATTTTGATAAAAGCTTTGAGAACATGCATCGCTACTATCAAAAAGTAGTAAATGTTCAGTTTGACTCTGTAACAGCAATTGGCGCCTTGACAGTACGATCTTTTAATGCAGAGGATGCGCAAAAAATCAATGCATATCTGCTTGATAGAGCAGAGAAATTGGTAAATCAATTGAATGAGCGTGCGCGTCAAGATTTGATTGAATTTGCTGAAAAAGAAGTCGGCAAGGCTGAAGAAAGCGCAAAAAAAGCCTCGCTGGCATTAGCTGGCTACCGTAATCAAAAAGGTGTTATTGACCCCGAAAGGCAAACGGCTATTCCACTGCAGCAAATAGCAAAATTGCAAGATGAATTGATTGCCACGAAAGGTATGCTTTCGCAATTGCAAATAAATACAAAAGATAATCCTCAGATACCAATGCTTCAAAGGCGGATTAAAATCTTGCAAGAAGAAATTGAAAGCGAAAGTGAAAAAATTACCGGTGGTAGCAAATCTTTGGCCAGCAAGGCAGCAGAGTTTCAACGTTTGGCATTAGACAAAGAATTTGCGGATAAACAGCTTGCCAGCACCATGATGTCGTTGGAGCAGGCGCGTAATGAAGCACAGCGCCAGCAGCTCTATCTGGAGCGCATTGCACAGCCCAACTTGCCAGATTCTGCTTTGGAGCCCAGGCGTCTGCGTGCTATCGGAGCTGTATTCATTCTGGGGCTGATCGCATGGGGCGTGCTGACCATGTTGATTGCAGGCATCAAAGAGCACCAGGACTGAGTCAATGCGGCCTAACCACTCAGAGATTGCTCCACCAGAGACGGCCCTGTTGCGATCACTCGCTATCCAGTTGCGAGTGGTGCATGCACTATTCTTGCGCGAAGTGATTACCCGCTATGGCCGCCACGGTATTGGTGTGCTGTGGATTGTGGCTGAACCCATGCTTTTTACTTTGGGTGTGGCTGCTCTTTGGTATTTTGTAAAGGCAAATGCATATTCAAATATACCAATCGTTGCATTTGCCATAACTGGCTATTCTTCAGTTCTGATATGGCGAAATGCGGCTAACCGTTGTGCTAAAGCAATCGAACCCAATTTATCGCTGATGTATCACAGAAACGTCAAAGTCATTGATGTTTTTATTTCTAGGGTATTGTTGGAATGGGTTGGTGCTACGGCATCGATGGTATTGCTTACCTTATTTTTTGTCAGTGTTGGTGCTATGCAATGGCCGCATGATCCATGGCCGATTATTGCCGGATGGTTCTTGCTGGCATGGTTTTCTCTTGCCTTGGGGTTTGTTATTGGGGCTGTTTCAGAGCGGTCGGAGCTTATTGAAAGGACTTGGCATGTGGTTACATATTTGCTATTTCCGCTTTCAGGAGCCATGTTTATGGTTCACTGGCTTCCGCCTGCTGCTCAGAGTGTGGTGTTAAAAATCCCAATGGTGCATGGTGTTGAATTGATTCGGCAAGGATATTTTGGTGGTGTGGTTAGAACCTATGGTGACATAAGTTATTTTGCGGTGTGCAACTTATTTATTACGCTTATTGGACTGGCGTTGGTTCGAGATGCGGGAAGAAGGGTGCAGCCAGAATAATGATAATTTTGCATCGTATTACAAAATCGCATCAAACCCGTTCTGGAATTCATCATGTGCTCAATGGCCTAGATCTGACCATAGAACCAGGTGAAAAAATTGGAATTCTTGGTAGAAATGGCGCGGGCAAATCTACCCTGATCCGGATATTGGGAGGGGCTGAAAGTCCGACGACAGGTTGGATACACCGGGGGATGAGTATCTCTTGGCCGTTAGCATTCAGTGGCGGGTTTCAGGGGAGTTTGACGGGTCTTGATAATTTAAAATTTATATCGCGAGTCTATGGTGTTGACTATAGATTAAAGACTGATTATGTTTTAAATTTTTCAGAGCTGGGGAAGTTTTTCTATGAGCCAGTCAAAACCTATTCGGCAGGGATGCGCGCAAGACTGGCATTTGCACTTTCCATGGCTATCGAGTTTGACTGTTATCTGATTGATGAAACGCTTTCTGTAGGCGATAGTCGATTTCACAAAAAATGTGAGCATGAGCTTTTTGAGAGGCGTAAAGAACGGGCTATGGTTCTGGTCTCGCATCAAGCGGAAACTGTACGCGCGCACTGCAGTACTATTTATGTGTTGGAGAATGGTTTCATAAACAAATTTACCGACACTGAACAAGCCTATGAATACTACAATGAACAGCAAAATAAAAATCCTGCTTGATTTGAAGCCAGCGCTGGATGGTTATGCGGGAATACCACAAGAAACACGATTGTTGTTTCGGGGTCTGCGTTCTTTGGAGCGGTATGACGTAGAGGGTCTGATTCAGCATGGTGGTAGAAAATTAAGACCCGGCGTCAAGCCTCGCAAAAATGAAAGTGTATCCCGTAGAATAAATAAAGTATCTCGGGTCATCGTTTCCCTGTACGAAAAACCGTATAGAAATATCTACGAGGCTGTTTTGGATGCAGTAGATAGCTATGCACAGCGTAGCATTTTGCGCGCCAGAGCGGTATTTGGCCATACGCTCAAGCCAAGTATTTTTGAGTCCGCCCATTTCGACGATTTTGTTTGGCGAACATTTTTTGCCAAAACACTTGATGCCTCAGATAAAAAGCTGGTAACCGCCACAAATTTTAGAATTTTGGATGTGCCGCGAACCATGATGCACAAGGTTGGTATAGCGGGCATGAAGTACTCTTCCAGCCCTGCCTACATTAAGGTGGGCACTGGAGGGTATGATTTTTTTCTTGCGCAAACCCCATTTCCTGGGCGAGTTTCTGATAATACAAAATTGCTTGTGCGTTATCACGATGCAGTGCCGGTACTGATGCCGCACACTATCAACGATAAGGCTTTTCATCAGGCATCGCATTTTCAGGCTCTGCAGAGTAACGTTCGCTCTGGTGCCTGGTTTGTTTGCGTGTCTGAGGCGACTCGTAAAGACCTGCTGAAGATATTTCCCGAGGCGGAGCCGCGCTCTGCTGTAATACACAATATTGTTTCTTCTGATTACTTCAATGAGGAGTCGCCGAAGGGCTTGGTGCACCAAATTATCAGAAATCGCCTAAGCTCTGTTGAAGCGTTTGCATCGAGCGTGAAGCAAATAAATGTTGACCTCGAAAGTCAAATTAATGATGATTTTCAATATTTGCTCATGGTTTCGACGCTTGAGCCACGGAAAAATCATCTATTGCTGCTCAATACTTGGGAGCGGCTTAAATACACCACCATGCCCAAGCTCAAGCTTGTAGTGGTTGGTGGTACTGGTTGGGACAGTGGCCCTATCTTGCAGGCGTTTCGTCCTTGGGCAGAGCGCGGAGAGTTGTTTTATTTGAACGATGTTCATGCAGCAGAGCTGCGAATACTTTACAAACATGCGCGCGCTACCATTTGCCCATCTCTCGCAGAAGGGTTTGATTATTCTGGAGTGGAAGCCATGCGCAGTGGTGGGATTGTAATTGCTTCAGACATACCTGTGCACCGTGAGGTGTATGGAGGGGCCGCTGAATATTTCAATCCCTATTCTACGGAAGATGCGACGCTTGTAATGCAGCGTGTACTATCTGATGAAGGTGTAGCGATACGGAAGAATTTGCGCAATGCCTCTGTTGACGTTGGTGAAAGATATTTGCCAGAAAACATACTCCCGCAATGGGAGGCGTTGCTTGAGCACATTGGTGCGCAAAAATAACCGCCCCATATCAAAAAAATCTCAACATGAAAACGATCATCACCTGTGGACACCAGTATTCTGGTTATGAGTATGTGTTTGATATGCTCCTGGCGGCGGGGCTTCAGCCGCCCAAGCCCTCACGGCGGGAGGGTATCGAGATCGGCGTGTTTCACCAAAAAATACTTGCAGCCCACGACGTAGCTTCAAATATGCTTGCGCCGCAGCAGGCCTTGGAGCCCGGCAAAATGTGGCAAGAACTAGCTATAGATTTTTTCTTGGGGAATATGGAGAGCCCGCAATGGGGCTGGGCAGATGCGCGTAGTGCCTGGTTGTTTGATTTTTGGAAGGGCATGGATAAGCAAGTCTATTTTGTCCTTGTCTATGCATCGCCAGAATATATGCTGGATGAAATGGTTCATTCTGGCAGATATTCTGCTGAAGAGGTGATGCTCCACCTGCATTCGTACCAAACCTTCAACGCCCATATGCTGCATTTTTATGCACGCAATCCAGAGCGCTGTGTGTTGGTAGAGTTGAAAAGCCTGAAAGAACAACCAGGAAAGTTTATTGAAACTTTGCAAGCGCAGTGGCGGTTGGCACTTCGCTCGTCTGATACGGGCGCTTCATCGAGCCCGGCTGTTTCTGTGGCGACCGGTGCAGTTGCCCGCATGATTGCGCGCCAGTTGTTGCAACAGCATCCCCAATTGCATGCCATGTACGCAGAGCTGCAAAGTGCTGCTTCTTTGTCATCAGCCTGCCACGACGACGATGGTGAAGAGCCATTGGGGGCCAGCGTGCTGACAGACTACATGGCATTGCATCAGCGGCAAGCGAATGCCGCAACAGCACTTGCACAGCAAGCGACAGCAGAGCAACTCAAGGCAGACCTGCTAGAACTGCAGCGCAAGTTGGAGGGGGCACAGACCCAAGTGAGTGCCCTCTCTGCAGAGTTGGAGCGAGAGCGGGCCAAAGTTCCGGCGCGAAATGACAGCCAGCGTGAAGAGCTTGAGCAAGAAAACGAGCTGTTGCTACTGCAACTGCACCAAGTGCAAGAAGAGTTGGAAAACTACTTCTTGAAGCATCAGCAAGTTGCGCAAGAGCTCAAGGAGATCACTCGGCAACAGGAGGAAGAAAAAAACCAGGTCCCCTTGGCCCACGCCTACTGGACACGCCTCCACCCTGCCGAAGTGCTGATTGACCTGCGCGAGCCAATCCGTGGCAGCAACTGGTACGAGCCTGAGCTGGACGGAAGCTGGGCCGGCCCTGGCCAAACCAGCGCCATCCATATGCCAGCGCTGCGCAAAGGTAAGTACGACATGCTGATCGATGTGGTGGACGCCATGGATGCCACCATCATCGAAGGCTTGAATGCCAGCCTTGCAGGCCATCCGTTAGAGCTGAAGAAAGAAATTCACGATCGGTCTGCGGTGCTGCGCGCAAAAGTTGACACCAACCAACTGCCGCCACAACACGAGTGGACGCTGCAAATCGAGTTTCCGGCTGTCATATCCCCCGCGAGTCATGGCTCTGACGACACCCGCCAACTGGCGGTGCGCGTCAAAACCATCAAGTTCAAGGCGGTGAACTGACCCATGCCCGATATGCACCAAACCCTCCAGACACTGCACATGCTGCTGCCCGCACAAGGGCTGCTGCACATAGGCGCAGGTCTGCCCAACCCAGGAGCCTGGTATGAGCAATGGGGCTTGCCCACGATCGATTGGATTGACACCAACGAGCAGCGCCACCACCTGCTGGCCAAACATGCCCTGCACCAAGTGGGGGAAGGGCACCGGCAAAGCCACCATGCCTTGCTGGGCGCAGACTGCGCGCAGGCGCAGTATTACGTGCTGTCTAATCCGCAAGAAAGCGGCCTGATAGACGCCGCAGCACTGACCGCCTTGTGGCCCAACCTCACCACCAGCAGTGCAGTCGTATTGCAGCAGTCCTCGCTGGATACATTTGCCGTCCAAAACCTACCGCACCACGCCAAGGTCAACTGGCTTTACATTGATTGCCTGCCCGCACTGCGCATTGTGCAAGGCGCCAACAAGCAATTGCAGCACACCGATGTCATCGTTGCCCGCACCGTTGTGGCGCCGCTGGCAGCCACGCACCCGCTGAACGGCCTAGGCGCAACGCTCGGTGAGCTGTCGGCCCACCTCCAGCCGCTGGGTTACCGCCTGTTAACCACCTACGAAGAGCGCAACCCCGCTTTGGCCACCGCCATTTACGTGCGCGACTATGTTCAGGCTTTGCACTCCACCCGCGCCGAGCTACAAGCCCAGCTTCAGCAAGTGCAAGCTGCCCATGTCGAAATGCTGCAAAAACAAGAGCAGCTAGCGCAAGCCCACAAGGCGTTAGAGGCCGATTTGGTCAAAACCACCCAGGGACGCGACGCAGAAGCCCAAGCCAAGGCCGAGCTTCAAACCCAGCTTCGGCAAGCGCAAGCTACCCATGCCGAAATGCTGCAAAAACAAGAGCAGCTAGCGCAAGCCCACAAGGCGTTAGAGGCCGATTTGGTCAAAACCACCCAGGGACGCGACACAGAAGCCCAAGCCAAGGCCGAGCTTCAAACCCAGCTTCGGCAAGCGCAAGCTACCCATGCCGAAATGCTGCAAAAACAAGAGCAGCTAGCGCAAGCCCACAAGGCGTTAGAGGCCGATTTGGTCAAAACCACCCAGGGACGCGACGCAGAAGCCCAAGCCAAGGCCGAGCTTCAAACCCAGCTTCGGCAAGCGCAAGCTACCCATGCCGAAATGCTGCAAAAACAAGAGCAGCTAGCGCAAGCCCACAAGGCGTTAGAGGCCGATTTGGTCAAAACCACCAAGGGGCGCGATGCCGAAGCCCAAGCCAAGGCCGAGCTACAAACCCAGCTTCAGCAAGTGCAAGCTGCCCATGCCGAACTGCTCCAAAAACAAGAGCAGCTAGCACAAACCCACAAAGCGCTAGAGGTCAGTCTTGTAAAGAAAACTAACGAAGCAACACAGCTCGAACATCGCTTTCAAAAACTCCAAGCCGAACACCAGGAAACCACCCACCGCCAGCAATTGATGGACGAAGAGCTGCTCAAAGCCGAAACCCAGATAGAACTCATCAAAGACCTGCTGCTGCGCGAACAGGCCGAGCTATCCGCCACCCCGCAAGCCCCCGCACCATGACAGCCACGGCGTCAAACACCCTCCACCCCGTCATCCTGTGCGGCGGCTCTGGCACCCGGCTGTGGCCGCTGTCGCGCAACAGTTACCCCAAGCAACTGCTGCCGCTCACAGGCCAGCACACCCTGCTGCAATACACCGCCCAGCGCGCCGCAGCACTGCACAACAGCATCGGCGAGCCAGTGGCAGCGCCCATCGTCATTACCAACGAAGACCACCGCTTCTTGGTTCGGCAGCAACTGCACGCCATAGGCCACACCCCGGCCACTACCTACCTGGAACCCACGGGCCGCAACACCGCCCCGGCCATCGCTTTGGCAGCACTGCACCTGGTCCACGGCACGGCCCACACACCTGCCAACCCCGCCGCACTGATGTTGGTGCTGCCCGCAGACCACGCCATCAGCAACCAAGACGCCTTTGCCACTGCCGTGGCCACCGCCGCGCAAGCCGCCGCAGCAGGGCATCTGGTCACCTTTGGTATTGCGCCCACAGGGCCGGAAACTGGCTATGGCTACATTCAGGCCGGTGCCCCCCTGGCTGCAACCCCTGGTGCCCACGCCGTGGCCCGCTTTGTAGAAAAGCCCGACCGCGCCACCGCCCAAGGCTTCATCGACGAAGGCGGCTACTGCTGGAACAGCGGTATGTTCCTTTTCACCGCAGGGCGCTACCTGCAAGAGCTGCAACAGCATCGCCCCGACATCCTGCAAGCCGCCACCGCCGCCTGGCAAGGCCGCACGCAAGATGCCGACTTTTGCCGGCCCGACGCAGCCGCCTTTGCCGCTTGCCCGGCAGAATCGATTGACTACGCCGTCATGCAGCCCACCCGCCACGCCGCCGTGGTGCCCGTCAGCATGGGCTGGAGCGACGTGGGCTCGTGGGACAGTCTGTGGCACATTTCCCCCAAAGACGACCACGGCAACGCCCTGCAGGGTGATGTGTTTGCCCACGGCACGCGCAACAGCTACGTGCGCGCCGAAAGCCGGCTGGTGGCCGTGGTGGGCCTGAGCGACGTAGTGGTGGTAGAAACGCCCGACGCCGTGCTGGTGATGCACAAAGACAAGGCGCAAGACATCAAACAAGCCATCACCCACTTTGCCCGACACCAGCGCAAAGAACAGGTGGAGCACCGCCGCGTGCACCGCCCCTGGGGCTGGTATGAGGGCATCGACGCGGGCGAGCGCTTTCAGGTCAAACGCATCATGGTGGAGCCGGGCGCCAAACTGTCGCTGCAAATGCACCATCACCGTGCCGAGCACTGGGTGGTGGTGAGCGGCACCGCCAAAGTCACCATCGATGGCCAAGAAACGCTGCTGGCCGAAAACCAATCCACCTACATCCCCCTGGGCCACACGCACCGCCTGGAAAACCCCGGCAAGCTGCCCCTGCATTTGATTGAAGTGCAGAGTGGCAGCTACCTGGGCGAAGACGACATCGTGCGGTTTGAAGACCACTACGGGCGCCCGCATTGACCAGCCAATGGGCTGCTTTCTACCCACATGACCCATCAAGACCCCACCGCATTGCCCACGGCTACCGATACCGCTTCTCTGCTAGAGCAGGCCAACACCCAATGGCAGACCGGCGACTGGCCTAGCCTGGCCAAATTGCAGCGCGACACCCTGCAACACCACCCCGACCGCGCCCACCTGGCACTGCTGGCTGCTGCAGGGCGGCTGCAAATGGGCAAAGACGCGGAGGCCAAATCCTTTATTCGCCTGGCCCAAGAGTGGGGTGCCAGCAAACAGCACATTGGCCAGATGCTGATTGCCGGCTTGCATAACAGCATCGGCCGGGCTGCTGCCATAGGAAACCAGGAGCAACGTGCTCTGCAGCATTTTGAAAATGCCATCCTGATTGGTACACCAAGTAGTGAGGCCAAGCTACTTACTCAGGCACGTGCTGGCGAGCAACTACGCCAATTAAAGGCTTCAGAAAAAAAACAGCTAAATCTAGAAAAAGATAATACGTTAGAAAATAACTACTGTATTAAGCTTGGTTATAAATCAAGAACTGAATATGTTCACTACGACGATCTTGAGGAAGAGGATGAGTGGCAGCTAGAGGTGTATCTTCGAGCCTACGGATTAATAAAGAGAAATGAGTGGAAGACTGTTGCTGATATTGGCTGTGGATCGGCGTACAAACTAATTAAGTATCTTGGAGATTTTGAAACTATTGGATACGAGCTTTCGGTAAACGTGGAAAAATTGATAGAGCGTTATCCAGGAAGGGACTGGAGAGTATCTGATTTAAGTAGTGAGGAAGAGATAAAAGCGGACCTAATTATTTGCTCGGATGTAATTGAACATCTTGTTGATCCAGATGTTCTTATGACATATCTTTCAAGGCAGCATTTTAAATTGCTTATTTTATCAACCCCTGAAAGAGATATATGTCGCGGAGTCAATGATTTTGGGCCTCCAAAAAACCCAGCACATCAAAGGGAATGGAACTTTGATGAATTTGGGCAGTATGTATCAAGGTTTTTTAAAATAAACGAGCATGTCATAACAAACAATGAGCAGGGAACCCAAATGGTGATATGTAATCGCAAGGTTGCATAATGTTAAGAGGCGGTTTAAATGGTGAGCGAGAAGAATGCCACTGAAGAATTTCCAATTAATCAACCCCGTGGCATTGGAAATCTTGCACCAAACCCATTGTGCAGGGCATTGATGTTGGCGCGAAAGAAAGATATATTCATCTCTCTGGGCGCGATATTCAATTCAGTACATTACGTGCGGCAAACTTATCTCGGGGGGGGGAGGGGGGGGGGCACGAAACGCGTACCCTGAAGCTGACATCTCGCTCAACGAGAAGTCACAGAAGCGACAAATTGGTGTTCGGCGGATTCAAGTATGAGCTGCAACATGGTTTAACGATGCGTGAAACATCTCGAGGAGTATCTTGAGTCTCAGCCGCACTTGCGCTCAACGATTGTCCTGATGGCTCGTACAAATGACGGTAACTAGCGTTGTACGTGGTCATGATGCCTAGACATCCTTATCCACCTATCACAGGGTTCATCTATATTGCACATCGTACTTGAATTTGCCCTTCAATTGATTTATTAATACGCAAGTTAAGAGGCACCATTGAGTAATTATTTTTCTTTTCAAAATGCTAACGCCCTCTTTCGCAATAACGAATTTGATAAGGCGCTGAAAATATATTACGAGCTGGAAAAAAGAAATTTACCCGATCAGCTCAGAAAATCGCTTCGCATAAATATTAAGTATTGTGCTGCAAGAGCAGTAGCCAGCGTGGGAAAAATCGGTTCCTTCAGAGTTGAATCAATCGATGAAGTATTGGTAGACATAAATTCATCGCTACAACCATCTGAACTAAAAACTGGAATTACTGCACTCATCCGGGCAAAAAATGCAAGTCGATTTCTGCGCCTTGCTGTCGAATCTGTAGCTCCGGTAGTGAACGAAGTTATTCTGGTAGACAACCTTAGCTCTGACGATTCAGTGCAAATTGCGCGTGAATTAGAACAAAAATTCAAAAATGTTAATTTCTATCGCTATGATATTAATATTCCAGTGGTAGGAAAACAGCATGAAGAGGCTGTTGCAAGTGGTTCAAAAAACACGCTAGGAACATACTATAACTGGTGTCTTTCGAAAGTGACGCACACGAGCGTCCTAAAGTGGGATGCTGACTTCGTATGTATACAGAATAATCTGAAAAAATTAATCAGTCTATACTCGCTTGACTCGGAGGACTTCGAAAAAGTGATCTGGTGCACAGGTCTGACTGCTTATAACGGAATCAATATCAATATAAATTCCTACTACGACGAGTTTCGTATATTTTCTAAGAAGCATGGCGGCTTTTGGGAAAATTGGAAGGGATGTGAAACACTAACGCCAACTATAAGTCGATCTCCTCGTAAATATATTTATCCGTCGCTTAAAAATGTCAAATCCGAGGAGCCAGATCAAATTAATTTGATGAAGCAGGCTAGCCCGCCAATATTTGTCGAAATAAAAGATCATCATAATCTAAAGTCTGAGACAATGCTCTTGGATAGACGCGACAAAATTGATAACGCGCTGATAGAAAAATATCGGCATGACCGGCTTGATTATATTGCGCCAAATATTCTGAACATCTTCCGTATACTCATTGTGCTTCCCAACTTAAATTTGGGTGGCGGTAATTACTGGGCTAAAATAATCATTGACCAATTCAGTTACATTGGCATTCAGGCTTGCATCGGCAGTCTTTCAGTTTCCGGTGGTGGGTCGTCGAACTCCTTCTACGGCGTAAACAAAGAATCGATAGTACACCTGAACCAAGATAATATAGTTGAAGTTCTCAATAAATTTGACGTAACCATTTCAACTTCCCGATTGGAGTTTTCTCATGAAGAACTCAGGACTAAGCTGTTTTTCTTTACGCATTCCGACACGAGTTATATAAATAAGCATATTATTAATAAGCCTTTTAAAATAATAGGCCTAAATAAAGCAACGCAAGAAAAATTTCGAGCAAATGGGCGTGAGATTGATATTCTCCGAAACTATCTCCCCAAGGTAATGGTTTCTAAAAATGTCCGCCGCAGTTCAAAGAAAGTGTTGTTCTGCAATCGGATATCCGAAGACAAAAACATTCCAATGCTCCTTTCGGCCTGGAAATTGGTAATCCAAAAAATTCCAGATGCTGTCTTGACAATATTGGCAGGCGGAGCTGACAATAAGTCTTCTGATTTTAATCATGCTAGGGCATTAATAAATTACTACGGACTTTCACACTGTGTTGAACTGCTACCTAGTGTTAAAAACGTTGAGCCTTACTATATCGCGACGGATCTGGTGGTGCTTCCCTCCTTATCGGAAGGCTGTTCCTATGGGCTTTTAGAAGCGATCAATTACGAGCTCCCAGTTATTGCAACTGATATTTATGCAAATAATGAAGTGACCCGCGGCTACATGCCGACATTTACATTCCCTGGTCTGAAGGACGTCGGAAAAGATATTTTCAGTGTGCCTGAGGGTGATTTATATGGATCTTTATTGAATGCGGTTGGGTACATGAATCTTAATATATTCTATCAGACAAGTACTAACGGTAGAGTTAATTATGAACTTGTTACTGGCTATTTCGATGCACTTGGTCTCGATTTCAAGTTGCATAAAAATAATATAAAAACTTTAGTTCCCACATTAGTGAGTAAAAAATTGCTTTCTGAAGAACTTCCCGCACTTCAACTTCATGGTGAATTATGTTCCAAGTATCTTGAAAATACGAGCAAGCTATCCGAGGAAATCTTATCCGCCTTCACTAATATTGAAAATCTCAAGGATAAGGCTATCGAGCTTAAAACGCTTATAAGCCCTGAATATTTTGATCAGGCTAGGCATCTTTCAAGTCTGTGTAATATTGTATTTGGAGATAAAATAAATTTTTTTGGCCATTTCGATAACTCGGATGATGGCTTGTAAAATTATCGGCGAGATCTATCTATTCTGGTTGATATTATGTATAAAGTTAAAGATGCCACAAGCGCTCTGGCTAAAAATGATTTTGAAAAGGCCATTGAAATATACAAAGATTTGAAATTTAAATATGCTACATCAGCTTTTGATTTAACGATTGATTATCTGGAAAAAAAAATCATCGATAATTTCGCGCTTAATTCTGAAAAGCCAACGAAATTTCCAGTAGGTATTTCCTCTATCTTTGAGGCGCTTGGCGTCGAAGCTATATATGTCGTTTCTATGCGCTCTCAGATCGAGAGGCGCATGCGAGTAATACGAGAGCTAGATCATCTTGGACTTTCTCATCTTCTTCGCTTTATCGACGGAATTGAAGGGTACTGTGATCCAGAGGCACAGTTGCTGTATCAGAATTATCTTCAGCGTAGTTGTGATACTTGCCTCAGCTCGAAGCACATACCGCTATCCGCACAGAAAATCATGAAGAAAAATGCAACAGTCGGCACTTTCGGCTATCTGTTGTCTCAAAAAAAGCTTTTTGAGGATGCCCTGCGTTCCGGATTGCAAAGAATTTGTGTTTTTGATGATGATGCTTTTTTTTCTGATCAGTTCGATTTGGAGGCGTGCACTCTTGCGATAAATAATCAACTCCCTAATGATTTTCTTATTTTTCATCTTGGGGCGTCTGAATATTCTGAAGAATATCCAGTTAATAATGTTTCTCCGGTCTCTCCGAAATTGTATTGTGCTATCCCGCACAAGACCTGCGGATCTTTTGCTACTGTATATACTCGCGAGGCATTTCAACTGATTTTAGATGGAATTAGTGAATTCGATGGTCCATTTGATAATGTTGCACTAGGCTCTGTCTACTTCAGATACCCGACAAGATGCCATGTTATTGCTCCAAATATCTGTGCTGCTGATGTACAAACTTCATCCATAAGAAACAGCCGTGATCAGTTTATCCATTCCGAAAAGATGCGCTGGTTATGCACTTCTGAGAGATACGAACAGTTTACAAAACCAATTTCTATTAATGTAATTGTTCGGAATATCTCTTCGTTGTCTGAGGATTTGGTTGGAAAAAGGGATAATAAATTTTTTCAAATTAGATTTTTTTATTGTAGTCAAGACTCAATTCGTCCTCTTCACTCCGCTCGATCTGCAAGTTATTCGTTCAATGCAAATGATAGTCAGCGCGCGTTCGATTCAATTTATTCAGCCTGCTCGAATGAGCTCCCGAATATTTTACCTCGGCTTCCGGATGCTGATTTTTGTGTTCTTTGGCCATCGAATATAAATTTAACCAACACTGAATTGGTAAATGCGTATTTCAGCCATCTTGGTTACCCGATCAGCACCACCTCTACCCCCAGCTCTTTCAAAACATTTGTTCAAAAATTTGAGTCGAAAACGGTCAACGGCAGGGTGTCAGTCATCATGCCAGTTGCCAGATCCTTCGATCTTGTAAAGCCAAGCATAGTGTCTGTCATTCAGCAAGATTATAATGATGTTGAGTTAATTATTGTTATCGACAGCCCTGCAAAAATTGATTTGGAGTGCATTAAAAGTTACATCGACGGAGAAATTGGCAAAAATAATCGAAAATCCTTTATCTTTAAGATTATTCAGCACTCTCAAGTTCGCTATGGATGCGGTGCCAGGAATACCGGCTTGTTCAATTCGTCCGGTGAGTATGTTTGTTTTTTAGATGACGACGATTTATATCTTCCGGGTCGAATTGCAAAGGCGATTAATTACTTGACATCCCCAGGTGGTTCAGAGTTCGAGGCCTGTTATTGTGGCTACAATGGCCTTTGGGCGCCAAGTGAAGGTGAGGATTTGTCTCGATATAAAGAAGGCAATCTCCTTTTTGATCTACTTGCCTTGCAGTATAAATCCCATTTTGTTCATACTGGAACTGTAACCTACAGAGCAAGGAGCTTATTCTTGCTCCAGGGCTTTGATGAAAAATATAAGCGTCATCAAGACATAGAGCTAAATGCGCGATACTTTAGGTATTGGCGGATTGGCTGTGTCAAAACTATGGGAATGGTGTTCAAGCCAAATCGGTCGAAAGTTAAACCTACTGTGGTAATTGATTTTTTATTAATGCTTTCTATTAAAAAGTATTTGCTTGAAGATTTTAGATTGGAAATCAGTCGATTCTCGAAAGATGAATTGGATGTTTTCTTGAGCGCACACGCTGCAGATCTCAAAGCACTGAGCCCCCACGGGGAAAATCTAGGCCCAGAGTCAGCAACTTCAATTTTAAGGTTGTTTCTAGAGTAAGAATATTTTAAGATATGCGAATTACTCACTGGGAAAATAGAAACTTAACATTCGACCGGAGTTTTGTTTCTGAATATATTAAGAAACGATAATTTAGCTTATCGATAGTGTGGTATCTAAGCGGGCGGAGGAGCAAGTGCTTTCCTATTCGTACAAGTACAAAAGCTATTATTGTGGTAGCAAGTTAGGGTACCTAGAGGATGCACTGGCTATTACTTTGAAAATTTCTGATGGGATGACGATTTTTTGGGTTGTTGAACGCGGTTTGTTGAGGAAAGTTCTGCGAGATGAGAAAAATTACTATTGTCGGTACCGGCTACGTTGGCCTGTCTAATGCGGTGTTGCTCGCCCAGCATAATGGAGTAGTCGCCCTCGACATCGTCTCTGAAAAGGTGGAGATGCTCAATCGTAGGGAGTCTCCAATTGAAGATGCGGAGGCAGAGGATTTTCTGCGCCACAGGCCGCTGAACTTGCACGCTACGCTGGATAAGACGGAGGCTTATGGTGGTGCTGATTACGTCATCATCGCAACACCCACCGATTACGACCCGGAAACGAATTACTTCAACACCCAGTCGATTGAGGCGGTGATTCGCGATGTCATGGCGATCAACCCGCAGGCGGTGATGGTGATCAAATCGACGGTGCCCGTGGGTTACACCCAGCGTATGCGCGAGGTGTTGGGAACGCAGAATTTGATTTTTTCGCCCGAGTTTTTGCGCGAGGGTCGGGCGCTGTACGACAACCTGCACCCCTCGCGCATTGTGGTGGGCGAGCGTTCTGAGCGGGCGCGGGTGTTTGCCGGGCTGCTGCAGCAGGGGGCGGTGAAGCAGGACATTCGAACCCTGTTTACCGACAGCACTGAGGCCGAGGCCATCAAGCTGTTCGCCAATACCTACCTGGCCATGCGTGTGGCCTTCTTCAATGAGCTGGACACATACGCCGCCACACATGGACTGGATACGCGCCAGATCATCGATGGTGTGTGCCTGGACCCGCGCATTGGCAACCATTACAACAACCCCAGTTTTGGCTATGGCGGCTACTGCCTGCCCAAAGACACCAAGCAGCTGCTGGCCAATTACCGCGATGTGCCGCAGAACCTGATCCGTGCGATTGTGGAATCGAACGCCACGCGCAAGGATTTTGTGGCTGAGGAAGTCATCCGCTGCAAACCGAAAGTGGTGGGAATTTATCGGCTGATCATGAAGGCGGGTTCGGACAATTTTCGTGCTTCCAGCATACAGGGGGTGATGAAGCGCCTGAAGGCCAAGGGGATAGAGGTCATCGTCCACGAACCCGTGCTGCAAGAGCCAGAGTTTTTTCGTTCCCGGGTGGTGAACGATTTGGAAGCGTTCAAGCAGCAAGCCGATGTCATCATCGCCAACCGCCGCACGGATGCGCTGGCCGATGTGGCAGAAAAGGTCTATACGCGAGATTTGTTTGGAGGGGATGCATGAGCGAACGGGAGCCCTTGGTCAGCGTGATCATCCCGGCTTTTAACCAGCAGGCCAGGCTTCAGCAGTGCCTACACAGCGTACTGGCACAGCCTGTGGCTAACATAGAAGTGCTGGTGGTGGACGATGGCTCTACTGATGCTACTGCGGCAGTAGCCCGTACCGTGGCACGCCAGGATGGCCGCGTCCGCTTGTTGCAGCAGGCCAATGCGGGGGCCGGCGCTGCGCGTAACTACGGGTTGCGCCATGCGCGTGGGTTGTATGTGCATTTTGTAGATGCTGATGATTGGTTGCAGCCTGATGCGTATGCACATTGGCAGCAAGCGGCTGTGAGCCATCCGCAGGCCGATGTGCTGCTGGCCAACTTTAACGAGGCCAATGCGGCCACCGGGCATGTGGCACGGGTGGCGGCCTATGCTGTAGAAGATGACGGTAGTGAAGTCGGCAGTTTTGATGCATACCATGCAGTGCTGCTGCAAGGCCCGGTCATGCCTTGGAATCGCTGGTTGCGGCGCGCATTTGTGCTGGGTTTGGGGGCCCAGTTTGACGAAATAGCCTTTGCTAACGATAGGGCGTTTCACTTTCGCACAGTGGTGCACGCGCGCCAGGTGGTGTTGCTGGGGGCTGCGCTGGTCAATTACCGGGTGGGAAACCCGCAGTCGTTGGCAGCGCAGGTGGGGCTACCACGCTTGCAGGCGAGTTTGTTTGCGTTTGAAGGCGCAACCCAGGCCGTCGCACATTTGCCACAGGCAATGCAGCACATGGTTTTTAGTCAGTGCATGCACGATTTGGTTGGCCTGTACGCGCGCGCTGCGCCGCAGCAGCAACCGGCTATGGCCCGTGCGCTGGTGCAGGGGTTGGCGGCACCTTGGGTGCCGTTCTCGCCATTTTTGTTTGATGGGGCCACGCCGGCATTGTTTGCGCAGGCCCCTTGGTGGGGCCAGTGGCAGGTGGTGCAACTGGTGGCGGGTGGTGCAGCCGCAGTGGATGCAGAGCAGGCCATTCCGGTGGTGTTTGCCGTTAATGCGGCTTATGTGCCATTCATGTCGGTGGCGTTGCAGTCTATTGACGATAGCTTAGCCCCTGGTTGGCGCTGCACGGTGTTTGTGCTGCACTTGGGCTTGCCTACAGAAACGGTGCATTGGCTGCAACAAGGTCTGGGGTTGGCCAAGCTGTCGGTGCACTGCATTCATTTGGGGGGCGCGTGCGGTGCTGTGGCTTTGCATACGCGCGCTCACTATTCGCCCGAGATGTATTTGCGGCTCTGGATTCCAGAGTTGTTGTCTGTTTATCCAAAGCTGGTCTATCTGGATGCCGATGTGGTGGTGCGCCGCAGCCTGCACCATCTGTATGCGGAAGATGTATCTGCCTGCGATGTGGCAGGTGTGCAAGATCCCAATAATGAAGGTCACAAGGCGTATGTGGAGCAGCGGCTGAATGTGGCCGCCGAGCAGTACATCAATTCAGGTGTGCTGGTGTTTAACACTGCCAACTGTCTGGCGCACAGTTTTCGGTCAGGTTGCTTTGCGGTGCTGGCTGCGCACGAAAAGCTGAACTGCCCAGACCAGGACATGATCAATGTGGCGTGCAAAGGCCGTATCGGGCTGCTGGACCCTGGATGGAACTACCTTTGGAACTACGGTTTTGCGCGCAAACGAAAGCCGCCAGACGGGCCAGCCTGGTTTGCCGACGTGTTTGAAGAGGCGCGCAGCAAAAAATACATCGTGCATTTCTCCAGTGCCATCAAGCCGTGGGATTACATGCACGATGAGGACGCAGACATTTTTTGGGAGGTGGCCAAGCGAAGTGCTGCCTACCGACAGGTTCTGCGCGAAGCCTGTCTTCGAAAGAGTGCAGCGCTGGCGCGGTTGCGGGCGGCGTTGGATGAAGCGGCCTGATCACCCTGTGTGGCACCAATTGCAGGCCCACGCCCAGCGTTGCTTGCAGCAGCTGGATTTGCGCCAGGCTTTACAAGCCACTGGGCGCTTTGCCCGCCTGAGCCTGCAGGCGCCCCATGTGCGGCTGGATTGCTCCAAGGGCCTGTGGGACGAAGCCGTGCTGCACGATTTGCTGCAGTTGGCCCAAGCTGCTGAGCTGCCACAGCGCCGGGCGGCACTGCTTGCGGGGCAGATGGTCAACCCAACAGAAGGGCGACCGGCGCTGCATGCGGCACTACGTGCTCCGTTTGCGCCGGTGGCACCCCATGGTTTGCAGCACCCCGTTGCAAGGTGCCCCGATGTAGAAGCGGGTATGCACACCATGCTGGCGCTGGCAGAGCAGTTGCGCACGCAAGGGCGGTTTACCGATGTGTTGCATCTGGGGATTGGCGGCTCGAGTCTGGGACCAGAATTGGCTCTGCAAGCGCTGCAGCCCTGGTGCCAAGGCGGGCCAAGGGTGCAGGTAGTGTCCAACATGGATGGGCACGACTTGCACCAGGCGCTGCAGGGTTTGGTGCCTGCACGCACGCTGGTGGTGGTGGCGTCCAAGTCTTGGACTACGGCAGAGACGCAGCGCAATATGGCGTCTGTTCTGGCATGGTTGCAGGCAGACCCCGCAGTGCATTGGCCGGATCATTGCGTTGCCATTACTGCCCGCCCTGCGGCTGCATTGCAAGCGGGGTTTGTACAGGTGTTGCCGTTGCCCGAGGGGGTGGGCGGACGGTTTTCGGTATGGTCTGCCGTAGGCCTGCCGCTGGCGCTGGCGGCAGGGCGTGCGGTTTTTGAGCGTTTTTTGGCAGGCGCCGCCACCATGGACGCCCACTTTGCCCAAACGCCACTTGCGCGTAATGCCCCCGTTTGGTTGGGATTGCTGGATGTGTGGTATTCCAGCTTTTTGCAGTGGTCGGGTCGCTGTGTGGTTCCCTACCACCATGGGCTGCGCCGTTTGCCTGCCTACCTGCAGCAGCTAGAGATGGAGAGCAATGGCAAGCAGGTGCATGCCGATGGTTCCCCCGTGGCACACCCAACTGCGGGCATGGTGTGGGGAGAGCCGGGCAGCAATGCGCAGCACGCATTTTTTCAGTGGTTGCACCAGGGCACGCAGCGCATTCCAGTGGACTTTATCGCCGCGCGCAAGGCGGCGCATGCCTTGCCTGGGCACCAGGATGCTCTGCTTGCCAATGCCTTGGCACAGGCGCAGGCGCTCATGCAAGGGGGGCAGGTGCAACCGGGGCAATTGCCCGGGCATCAGCATTTTCCGGGCAACCGGCCCAGCACCTTCATGCTGCTGGATGAGCTGACGCCCGAGTCCCTGGGCGCATTGCTGGCGCTGCATGAACACCGCGTGTTTGTGGCAGGCACGGTGTGGGGCATCAATAGTTTTGACCAATGGGGTGTGGAGCTGGGCAAAAACCTGGCCACCGATTTGCTGGGGCGCATGGCCAGCGGCGATGCGGCGGGACTGGATACTTCTACGGCGGGGTTGCTGGGGTGGTGTTTGGGTGCATGAAGAGGCTGACAAGCGATAATTCGAACTGCTCCTGGACCTGGGTTTCGACGTAGATTTTTTGATTAAATGATTTTGGGATTTATTATGTATGAAAAACGATTTTTAGCTTGCGGATTGGTTGCAGTTCTGCTTTTAGGAGGCTGCTCCAGTTATCCCGGGTGGATTGCTTCTTCTGGGCCCAATGTTTCGCAAATTACCGATCAAGATAAAATTGATAGCCCGATATTATTGGTTAATATAGATAGTACAGTGGTGCGCCAATTGACGGCTGCACAAAAGAAAGACTTTTTCGCAGAATCTTTAGCGACAAAAACCCCGCCAAAGTACACGGTGGGTGCCGGAGATGCACTGGAAATTGCTGTTTGGGAAGCGCCGCCAGCCGCACTGTTTGGCGCGAGTGTGGTGGATGCGCGTGCAGGTTTGACTTCGACCCGGCAAACCACTTTTCCAGAGCAAATTGTGAATGACAATGGTGTCGTCAATGTGCCTTTTGCAGGTGCTATCAAAGTGGTGGGTTTCACGCCGCAACAGATTGAGAAGACCATTGAAGCACGTCTTGCACGCAAGGCAAACCAACCGCAGGTATTGGTACGTGTGCTGCGCAACGCGACGTCCAATGCCACGGTAGTGGGTGAGGTTGCCAACAGCATGCGCCTGCCGCTGACCCCAAAGGGTGAGCGTGTGTTGGATGCTATTGCGGCGGCAGGCGGTGTGCGCCAGCCAATCGGCAAAATCACCATTCAGGTCAGCAGGGCAGGCAAGGTTTTCTCTATGCCGCTGGAGAGCGTGATCCAAGATCCGCTTCAGAACATTTATTTGCAGCCCGGTGATGTTCTTACGGCGCTGTTCCAGCCGCTCAGCTTCACAGTGCTTGGGGCCACTGGTAAGAACGAAGAGATCAGCTTTGAGGCGCAGGGCATTACGCTGGCGCAGGCGCTGGCCCGGTCGGGGGGCTTGCGTGACAACCAATCGGATGCGCGTGGCGTGTTTATATTCCGGTTTGAAGACCCGGATGCTGTACGGAATGCTGGTGACGCAGCCACTACACCTGAAGGAAAGGTGCCGCTGGTCTATCAGTTGAACCTGAAAGACCCAAGCTCCTTTTTGGTGGCACAGAGCTTCCCGGTCAAGAACAAAGACGTGATTTACGTGGCCAATGCACCTTCGGCAGAGTTGCAAAAATTTCTTAATATATTGACATCGTCTATTTATTCAATTAGTTCCACAGTTGATCTGGGTAAATAATTATTCTTGTTTGCCTGATACTGGTTTTGGTGTGATTTATATTGTCGATGTGACCCGATCTCTGGATCGGGCTATGCGTGGGCGTTTGCCAACGGGTGTGGATCGCGTCATCCTCGAATATATTAAGCATTTTCAGCAGAATGCCCAGGCTTTGGTGCGGTGGGGGGGGCGTTGGATCGTTATGCGGCCGCAGGCCTCACAAGAGGTGTTTTCTGCACTGTCAATGCCAGACGCTTCTTTGCCGTGGAGGTTACGCAGGTGGGTTGCACAGGCGTACGCATTCAGTTGGGATACCCCGGGTGAAGACTGCCTGCTTCTAAATATCGGCCACAGTGGTTTGCAAGATGCCGATTACGGCCTAAGAGTGAACGCCCTTGGCTGGCGAGCGTTGTATTTTCTGCATGACTTGATTCCTATCACACACCCCGAATATTGCCGGGCCGGGGAGGCCGTACTACATCACCAGCGTCTGCAAACCATGTTGTCCACGGCCGGTGCCATGGTGGTGAACTCTGCTGCAACGCTGGCTGATTTGCAGGCGTATGCACAGGGCCAGGGTGTGGCTCTGCCGCCCTGTGTGGTGGCACATTTAGCGCCCGGCAGGTTGCCTGCTGCCTCGCCGCAACGCCCACTGCAGCAGCCCTATTTCGTAATGTTAGGCACTATAGAGCCGCGCAAAAACCACTTGCTTGTGCTACAGGTATGGCGCCAATTGGTCGCACGGATGAAAGATGGAATGCCCCGTTTGGTTCTTGTGGGCCAGCGTGGGTGGGAATGCGAACAGGTGCTGGACCTTTTGGAGCGCTGCGATGTGCTGCGTGGAGTGGTGTTAGAGCAGCCCCGATGCTCCGACCAGGAGCTTGCCACGTGGCTGGCGCATGCACAGGCGTTGTTGTTTCCTTCCTTTGCTGAAGGCTATGGCATGCCTTTGGTCGAGGCGCTTTCAGTGGGCCTGCCTGTGCTGGCCAGTGATTTGCCTGCATTCCGAGAAGTGGCACAGCATGTTCCCGAATACCTTGATCCGCTGGACGGCCCTGCCTGGGCGCAGGCAATCATCGATTACATGCCCAACGCTGGCAACCAGCGGCGGCAGGCACAGTGTTGCCGTATGGCGGAATGGCAGGCGCCAACATGGGATGCGCATTTTGCGTGCGTGGACGATATGTTGCAAAGCAGTGGTGTTGGGTTGGCATGATGGCTCCCGATACCATGTATGCACTCGGTTTTGCGCTGCGAAAACGTCGGTATCTGCGCGCCTGCATTAAAACAGAACGGCTGGTATTTGTGGATTCAGTAAAGCGTGTGCCAGCAGGTGCGCAGTTATTGGTGTGGGGTTTGCCATGTCTGTCAACCTTGGCACCCGGTGTTCGAGTGATTCATGTGGAGGACGGCTTCTTGCGCTCTGTCGGCCTGGGAGCTGACTGGATCCGGCCTATGTCGTGGGTGGTAGATGGGCGTGGCATGTACTTTGATGCTACGCGTGAGACCGATCTGGAATCTATTCTGGCCACCGTCGATTGGTCTGCGGAACTGTTGCAACGCGCTTGTGCTTTACGCGAGCGCATCGTGCAGTTGGGTTTGACCAAGTACAACGTGGGTACGGGCTCTTGGAGTCGCCCCAAGGAATGCCGAAAGGTGGTGCTGGTGCCCGGGCAGGTGGAGACCGATGCGTCTATCCGTTGGGGATCGCCGGTTGTGCGTGGCAACTTGGCACTGTTGCAGCGCGTGCGTGCGGCCTGCCCAGATGCCTATATCGTCTACAAGCCACATCCGGATGTTGTTGCCGGACTTCGCCTGCGCGGGCTGCAGGAATCCAAGGTGGTGGAGTACTGCGATGAGCTTGTCTTGCATGCGCCTATGCACCAGTTGCTGGAACAGGTGGATGAGGTGCATGTCATGACATCACTGGCGGGTTTCGAGGCTTTGTTGCGTGGGCGCAAGGTTGTTTGCTATGGCCAACCGTTTTATGCAGGCTGGGGTCTTACCACCGATGTCCACCCACCGGAGCGCCGGAGGCGCCTGCTCTCGTTGGATGCCTTGGTGGCTGGGGCTTTGATTTTGTACCCCCGGTATTTCAGCCAAACTGGCAGTGCCGACTCCACGCCCGAACGGGCGCTGGACGACTTGGATGCTTGGCGCAGCAGCGCTGCTGCACAAATGCCCGCGTGGCGCCGAGCATGGAGACCTGTGTTGCAGGCTTTGGCGTGGTGGCAAGACGGCAAACGTCGCAAGGGCACATGATGCGGGCGCAAGTGTTTGAAACCATACATGATGTGGACCCCCAGGATTGGGACGCTCTTCTGAATGAGCGCTCTATTACCTTCTCGCATACGTTTTGGAAAATCATTGAGGAGTCACGTCTCAACGATTTTCGTTACAGATATGTACTATTTCGAGATGAAGACGATCAGCCAGTGGCGCTGGCGACCTTTTATGTGGTAACCACAGACATAGCCATTTTTTCTCCACCATGGTTACGCAGGTGGCTTGAATCGGTTCGCAGGGTTTTTCCGGGTTTTCTCAAGCTGAGAATGCTGGAGTGTGGAACACCCATTATTTTGAATAGTCCACCTATAGTTTTGCATCCTGATATTGATCCGGGCGAAATTGTGGATCGATTGCATGACGTCCTGAAAACCTATGCGCGCAAAAATCATATATTTTTGATGATTTTGCGGGATTTTGAGAAATTAGAGGCGAACTGGGCTTTGAAGCTTGGGGATCTTGGTTATCAATGGATTTTAGGGCTTCCGAATACCTATTTGAATATTTTCTGGGATTCGGTTGAAGAATATCGTGCGGCGCTGAAAAGTTACTACCGTAGCAAAATTAATAATCATTTGCGAAAAAATGCTGAGCTAGGTGTTCGGCATGATCTGATAGAGGATTTTTCAGGAATTTCTGAAGAATTGTGTCGTCAATGGCATGTGGTGCACGAGCGTGCAAATGAGTTTCAGCGTGAAGTCCTGACGTCAGATTTTTATAGAGAATTATCTCTACGGCTCGGTGGGCGGGCAAAAATAATACGTTTTTTTAGAGAAGAAATATTTGTAGGTCATGCGCTGCTTTTGCATGATAAAGATACTTTGCGCTGGCTGTATTTTGGAAGATCGGAGCCGGTGAACGATAGTCTGTATCTTTATGTGATTCAGGCGGTTATTCAGGCGGGTATTGATCTGAAAGTTCGGCGTATTGAAATGGGTTTGACCACCTACCCTATTAAACTTGATGTTGGAGCGCGGTTGGAGCCCATTCATTATGCAATTTGCTGCACCTATTCAGTACTGAATCCTTTGATAGGCTGGGGTTATGGTTTGTTGAATAAGCCGTCTAGTGTTCAAGATAAAGCGGTCTTTAAAAACGATGGCTCCAAGGAGGGCCCATGAGCCCCCAGGCAGACGCTTATCGTCACCAAACTGTGGCGGTAACCGGAGCCACTGGTTTTGTAGGGCAGTACTTGGTTCGTCGATTGTTAACCCATGGTGCCAAGGTGGTTGTATTGGTGCGGAATACTGTGCGCCTGCCTGCAGATTTGGCTCTGCAATGTCGTGTTGTCAACGGTGATCTATTGGATGTAGAAGCGCTGAATGCAATGCTGGAAGGTGTAACATACTTATTCCATTGTGCGGCCAATGTAGCCACATGGGGGCCATGGCAGACATATGCCAAGACCAATGTGGAGGGTGTACATGCTTTGCTGGCCGCCGTCACGAAAAATGGATCTTCCTTAAAACGTCTTGTGCATCTTTCAACGCTTGATGTTTATGGTTTTCCCGTATTACCTGCCGATGAGTCGACTGTTCTGCGAAAAGTGGCATACGGCTATGGCGAGAGTAAACGTCTTGGTGATCTTGCTGTACAAGAAAATGGTGCTCATACTGGGCTTTCCTATGTGGTGTTGCGCCCAGGAAATATAGTGGGCCCTCGGAGTCCCTTTGTCTCCCGGATTGGCAAGGCGTTGCGGGATGGCTGGATGTTGACAGTCGATGGAGGGTTACACCATGCGGGTTTGCTCGACATTGAAAACTTGGTGGATGTAATGCTCTGGGCAGGGATGAGCACGCAGGCGCACCAGCAGGTCTACAACGTGCGCGATCCGTGGGAGATCAGCTGGGCTGACTATCTGCGCGATGTGCAGAGTGGTTTGAACGTGCGTGGGAAGGTGGTTGATTTACCCTACGGTATAGTCAATTTGTTAGCGCATTCTTATGCTGCACCGTTTTTATGGGCAGCCCCAATGCGGGAGCCTGCATTGCATCCTTTGATAGTGCAGATTTTTGGGAAAACATGCGGACACCCTATAAGCAAGCTCAAATCCCACGGTGCTGAAGTGGGGCGGGTAGATTATCGACTAAGTTTGCAACGTTCTCTTGAGTGGTTTGTTGCTGAAAATAGTATATCTGATTGAAATATTAATCGTGCGGCATTTTGTTTTTTTGCAGGGTATGCCTTGTGACTTTTTCAGGTCTGTAGGTGAGGTGCTGGAACGGCATGGGCAGCGTGTTTCTCGTATCAACTTGTCTTTTGGTGATTGGTTGTATTGGCACGGGAAAAACGCAATGAATTTTCGGGGGTGCCGGAAAGAGTGGCCTGATTTTTTGAAAAATTATATTGTTAATTATGGTGTTACGGATTTGGTTTTGCTAGGTGAACAACGAAAATACCATAAAGAAGCGGTTGTGCTTGCGAAAAATCTGGGTGTGCGTGTAATGGCTACAGATTTTGGTTATTTTCGGCCGGACTGGATTACCCTGGAGCCTAATGGCATGGGTGGAAATTCTACCATGCCGAAAAATCCAGAAGATATTATGTTCTTGGCGCGAGACATACCGTCGATTGATTTCGCTAAAAAATATCAAGACAGTGGATGGCGCATGTCTGTCGGTGATTTGGTAGCCAGTCTTGGCGATGCGCTTTTAAGTGTTCTTTTTCCGCACTACGAAATATCAGTAGAGAGGCCACATCCTTTCGTTTATTTTCCTGCAATGGGCCGATCCTTGCTTCTCGCTAAACTCCGTACAAAAAAAGTAACAAAGATGCTATGCGA
The DNA here is from genome assembly GCF_002916785.1 of Diaphorobacter sp. LR2014-1. NCBI lineage: Bacteria > Pseudomonadati > Pseudomonadota > Betaproteobacteria > Burkholderiales > Comamonadaceae > Diaphorobacter > Diaphorobacter sp. LR2014-1. The sequence goes on along the minus strand of NZ_MTBE01000008.1, from coordinate 39,360 downwards.
GCTGCAAAAAAATAATTCACCTTATTTCGTTTTCCCATTGCAACTTGACCACGACTTCCAAATTCGCGCTTATTCGCCCTACCCTGGAATGACGGCGGCTATTGACGAGGTGTTGGCCTCCTTTGCAAGTCATGCACCGAAGAATTTCAACTTATGGGTCAGGGTTCATCCGTGGGATCCTGGATTGATTAACTGGAAAGTCCACATTCATCAAACTGCACACCGGTGGGGTATCCAGGACCGTGTCCACTACCTGGAAGGTGGAGATTTGGATGGCATGATGGCTGGCGCAGAAGGCGTTGTCACAGTGAACAGTACCTCAGGCCTCAAAGCTCTTCAGTTAGGACGGCCTGTGAAAGTTTTAGGGCAGGCTGTTTATGATGTGCGGGGGCTGACCCACAGCGGAGGACTAGATGCGTTTTGGACCGAAGGTGTCGCCTCAGATCCGCAGTTATTGGATGCTTTTGTCAAACTGTTGGTACACCGAACACAGATTCGTGGGGTTTTTTTTCACCCCGAAGGTAGGCGTGTGGCGGTAGAGCAGTTTGTCCAGCGCTTGTTGGTAAAAGCAGCATCTCCAGATGCTTGAGGGACTCTCTAAAAACCCTCGTCCCCCGACCGGCTTTGTTGCACAAACCAGAAGCGAGCCGAGATAAGCCCAGCCCCAGACGCAGCTACGCCACAGCAGGCACAGGCACCGTTGCCGGGCGCCCAAGTTGTGTGAAGCGGTTGAGCAAAGCCACCCGCACATGCAGTTCTGTGACCTGGCGCTCAAACGTTCGCGCCATCACCCGCTCGCCCAAGCGCTTGAAGCAATGCATCTTGGTTTCCACCAGGCTTCTTCGGTGATAACCGCTCCACTTCTTCCAGATACGGCGCCCCAGCCTTTGGCAAAAAGTTCAAGCGATTTTCCGTTAGTAAAACTCGCAGGCTCCAAATAAAGCTTATTTTTCAATGCGTGGGATAGATATCTATCTGGAAACTGCAGTTTAGTCAGATTCGTAGCTTCAAGCCGCTTTTTTGTGTACTCCATTGCTAGTTTTATCTCATCAGCTGAATACTGCTTCATAAGCAATTGTGCTGATTTTTCACGGAATCCTAGAACAATCAACTGGGAGAAGAGTTCGAACTTTTCTGGGGAGTGACCTGCCAGTGCAACATTGTTGAGTGAGTTCTTGTTATTGTTGTGGGTAACGGCAATCCGAACATGGGTTATCTTCCTATTGAACTTCCGTTGTTCAATAGTAACTAAAATGTCAGTTTGCGCGTTCACATCCTCAACCGCTGGCATGAGATATCGGGCATTAAAAAGAGCCCAAGACTTAGCATTGTTTGGAATGTTATCAGCGGCAACAAGCATGTCTCTAAACTTATCCCACTCAAACCACCGGCTATAGCCAATATTCAAATAGCGGGACGCCAGCTCATAGAGGGGAATAGAGCTTTTCTTACTTAGCTTGCTGATTTCCTTCAGGTTGATGTTCGTATAAGACTCAAACTCATTCAGAAGTTTTATAACTTCAGTTTGGATCTCATATGTTATGACTCCCTGCTCGACCTTGCAGTAAGGGAATACAACCGCGTAGTTCTTAGCGATCCCCTTCTCGTTCATCACATCCCATCGCACTTTAATACTCATCATCTGGTTGATGATCTTTTCTAAGTGCTTGTGATTCCGAGTTGAAACCTCTAACTGACCGAATACTTCAGACGTGGGTATTTTCCATCTCACTTCCGACTCTGGGACAGCCGGGGTTTGCTGTGCATTCTTTAGCCAGATGTTGGTCATCTTCTGCTGCATCACGGTCATGGCCACCTGGGGGTTGTTGTGAACAAGAGCGTTTGACTTCTGAAACTTCCCTGTTCTGTTACCGCTTGAACCCTTGGTCCTCTTTGTAGAGAGGAAGAACTTTGGAAGATCAAATTCAGGGTCTTGAGGGCCTCTCATGAGCATGGGCAGCTGTGGCTCAGCTTGGCTTTGCTGCTCGACTGAAGTGCTCTTGCCTGCGGTCGGTTTGTTGGTGCTCTTCATATCGATCTCTATGAACTCTTGAACTGCCAGCCAGCTGTTAGGTGATTTAACAATACCCTTAAGGCATTTAATACCTTTAGGCGACGTAAAAGGCTTATAGATCAACAACTTAGTGTGTTGCCCATACCCTAGATTGTGCTCATCTATACCCTTTGTTGTGTCGAAGAATACCCTTTCTTGTGCAGTAGATCACCTGCGTTTGTGCGCATCAATACCCTTCTTTGTGCAAGCTGGAAGCCTTGGTGCATGCCTTCACTACCCTATCTTGTGCAAGTGGGAGAGAAGTTGGACCGGCACTAGGCGAATTGATGCGCGGTCTTCAGGCCACACCGATCCATGAGCGCCCTCTATACCTGATCTTGTGCACATGCCGTCTATCTCTGCACCTGATTGACCACTCGTAAGTCGCTGAATTTATTGCCAATTTCGTGGGCGAACATACCCTTTCTTGTGCAGCCGCACACAGAGCTTGCAATAGCATTCACCCCTTTTCTTGTGCAACATAGACAGCTAGGGGCGGGGCATCTATACCTTTTCTTGTGCAACTTCACCGCACTTTGTCGTTTGCTGAATGCTCTGTAGGTAGATCTATACCCTTTTTTGTGCAATTCTTGTTCACTGTTCGGCAAGTACGCCAGTCCGTAAGTGACTGAATTCAAAAGGAAAACTGGACCATCTATACCCATTCTTGTGCAACCCAGTGCAGCAGTGCCAGTGTGGGTAAGTGGCTTGCGGCCCTTGAAAAGCAATGCTTCTTCAATGGCTCCATGGCCATCGCCGGCAAGTTCTCGGCGGCAGTGGTGGTTTTTTGATGGAAGGGTGTCTGGTTCTATACCCTTTCTTGTGTCGGTTGGCCCCATGTGACTCCCAAGCGGGGGGGCCTGGTGTCGAGTTACACCGTCAAGCGCTACCGTTCGACCGTAAGGGTAGGACGGGCGCGTTGCCAGAAATACCCTTTCTTGTGCAACTCACCTCCCAATCTTGTGCAATCCACTGCGGGGTTTTGGGGTTCAATGTTTGTACTCACTCATCTTGAAAGGTGTGTACTTGAACAGTCTCGTCGGAATTAAAGAAAGACACTCATCCACCCCTTTCGCCAAGGAGTAGGACAAGTGTCATGCCTGGTCGCACCAGTGCTCGGTGTTGAGCAGAAGGGGGGGATCGGCGGGCGGGTCCATTTCGACACCGTGGGCCGGCAAAGTAATATGGAGCGCAGTGACTACAGGCTCTAGAGGCTGGATGGCCTCAGGAAGCATCCCTTCAAGCGCTGGGAAGGCGTGGATGAGAGATGAGCTTGAATGCGCGCATCATCGGCGCTTCACCCGTGGCTACCGCCTGGTGCGCGGGTGTGAGCAGCATGGGCCTTCAGAAAGCGCTGTGGGCTGTTTATTGAACCGCAAAATGCGCGACACGGCAGGGGGTGAGGGCAGGGCGTTCCCCCGCTGGTAGACAAGATCGATGCTGCGGTGGCCTTGTCGTCAATGGAGCGAACCTTCAGGCGCCCTGTTTCTTGACTTTGCCCGAGGCAGCGGTTGCCACAAGCGACCCCTTCGAATCGTTGGCATTCCCTTTGCCTTGGAGAATACCTTGGAGCTTGGCCGCCTCGGCAATAGCTTTTTCAGCTCGTTCTTGCGCAGCTTTACTGGCGGCCGATTCCCTGTCCAAAAGAGCTGCAAGCGTAGAGTGATCGGCCCGCGCTTTGTCAGCCGCAATGGTCATCTGATCGATGCGCTCCTGCAGCTTTGCGATCTCTTGTAGCTGGTGTTGATTCTGATCCATCAGCTTATCAACCGCGAGTTGGGATTGAGTTAGCTTTTCCTCAAGATCGTTCACGGTCGTGGCTGCGTCGTTTAACTCACGATCAGCATTCAGACGGATCTCACGGGCGTTTCGATCCGCTTCTTCGGCACGTCGCTCTGCATTCTTGATTGCGGTGGCATTGAGGCTGAGAGTGAGGGTGTGGAGGTGCTCAAGCATGCCTCTTTTAGCCTTCTCCAGCTCTTCAGCTACATCGGAGGGGAGGTCTGTAGCCAGTATGTTGACGGCTTCTCCCTGAGTCGTGGAAATGTAGTCGTCCCAGACCTGTTTCAGCCTGGTGGGGTTGCCCCCGCCTATCAGCTGTCGTAAAGCGAATCCAGTGACTCCACGAGCTGCAGCTTGCAACTGCTTTCCAGCGTTAATGATTTCGTCTTTGGTGAATTCGGTAGGGCGCATGGCACGAACGTTTGAAGAGGTGCGCGATTCTACCCATTAACAAACAAACAAACAAACAAACTAGAAAGCGTAGCCGCGATGGCCATGATCTTCATCTTCGCAGCGCAGACCAGGCGTAGTAGGAAGCTTTCAGGCTATGGCGTGGAAGGAGTGGAGGGTGGGCGAATTATTTAGCGTGTGGTACGATAAAAGGACTTGAACGCAAGTTCTTGTTCGCCTTGATGGCGACCCTTTTAAACCTCCGGGCAAACACTTTGCCTAGGCTGGTGAATGTTCGGTTTCCTTTGGAATTGGACATGAACCAAGCACCTACCCCCCCCAAGAAAGTCTGCATTGGTTTTGAGGCTTGGCACAACAGCCCAGTCTACAAAGCTCAATGCAAAACCTTTGCGTTGGCCTGCGACCTGATGGACGTGCGGTTGGCGCAAGGTGAAGGTTTGGCCCTTCGCTGGGATCGAGCCCCAGGCCTGGATACGTTCCGTGCGCTCAAAGAATACCGAGATGCAAACGCAATTTCGCTGCGCAACTTAGTTGCCCGTGAAATCCGTCGCGCTCGGGCTGATCAACGAAAAGTCACTTTGACGTGTGGGGCGTGATATGGCGACGACCATGCGCGCTGATCAGGTCAAACCTGGCGACATCTTGATCTTCAACGATTCGGTTCACACGATCCGAGTCTCTCGCGTCTCAGCCAACAAACTGGGCTGGGTACGATTTCATGCGAACAACGACACTTGGACGGGCTGCTGGAAGCCGCACGAACTGGTGAAGATTGCGCGTGTGCAATTGACGGCCAACGTCAATTAACTCTTGGGCTTAGCCCTTTAACCCTGGCGGGTGCCCCCCGCTCAGGGAGGGGCACCTGTCTCTTTTTTTTGGAGATAGGCATGTCTTACGAGTATTTTCCAACAGGAGCCCATACAGCACTGAAAATGGCAATGAAGTTCAAGCGACCCCTTGGACACATTTGCGATCCAAGCGCTGGTAAAGGCCACTTGTTGCGGCATTTGGACAACGGGTTTGAAGATATCAGCGATGATGAATTCGAGCCCTATATTGGTCAAATAATGGGCGAGCGTGATGATGATCGGCGATTCAGGCACCACGCGCGAAACAAATGGTGGCTCAGGTCAGTCGAGAAATCGGCCGTTGAAATTGATGTTTCTCACCATGCCGATCTTCGTGCTCTGGGATGCAAGATCGTCGGCTTTAATTTCATGGACGTTGAATCACTGGCAACAGTGAGTCACGTTATCATGAACCCACCCTTTTCGAAGGGCGCCGAGCATGTTTTGCATGCGTGGGATTGTCTCTACGATGCAGAGTTGGTGGCCATCGTTAATGCACAAACAATCAAGAACCCCTTCAGCGTTGAAAGACGCCGGCTGGTGGATTTGATTGCCAAGCACGGCAACGTTGAGTTCTACCAGGACGAATTCGTTGACCATGTGGAGCGGAAGACCACGGTCGAAATTGCTCTTATCTACCTCGAAAAGAAACCCACAGGCCTTGATAAGCTTCTGGATTTCATGGACGGGTTGAAACAGGGTGACAACGAACATGACATCGAAAAGATTTCCCCCGAGATCTGTCAGGCGGTGGCAATTCCGGAAAACTTTATCCAGAACACCATTCACAATTTCAAAGATGCAGTTCATGCGGCACGAATAGCCTCGGAGGCAATCGCAATTGCATCAAGGAAGTCGAATGGGCTTGGGATCTCACTTCAGGAAATGCAGGCCAAGGGAGTCGGAAACGACTTCAGAAACGTGTCATCTGAAAGTGTTCTCGAAGAAGCGCGAAAGGATTTCGAGAAGCGTTACCGCGAATTGAAGAATAAGGCTTGGGCGCAGATCATTCGCTCAAGTCTCCTGACGGACAAACTGTCCAACCAGGCACGAAGGAAAGTTGAGGCACAGGCTGAGCAAATTTATCAGCTTGAGTTTACGCTTTCCAATGTGTACGGCTTCCTTAAAGGAGTCGTGATGAATATGGGCGATATCTACAACGACATGATCTGTGGGTTGTTCGACAACATCATGAATCGGTCCAACGATAATGTCGTCTTCTACAAGTCGTGGAAATCTAATGCGAAGCACAAGAAGCTTGGAATGCGAGTGAAGCGGACACGTTTCATACTGCCTCGATTTACTTGCTCATATCTCAGCGGTCTCTCCTATGAGGGTGAACAATTCTTGTCGGATGTGGACAAGGTGTTTGGCTATCTTGACGGTGTTACTGACCGTTATGATGGATTGGTGAGTGCATTCAAAACCCAAAAGGTTGAGAACGGCAAGCGCTACTCGACACGTTACTTTGATTTTCGGTTTTACTTCGCAGCCGGCACGATTCACTTTTATCCCAAGAACATGGAAGTGATCGAGCGCTTGAATCGCTTTGTTGGCAAGATTCGCAATTGGATTCCCTCCGATTGGGAAGAAGCCAATCAGGACTTCAAGAAGCAATACGATGAAGGTGAAAAATTGCAAGATTCCTATCAAAAGGAGTTTCGCAAAAGTAGCTTCTCTCGGTACAGCAACGTCGCATATGCCATGCTTTCGGATCAGGCGAGTGATCGCTCGATGGAGCTGGAGGCGTTCAGTGGCGCTGTCGAAGCTGCGCAAGAAGCGGCTGGTATCTTTCCAGGCCCCGCGTTGGGCTATGAAAAGCAAACCCAGTTGATGCTTGAAGCGGCTTAATCAACCTAGTGCCGTATTTACGTGAAAACGTAGATACGGCATTTTTTTTTGGAGACACTAATGCTTGAATTTAATTCTTTGAAATTCTCTAAGCGAGGAAGTGATCTAGCCGAGGGTCACCACGGCTTTTACTCGATGAACGGTCAGAAGGGCATTCATCTGTATAAGCCAGATGGCGTGGCTGCTGCCTATATTGTGAACAACCATGCACAGGGGCAGTTTGTTGTAACGGCGTTCCCCACTCCCGAGGGGACACGCTACATGCAGTCAACTTGTTCCCACACAGAAGAGTGGCTCAATATCGATGGGATTTCGCTTCTACGAGAAGTAGAGCTGATTGATGAGATCAGGATCGAATAATGATTGAAACCATGAACTTGGCGGAAATCAAGAATCGGATTGATGCTATAAGCGAAGTAGGTTCGATCCGGATGCGGATGCGGATGGCAAGTCCACAGCTTGCCTCTGCAATGGGCGGTGCGGTAATTGACTTTCTATCGAAAGATGAGAGACATGAACTGCATTTGCTCCAGTTAAGACTCCCTACATTTGCGCAGGAATGGTTGGAGGCTCATGAACGCATTCAACAAAGAAATGCCGCGCGTAAGCGGGGCAAGGTTGAAATCCTAGCGACTTAAAAATAAAAACCCGTCTAACGTTAAGTTGGCGGGTTTTTTTCTTAGGCATTGCCGCATGAGTTTGGTTGGAATATAATTTATGCACTTGCTCATTGAGCTAGTGCCCTGCCTTGTGCAGGACTTCATCAACCCATGTCGGGGCTACGCCCCGTTATGGGGACGAGTCTCGACGCATATTTCGAAAGAAATTGCTTATGAACTAAGGAGACTCGTATGGATTTTTTGCTTCTGGCCGCTATGGTCGCATTCGTTGTTCCGGCTTTTGTCGGAGCTTCTTTCACCCTTGTTGCCAGCCTTCAGGTTATCTACCGATGGGCTTTTGGTGACGCAACCCTGTTCCAAACTGGGTTGAGCTTCTTCAGGTTTGTCATCGACAACATGGCTTTTACGGCCTTGTTTGTTGTTCTGACCGGCCAAAATGTCACTTTCGGAGATATGAGCAGCTTCGAGAGACTTCAGGCATTGGTCGTCTTTGTAGGAACCTACGTGGTCTCGAACATGGCAAAACGCTACGCTGAGATGACCAAATCCTAGGATTTTTATGATTGCCCCTCTTTTGAACTGGGCGACAGTTTCTGTTTTGTCAGGGCTGTTCGTATTTGGCTTTTTGCACTTTCGCCTTGAGCGGAAGAGAGCGAAAGAAAAATGTTGAAAGAAAGGAAAAGACCGTCATTGACGGTCTTTTTTTTTGGTTGCATAGTAGTGTCTGAGTCGAACGTAGTTCCGGCAATGGCCGGTGGAGTAGCCAGATGACAATGAACCTTTTGAACCTCCTATCCATCATCCTGTTGGTCAGCTTCGTTGTGCTGGGGGTGTTGCTCTACCGCCAGGAGAAGAAGGACCGCCGAAAAGGGAATCTCTGATTACCACCCACAAAAGAAAAGAGCCCTAGGTCGTAAACCCAGGGCTCTTTTTTTTGGTGCTGTGATTATGCTTTCGCAGTCACATTCTGTGCAAACAAACTCGATTCATTGACGATCACATCATCCAGGCCCACAAAGAGACTTTGCGAGAAGGCAACGGCTTCATGGCCGGCAACGGTCAACAGAGCCGCCTTTTCTTCAGACTTGGAATTGAATTGAAGGCTCTTCTTGCAAATCTTCACCGTCGCAAAAAGGTTGCCCAGCTCGCGTCGCAATTCACAGGCTACGCTCCCCACAGGTTCACCTCTATAGAGTAGCGTTCCATTCCTCGTTTCAAACTCAAGTTTCTTGGCCAGGCTCAGAGCTTCACTTTTGGTGATTTTCTTGATGCCGCGCGATGAAACGTGAGCGATGTAGCTATCGGCTTCAGTGGCACCCAACGACGCCTCAACCATATCTACTGACTTCTGGTGGTAACCGATGAAGTTGAGGTGAGTGCCATTCTTGCGGACAATCCAGATTGCCTGGGCGTTTGGATGCCACGAATGCTCAAGGGCTTTTTTGTCGTACTCGTAGAAGTCTTGCTGGTAGTGCTGTAGCAGATCGAAGTTTTTGGCTTCGATGATCTGCTTCATTGCTTCAAACACGCCTGCAGCCGTGGTCATTTGGGACATTTTGATTCCTCCAGGAGCTTTGCACGCTCATCTAGCGTCAAAAGGTGGCGCTGTAGGTTGCCGAGCTTCGGGTGCTTAGCTACGGCATCGATCAAAGCATTTTCAGCTATGACACGATGGTTCTTGGCTTCCAAGTACGGGCAGTTATCAGGCCTGCTGACTTTGAGGCCCGACAGATCGCGCGCCTTGAAGGTCTCAGCCGAATAAATTGCCCAATCGTCTTCCGATAACAGGTATGTCAACTTCGGATCGAGGATGACAGAACCTTTCAGTTCGTCAAACTCATCCCATTTGCTGCTCGCCTTGAATTGGTACTTCTCCAGCACTTCTTTGCTGTACTGCGTAACTACAGGCTCGACGGCTTCTTCAAGCACCTTCGCAAGCAAATAGGTCTCGGCCGCAGAAACCATCTCTTGGGTAATGCCCATGGGATATTTAGCTTTAGTCATGATTTTCCTAAGATGAAAGGGCCCCTTGCCCGTCAGGGTGGAGACCCCGAGGGTTGATAACTCTTTCGAGAAAAATCAGATGCCGTAAAAGGCTCTGACTAGGCGACGACGCACTGAATAACATGCACCCTTGGTGAATTCCAGGGGTGCGATGCAAACAAGATTGCGAAGTGCTGCAGATCGCACGAGAGGGGAGTAATGATCTTTGGCTTTTGCCACGCGTACCAAATGGCACATGGGCAAAACATACGTTGCACGGATGAGGCCAAAGAAACGTTGCCTCCTGAAGCTAGCGAGAACACGGACCGTGCTCATTTGACAAGTTCCTTGTTGAAAGGACTTGCACCCTATGGACGCTAGTCCCATGAGGGTTGATAAAGGGCCGCACTAGGCGACGAATGCCGTGGGCATTGGCGCAAATTTTACTCGCTGAATTCCCTGAAATGCAAGGGCTAGCGAGTGCTTGATAAGAGGTTAGCGAGCTTGAGATGGTTCGGATCACAGAACGCCCGCAGCTTCAAGCCTAATGCTTGGCTGAAAGAGTGTGTACGCACCTGGAAAGCTATACCAGCCACTCGATGGCGATTGGTGAGCTATTTTGGGAGTCATTGCTGGCAAGTACGTGAGCCATTCTGGGAGTCATACCGGCTCAGTATGTGCAAGGATATGAACTACTCCACCCTATGCTGAAGCAAAGGATGGAGTTTCACGGGGGATGAACCCCGTCTCGGCCAGTTCCTGACCGGGTTTTGATTCGAGAGCCCAGCGCAGCACGACACGGGCTGACGCTGTGTCTCTCGATTCCTTGTGCCCGCAGTGCGCGCAGTCATGCACGCGCTGCGAGAGCGTTTTCTTCTCCACCCGCCAGCAGCTGGGGCAGCGCTGGCTGGGCTTGAGCTGTCTCGTTGGGGCATCTACCCATTCGCCACCAGTTTCCAGCACTTTGTAGCGAAGCAACGACGTAAAGAGGCCTGGGGCCGTATCCAGGATTTCCCGGTTCAGGCCCGCCTTCTGGGCCATCTGTCGGCCCGGCTCCTCGGCAGTGCCCTTGGCACTGCGCGTCATGTTCTTGAGCGTGAGTTCTTCCGTTGCCACCAAGGCATATTTGCCTGCCAGCGCTGCCGTTTGCTGGTGCGCCCAGTCCAGACGCTTGCGGGCCACCTTGGCGCGAGCTGCTGCCAGGCGGCGCACAGTCTTCCTGCGGCGGTTGGAGCGCTTGTTGGCCTTGCGCGAGACGGCCTGCTGCAGCGCCACGATCTCACCCTTGGCCTGCTGCCACCAGCGCGGGTTGTCGATGTTCACCCGATCGCCAGCGTGCGTGATGCCGCTGAGGAAGGTTTCCACGCCCCAGTCGTAGGCCATCGCAGCATTGCCTGTGCGTTCACGCTCGGGCTGGGCCACAGCCAAGGTCAGCGACAGATACCAGCAGCCATCCTTGTGCAGGAGGTCGCTGGAGCGAATCTCGCCACCCTGACGGGCCTGCCCACGGGCACGGATCTGGCCCACGCCCGACAGGCGCAGCGTGCCATGGCGCCAGTCGGCCCCCGGCGTGAAGCGCCAACCATCCCCATGGCCCTTGAAGCTGAAACCTGGGAAACGTGCGAGCGACTTGAAGCGAGGGAAGCCCGGTTCCTGCCCTGCCTTCACGCGCCGGAAGAATGCAGCGAACGCCTTGTTCAAGCGGCGCAGCGTCATCTGCTGGCTGGAGCAATTGGCCAGCGCCCATTCGGGCAACTCGGTGCGCAATTGGGTCAGGCTCTTGCACTGGTCGGCGTAGCTGATCGACTTGCGAGCCTTGGCCCAGGCGCTGATGCGTTCTTCCAGGGCTGCGTTATAGAGCTGCTGGTGCGAGCACAGCAATTGGGCCAGTGCAGCAGCCTGCTTCGGCGTCGGGTACAGCCGGTAGGTTGTCTTGCGCAGGTTGCTCGCTTCGCTCATGATTGGTTACTATAGCAGCACCATGCAGATAAACAAGCTACATCATTGCGTTTACGCACTTCAGTATCACTTGGTTCTTGTGACGAAGTACCGCAAGAAATGCCTCACTGCTGCGATGCTCAGAGAGTTCGAGAGTCAGGCCAGGGAGCGCTGCCAGGCCTGGGGCGGCAAGTTGTTGCAAGCCAACGGCGAGAGCGATCATGTGCATCTGCTGATTGAGCTGCCGCCATCAGCAGCGCTGGCGGACTTCGTGAATGCGCTCAAGACGGGCACCAGCAGGAGGCTGCGCAGTGTGTTTGCTCAGCACCTGGCGGGCTACTACAGCAAGCCCGTGCTCTGGTCGCGCAGTTACTGCGTGCTGTCGTGCGGGGGCGCTCCACTGGAGATCATCAGGCAGTACATCGAGCAGCAGGACAGGCCCGACGACTGAGCCAGCCTGCGGCTGGCGGCGCTATCCCCCTCCAGCCAATGCGGACGGCTTTGCCTCCAGGCCGCAAGCGGCTAACCGCATTGGATGGAGCCCCTCGCGCTATTCGGTGGAGTCTTCCTTGGTCGATAGGTGAGCTTATTTGGGAGTCGATTTGAGGCATCAAGGATGAATCCCAAAACCTCTCACCTATCGAGCAGAACTCACTTTGATCTAAGAAAACCCTCGACCAGTTTGGCCAAAGCTGTATGTCGATTGGGCTCAAGTACGCCCGCCTCGAACTCAATGGAGGCCTTCCCCTTTGCGCCGATCTTCAAGTGGGCTGCTGGGCGACCACGCACAGTGATCGTAATTGCACCTCCCACATCTTCGACCCTCCCCCTGCCCACCAGTCGAGCCAAGATCTCAGCGGGCGTAAGAGATCCATTGTTCGATTTGAGCTGTCGTGCTCGCTCCAAGATGCCCGTTGGATCATTCTGATGAGCGTCGTGCAGTTCCTTGGCCCACCGTACCTGCACAACCAATGGCGATGGAAACGCCTCAATGATCTCATCTGGTAGTTGCGCAAGCTTGCAACTGCGCGATGTGTTCGAATGGTTCAAACCCAGCTCAAGGGACAACTGGCGAAGACTCGAAAAAAGTCCTGCTTGGAGCGCTTGGGTATACATACGCCCCTGTTCCCAAGCGCTGAGATTTTGTCGAACGCGGTTCTCACGGTCCATTTCGGCAAATAGCGCTTTGTCTTCCATTGACTCAGCCACAAGCGCTTTAACGGGAAGGCCAAGCTCCATGCATGCTTGGTGTCGGCGGTGCCCGAACACGATCTCGTAGGTGTGCTTAACCTCTGGCGTATCTTGGGGTGGTTTACCGTAAACCACCCTTCGGACCTTGATGGGCTCGACGTTTCCTCCGGCATGCCGGATCTCCTCTTTAAAGGCTTCCCAAACTGGCCCCACGAAATTCGATGGATCTCGATTTGCCCATCGGCTTGGTCGGATCGTAGTCGGGTCGATGCCAAGCACTAGCTCAGCATCTTGAAATTGGGCAAGCTTTTGTTGGGCCTGATCCAACTCGTGCTTGGTATCGGACAGCTGTCGCTCCAAACTCCCTTTTTCTGAAATGGCACTCATCACCATACCTACCCCCGTGTGGGGACGGGATGACTGCTCAGGCGACTCGGCGCCTGCACCTGATGCCTTCTTCCTGTTCTCGAAAGCAGACATATCAATCGCGGCGACTTGCTCGCCGATGTTCCTACGCTTGGTGCTCACGTACTCTGCCCCCTACTGTTTACGGTAAAAAGCCAGCCTTACTCGGCTTGCTGGCGTTGCCAAGAAGCACGCACCAGCGCCTCGATTTGATCCGTCGCCTGATCGTAGGCACTTATCGCGCGCTTATAGGTACGTGGATCGATCATGGATTTGGATGACTCATCGTAGATAGTTCCGAAGGACGCAGCGCTTGTTTCTGTAGCCTTTGTTTCGGGGATCTCGGCCGACATCACCTTACCCTCGTAGGTTTTGTGAATCCAGTCTTTGATTGCCATGGTTGCGTCATCGTTGCCTCGCGTTTTCACCTGGGTCACCAGAACACGAACAAAATCAAACTCCTTGGTCACTCCTCGTTGCTCCACAAGACCGCCAGCCAAATCGGAGAAGAGCCGCCAGAACTGAGCCGCAGAGGCCACGGCGAGCGCATTTGGTGGCAGGGGCATCAACAGACCGTCAGACGCAAAGATTGCATTGATCGTCACATAGGAGAGCGAAGGAGGGGTATCCAACAGAATGATGTCGTACTCACTTCTTGCCTCGTCAAGCGCAACGTTGAGAACGTCCCAGAATTTAAAACTATCGTCTTTCATCTGACGCGATGGCAGCGTGAACTCTGCGGCATATAACAAAGGTGCCGCGCTCACGACATCCATCCCGTGCCAGTACGACTTGCGAATTGCGGGGGTTATGCTTTGTTCAGCTCCGACACACACGGGCAAGATGGTGTCTTCCTCACGGACTTCTGTTGCCGGCAGTATCCCGAACAGCGTAGTGAGTGAACCCTGTGGATCGCAATCCACAACCAGCACTTTATGCCCCTTGCAGGAAAGCCCTTGAGCCAGGGTCATCGTGGTTGTGGTTTTGCCCACACCTCCCTTGAAGTTGGCGACGGCAATGCACACAGCATCGGCTTTTGGGGGTTTTAGGAACTTGGCCCTGTACTCTCTCACCCACACTTGGGCTTCCTCAAGAGAAAACTCCCTGCGGTTGCCGCTCTCGTTCATCACCCCTTTAGGTAGGTCACCTTTGGTAAGTCGATAAGAGATGGCATTCCTGTCAACATCGCAAAGTGCAGCTAACTGTGTTGCGTTGAAGCGGGGCGCTTCTTTCTTGTTCTCTGGTGCCAGGAGCTTTCCTCGTACAGCTTCCATCAGGAACTCGGCACGATCTGCCTGCTCCATGATGCTTGCCAGAGACTCAGGTTTGAGTATTTCTTGAAGAATGGTCATGGTGCCTCACTTGGTTGCGTCTCAGCACATTTTCCACCACTCATACATAAAACACCAAAATGCGTAGAAACACTTCTGAAATTTTGTGTTCTATGGCGTGATCAGTGCCCCTTTCTTCAAGGGGATGGCTTTTTTCAAAGTCTCTTCTTCGGTTTGAAAGATTCAAGACCCTTCAAGCCCTATAAGACCTTTAGGAACCAAAAAAGGCTTAGACAACAAGCACTTACAACCAAATACGTGAGCTGCTGTGGGTGTGTTTGTGAGTGCTTTTGGGTTGCAAGGTGAGCCTTTTTGGGCTCCATTGTGAGGTTCCATGGGTGTGAGCGTGAGTGAGTATGGGGGCTCAAGAAGGGGGCGAATAAGTCCCAAATAAGCTCACACATGGACGTATGAGAGTACGTCACCTGCACATGATCCAGCCATACCCCCCACTGGGTCGCTTCAAAGATGGGGCCCGGTCTTCCGTATGTGAGTCTCATTGGGCGTTCTGTTGCAATGCATGCGTCTGAATACGTGAGGAAAAGGTGGCCGCAATCTCACGCATGCCCTATGATCAATGCATGAGCCAATCGGACCTGTTCCCTGTTGAATCACCGCAGCGTGATGAGCGCATGCTCAAACATGTGAACGCGGTCGCCATCATGCCCATCAAGGGTGGCGGAAAGATCAGTGTCTTTGAACGCCGGCTGTACAACGTCTTGCTTCATCGGTCTCAAGAGGAGGGCGATCGGACCGAATACTCGGCTCGCATGCACGAGATCGCCAAAGACTGTGCTTTCGACAGCAACAACACGGCGCACATAAAGAAGGCGCTGACGAACCTGATGAAGACGATTGTCGAATGGCAGAGCCCAACGACGAACGAGATCGAGGATGTCTGGGATGCGTGCGGCTTACTCAGTGGCGCGGCTGTCAGAAAAAACAAGAAGACCAACGCGGTCATCTTGGAGTGGCGTTACGACAGCAAGATCAAACAACAGCTTTTGAGCCCGGATCGCTATGCAAGGTTGACTTTGGAGTCGATTACGCAGCTACGAACCCATGCAGCGCTGGCGCTCTACGAGATCTGCGCCAGATACGTTGACAACCCTGGCCACAAGACTGCTAGACAACACTGGCGCTGGTGGCGACCAGTGCTTTGTGGGCAAGCTTACGATGAAGAAAAAGGGGAGTACCGCTACTTCAAGCGCGACGTGCTGCAGCCAGCGATTGCTGAGATCAACAGCAATACTGAACTACAGGTTCGTCTTCTTCCTGAGTACCGCGAACGCGACAACAAGACGATTTCAGACATCCAGTTTGAGGTGCACCTGAAAGCGCGGTCCCAGGCGAAAGTGGGGATACAGAAAAAGCCACTTGAGAAGGTACAAGACGGTGATCTTCAGATCATCGGCAGAGCGGTAAAGGCTGGCGTCCCACAAGCCGATGCTGAGCGGCTCTACCGTAGCCACGGAGCTGAGGCTTTCGAAAACAAACTTGCCGAACTGGAAAACCGCATCTCAATGAACCTGAAGCTGGGGCCTGTTGAGAATCCATATGGCTATTTGCGCACACTTTTGCGCAATCCCATCCAAGAGCCGACAGGCCAATCCGGCCTAAAGCAAGCTGATTCTCCAAGGCCAACGGCCAAGGAGATTGAGATGAACAAAGCGGCACTGCATGAGGAGTGGCTTAGGCGAAAAAAGGATGAATTGCGAGCAGTGTTTCAAGAGAGTCCGGAAGATGAGCAGCAGGAGCTGCTGGCACGGTTCCGCGCATCGCTAACCATCCAGCCGATGATCAAACGCTTTGACTCCAGCGGTTGGAACCACAAGATGATTCGAGACGCATTTGCTGGATTTCTTGGGGAGGAGTGGTTCGGGGCGGACTGGAACAAACCAAGTCCCGATGACATTCTCTCGCTTGCTTTAGAGAAGACGCCGCCAGCCAGTTGATCAACCAGGCGAAGGATTTTGCTCGGTGTGGGAGGAGGGTGCCAACCCCTACATTCGTTCAATATCCTGCCGCCACGCCCTTCGGTCCTTGTGGTCATACCTGGCAGTCACGAGGAGGCTGGAATGGCGTGCCTGTTCTTGCACATATCGTGGGTTCACGCCAGCCTCCATGGCGTGTGAGATGCCAGTATGACGCATCCAGTGCGGGCTTGCCTTGTATAGCCGCTTTGCAGCCATCTGATCGGTCTCAATGAGGCGATCAGCAGTCATCCTGAAGATCTCCTTGCACAGCAGGTAGATAGCTTGCGCTGTGACCCCTTTATCTGTGCCAGTCACCGACATGATCACAGGCCGCATCTCGCCGGGGTAGGGTAGAGGGGAAAGGCCAAGCGACTCCCGATACAGCTTGAGTTCTTCCATGAGCTTGGCCGTGGCGATTATCTTTCTTTCAGTTTCACCCTTGCCTGTCACATTGATGCTCCAACCGTCAGTTGATGGCTCAAAGCAGGCCATAGTGAGCTGTGCAGCCTCTTCGCGGCGCAAGAAAGTGCGGTACAGCAACTGGAAGACCCAGCGAGCGCGGTGGTAGTGCTGCCGGTCTCGTTCAGTTTCGCGTGGCAGACCTTCAATGGTGATCAGCACCGCCTCCCACTCTGCTTCGGTCAAGGCTTCCTCAACGTCCTTTATTTTCTTTTTCCCGCCGATCCCATCGTGGGCAAATTTAGTTGGCGCGAAGCGGCAGTAAGGCTCACCACTCGAATTTTTCAGCTCGCGTAAGGCCGTAAACATCTTGTGCAAGATGGTGATGGTGTGCTTCATGCTCTCACGCGCAAGAGGCTTGCGAAAGGGCTGGTTCTTCAGGCCGTTCGCCTTCAGAAATTCCTCTGGGAGTTGCTCTGGTTTGCTGAGAAAGTCTTGGTAGTCGTTGATGTGCTGCACCTCAACGGCCGGCAGCAGGCAAGGGCCCGGCTGATGCTTGTACCAGAGCCATATGAGGAAGCGTTGGCAGACTTTCGCGTATGCACGCTGGGTGTGACGGGACTTGCCCTTGTAGGTGTCAAGGAAGATTCGGATCGCATATGCATCGTTATCCACCTTCGAGGACAAAACCTCAACTTGGCCATCTACATGCGCTTGGAGGGTAAGCGCAGATTTCATGGTTGCTCCTGCAGTTCGGCCAGCGCGCTTTGGGCTGATGCTTTGGCCTGGTCATCTGTGATGTCGAAGCAATCGAACATGGCATTCCCACGCGCGAACAGATCCATGAGCTTGCGACTAAGGTCATCTGCATCCAAGAATTCGACGCCAATGACACCCCTGCTATCGCGACAGATTTCTGAATCGCAGAGCAAGGACATGAGTAGCGTGATCGACCCCGTGCGACGGGTCAGGAACCAGAGCCAGTGCGGCCAGTGAATCGTCAGGGAAGCAAAAAAACCCCGCACTTCAGGAATCTCTTGCAACTCTCGGGGATCATCGTCATAACCGTCAACGACAAACACCAGACTTTCTCTGTAACGCAATGCCGACTCGCGGGAGCCCGCCAGTACATGCAGGCGCTCTAGGGCGCTAGCGAAGAGACCAGATTCGATCTCTTCGCGTGTAAGCGCGAGCACAACCAAGGCATCTTTTGTGGAAGATTCGAGGCCATGTGCGTCGGTCAGGATGATGAAAGGGGAGGTGTTTTCTTGCATTGCTTCTTAGACGGTTCTATTTCGGCCTGTGCTGGAGAAGAACGTGTGAAATTCCTCTTGGGTGAACCAGTCCTCGGCATCTGGAGCCCTCACCAGGATCTGTAGATTCGAGCCCCTACCGCGAAGGCCGGCAATGACAGCTTCTTGTTCTTCATCGCAGATGCCGGCGTGCTTGGTGGCCATTACGACATCCCCCACCTCAAATTCCACGGCTGTGATCTTTACCCTCGGTGCCGGCTTGGGGCGTTTGTCGCGCGCCTCTTTGAGGGCCTGGGAGATTTCAGGATTGCACGTTGGCATCCCTGCAATAGCGCACTCCCATAATCGCGCTCGGCCAGGGTCATCGAAGACGGTGTAAAGCCGTTGGCGCGAAACACCTAGGTACTGTGCTGCATCGCGGATAGTCCAACCTTTGGAGCGGAGGCGCTGGGCAAGCACTCCACCCCTGGGCATTCGGGCTAGGGTGGTCGCGGGGGGTAGCTGGGACATCACAGGCATGCGGGGCAGTCCGGTTTCATTCGATCCTTGCCTCACGTGGCAAGGCGCCCGATTCGCTCAGTGGCCAGCGCAACATGGCGCTGTAGTTCTGCAATGCACGGAGCAAAGCCAGCGCTCAGACCCGTTGCGTCTTGAAGGCGTCTAACGAATTCTTGCGCCAAGGGCAGAGCCTGGTGCCAAGTACGGGCGCTCACCTGATCTCCAATGGTTAGATCCAGACTTCGCAACGGTAGGTCACCTCCCGCCGTTGGCGCAAATGCCATTGGTGTCATATCGTAGGCGGGCGCAAGCTGGTACGGGCGGCCATGCTCAGTGATGCATGAGAGGTTTCCGCTGTGCATGTCGGTGTTGCCGATAAGCGAGCCAAAAGCCCAGAGCAAACATGCCCTGTCCATGGCCTGGGGCGCGATAACGCCCTCCCGCTCCAGCGCGCGAGCAATCTCAGGCCAACGTCCGCCGCAGCCAACGAACTCAGCATCCAACGCCGCGAATGACAGCAGTCCACGCCGGCCCTGGGCGCCAATCCGGTCAAAGCGGTGCACTTCGAGGAACCTTTGCATGCCATGGTCCCAGATAGAGGAGGGCGCAGCATCGACGCCCCCCTCTCGGAGCACCTGAAGAGCGAGGTGCTCGGCCCAGAGAAGATCGCGCCAACGTGCGCTCACAGGGCTGTCCAGCGTGGAAGTGAACTTTACGAGCACATGCACAGCTGGAGCCCCCTCTGGTTGCACGTAGGCCGTGAACTTGGGCTGCTCACCCGCAGCTGAGGAGCCGACCACCTCACCGCGTGCAGCCGATGCGGCCAGCGCGACGTACGCCTGCAACCTTTGGTTCGAATCGATGGGTAAAGGCTGAGGGGCGTTCACGAAATCGTCGCGCGCTGCAGAGCCAATGAGGAGGTTGCCTGGCAGATCCGACCCTTGGTAAAGGAGGG
This sequence comes from Diaphorobacter sp. LR2014-1, assembly GCF_002916785.1. Taxonomy (NCBI): domain Bacteria; kingdom Pseudomonadati; phylum Pseudomonadota; class Betaproteobacteria; order Burkholderiales; family Comamonadaceae; genus Diaphorobacter; species Diaphorobacter sp. LR2014-1. The sequence goes on along the minus strand of NZ_MTBE01000008.1, from coordinate 19,866 downwards.
CGCGCAGCGCATGCGTGTCTCCCCAATCGCTGAGCCTCTCTGGGAGGCCGAGGCGTGACCCGTGGCGCTGGCTGTAAGCACGCCCAAGGTAGCCCTGGGGGCGCATGTCATATATCCACCACGGCAGCCCATCGCTGTGAAGCCGCTTGCCATCGGTTTGGATCATCACGAAGCCTTCGGGGCACACCGGGACCAGTGTGCCCAGCAACTCAACCGTGCCCTGCGCAGTGACACGGTGGACGGGAGCCACCAGATCCACACGCGAGGTATCCCGAAGCGCATATTGAATAGATCTTCCAGCACCAATCTGCACGATTTCTTCGCCCAGGATCTTGAGTGCGCGCGAGACAGTTGGCTGACTTACCCCCAGCTTTTCCATCAAGCTTTGTGTCCTGTTTGGACCATGGCGGAGCGCATCTCGAATCTGGTGGGCAAGGAGCTGAGCTGCGGGTTGCATGATTCGGAGGATACATCAAAAGCATTGATCTATGAATACATAGATGAATAGTAAAAACTCTGCTCTAGGGAAACAACACCCAGTAGCTGGACTTGTGATGCGCTGGCCGGATGCGCATCCACAAGGTTGGTCCTTGTGAAATATTCCATACGTTCCATCACATAGGGAATATTTGCGTTATCATTCGTCCATTCCAACTCAGAGGAGCCACCCCATGTTCACCAAGCAAGCGATGGAAGCGGAACTCTCGGCCTTCATAGGCGCGTACCTTCAGTCGGTTGAGCGGATCTTTGATCTGGGAGGCACTCCCAAGCCAACGGAGTTAGCCCCGCGTGACCAACGGCTTGTCCGGGTGTGCGGTGAGCTTTACGACTTCGCCTTCAAGGGGTTACTCCCCTTAACGAATGAGCTTCAGAGGTTGAGTGAGGAGTCAATGATCGACGGCTACCTGGCGGACATTGAACTCTTCCTCCTGAGTTTGGAGCGGCCCAACCTCTACCAGAAGCTTTTCTGGGAAGAGGACGACGTACGCCCACCCACGTTGGCTGCGAAAACCGTCCAGGCAGCGGTAGCCCGGTATGTGCTGTACGGGGGAGAGAGGTACACCACGCCCGAGGAACTCGGAGAGAGTGGGACAAGCCTGAGCTTTCAAGACCTGGCACTTCTTGCAGATATGGATGAGAAAAGCGTGCGCAACGCTGCAAACCCCAAAGGTAGGGAGCATCTGGTCACCCAGGTCAGCGGCCGGCGCACGTGGATCTCCCGTATGGATGCGTACACCTGGCTGAAGAAACGACGGGGGTTTGTTCCAACCCAGGGCGTGCAGTTTCGTGAGACCGATGAATAACGCAACAGGACGAGGAAAAAAATGACCACACCCTTTGAAGCGGCAACTGACATTTTCGAAGCTGCCCATCCCATCTTGAAGATCCACGGCTTTGGCGGTAGCCGGTGGTGCCGCGATGTCGCTAGTGGATCTCGCATTGGGCCTTGGCTGGAGGCCAGCTACTCAATCCTGGATGAAAAGGCCTGGAAGTCGAAAGGCCCCTGCTTGTATCTCGTTCGCGGCGATGACAAGCGCATTCGGTATGTAGGAATTTCAAGGAACGGGGTGAAACACCGCTGGCGTCTATCCCCGGCGCTGGACGCGGAAACGAAGCGCCCCTTGGCGAAGCGTCAGCTCTTTCACAGCCAATGCTGGAAGCACATGGAGCTGGAGTACCAGAATGCCCCCGGCGTCCAGTTCGAAGTCCGGTTCATTGGTGGCGAGAGCCTGGCGCGGGTTCTTTCTAAAACAGAAGGACCGTTGCGGGGATTTCTGCCCCTGGCAGACGATCATGAAGGGCTCACGTCTGCCGTTGAGCGGTGGCTGTGCAACAACAAGTCCAAAGATCTGGTGAGCTGGAATAGTGCGATGACAGGAAAAGGGAAGTAGTACGGATTTTGGTTGTCAAGTGTGTACCTCTTTGCCCGGTGTGCGAACACCGGGCTTTTTTTCGTTCGCGTAACGTGATCATTCGTCACAACTAAGTTTGCAGGTTCATTCAGAACGTGCCGCCGAGCCTCGCCTGCAAGCCCGCTAAGGGCAAGCAAGTGTCAAGCAATTGGACACGCTTTTGGGCGGTGCGGACCTAGATCGAAGCGATGACCTCGCTAAGCCTTTGATTTTCATTGAGTTTTGTATTTTCCCGTCGCCAAGCCGGGGTTGGCATGCAGCTCCAGTTTTTGGTTGCTCGGACAACCAGACCGCATTTTCGAAATTGATCGCGCAGAAAGTTATGATAAGACAAGTTATCATAAAAACCATGGGAAAAACGTTATAGGCGTAACGTTACCCGTAAGGGTTACGGCAAGCGTAACCGCAGTACAATCGGGTCAGTTTCACCGCATGTGGAGTCCTCATGACTGGAAAGCTAGAAAAGCACACTCTTGTAGACGCTGGAATCCAGGCGACGCTAAGGGCGCGAATGCCGATTGAGGCGCCGCGCAAGGAAAAGACGCGTCTTGCGGCTTCACTGCTGTTCTTTGAACACGGGATCTATCCCTCAGCCAAGGTCGTGCTGGCGTACACCCAGCAAGGGTCGCTCACGGACATCAACCGCGACTTGCATGAGTTCTGGCAGGAGTTACGAGACAAGGCCCGCGTGCGCCTCGATGCCCCATATCTCCCACAGGAACTGCAAGATGGATTCGCAGACGCATTGGGCCGGATGTGGGAACTGTCGGTCACCAATGCTCGGGCCTGTTTTGAAGCGGAACGCCTGGACGCCCAGAATGAAGTGGCCAGAGCGCAGCGCTCTCAAATCGAGGCCGAGCGGATGGCCAGCGAAATGTCATCACGACTGCAGTTACTGGATGCAGAGATGCATCAGGAGCGGGAGCGACGTGAAATTGCTGAGAAACTGCTGGAGGGCCAGAGGGTAGAGATCCTGGCACTTAAAGAGGCGTTGCTGAAATGGCAGGATCAAGCCGAAACAGAAGCCAAGGCACGGCAAGAAGCAGAAGTACGGTTTTCTCGCGATCTCGAATCTGAGCGGTTGCTGCGCCAAAGCGATGCCCAGAGATTTGAGGGGGAGATCAAGTTTTCCAAGTTGCAAATCGATTCAGCCCGCACGGCCGAGAGAGAGATTCGAGAGCAGCTGAAGGCGTTGGCCGAGAGTAAGGACATTGAACTCTCTACCTATCGCCAGCGGGCGAACAACGCCATGGAGACGGTTGCAAATATTCAACTTGAGTTAGCAGAGGTTCGAGGTCTTAACCGTGGCCTGGAACGCCAGCTTGCGAGTATGAAGTCACACGAAGATCGGAGTGCAACGTCCCCCCTACCCCAGAAGACTCGAAGACCAAAGCCTCTTAGTGCGCGAGCTTTGACTGTCAAGAAGCGTCGTCTCGGGTAGAAAGGCAAAGCTCGCACCAGGTGGGTGCGAAATAGTTTGCCGTTGTTGCAGAAAGAATGAATGTGCTTCAAGCCTCACGGGGTTAGCACCGAGGCATCCTTTTAAATCATGTGCTTATGGGCACCTGGCACTTTGTTCGCTGCTCGTTACTGATGCTCTCTGAAGATCGGGGGAACCTTGAGACGAGGTATCTAAAGCACATTTGAGTTTCTTGCGAGAACCTAATTCTTGTGTTTTAATTAACTCGATAGATCAAACATTCATGAAGGGCAAAGCAAATGAGCACCACCTACCAGCAACTGTTGGAACAGCGCGAAGCACTTGATCGACAAATCAAGGAAATGCGCAATGCGCAGCGCGCGGAAGTCATCGAGCGCATCCGTCAGGACGTTGCGAATTTCGAACTCACCGAGCGCGATGTTTTCGGCAGTGCTACTCGTTCTGGCGCCCGCAAGGGCGGCACTGTCGCGGCCAAGTACCGCAATCCTGAAACGGGTGAAACGTGGACCGGCCGTGGTAAGGCACCGAAGTGGATCAGCGACAAGGATCGCACCCAGTACCTGATTCCTTAATTGGATTCGGGCACCACAAAGAAGCGACTTCCAGTCGCTTTTTTTTATGGTCAAGAGAGGGAGTGGTGCTGGTCTGTATGGTCCAATGAGCCGGCATGTGGCATGATTAGAGGACGTAGGCGTAGCCTTCGTGCGCCTTATGGCGCCCCTTAAAACCCTTGCAGGGCCCCACCCTGTAAGGTGGCCTTGCTTCAGTATGGAAAGAAATATGCAAGGTCAATCTATTGGATCTCTGGAATTCTTCTACTCCACAATGCAAGGAGGGAAAAGTACGGCACTCTTGCAGTACCGTTACAACCTCCTGGCGATTGGGAAGACCGTTCGTGTTATGACAAGCGCAAGCGATGATCGCTTTGGCACAGGACGCATTACTTCCCGAATGGGCGTCTTTTGTGATGCGGAGGTTTTCTCCGAGAACACGGTCTTTAAGCGCACCGCGTTTGAAGGCGTGGACGAATTGTTCATCGATGAGGCGCAATTCCTCACGCCAACCCAAGTGCGCCAGCTCCATCAGGATCTGCGTGCGAAGGGTGGCATGCGAGTTTCTTGCTTCGGTTTGCGCACAGACTTTCAAGGGAACCCGTTTCCTGGCGCTGCGATGTTGTTGGCCCTGGCCGACGACCTTCACGCCATCAGCACTCTTTGCCGATGCGGGGAGAAAGCGACGATGAACCTACGCATCGAAGCAGACGGCAAACCCGTCCGAATGGGCGATGTGCTGGAAATCGGCGGCGACACGCGCTACAAACCAGTCTGCCCCCGTTGCTTCTATTGAAGGCGCTGGCACGCACCCGTGCTGGTGCATAAAAAGGAAAGGCCACTCCCCTCTATGGGGCGTGGCCTTTTTCTTTGGGGGTTGTTGGTGGTTGAGGCGTTTAGCTTTTGGGCCAGCAGTTGGCGCACAAATGGAGTGGCATGTAGACGGGCTCATTTCCACAGATGCAGGGTTCCCACAGCTGCCCGGTCTTGAGGGGTGGCGTTGGTAGTGTTGTCCCAGCCTGGGGCTTTTGTGAGGTTTGCTCAGGCAAGCTCTTGGACTCGGCCTCCAGGGCAGTTTTCCGGTGGCGTGCGAGAGCTATCTGAACGACGGTTTCTGGGCTGTACTCAGGAAAACCAAAATCGCCAAAGTCCACACCATACGAGCTTGTGATTTCCTGATCACTGAAAGCAGCAACGCCGGCTTTTGCGCACGCGGACTCGTAACCAGTCCTGGTGTTGCACTCGCCCTTGAGGTGGCTTGCAACACTCATGCGACGCTCGGCATCGGCTGAAAATCTCATCCAGCCGACCGCACATGGCCACTGCCTCTGCGATTTTGGGAGCCAGGCCGTCGATAAGTGCCTGGATTTCAGCCCCCGTGCGCAGCGGGGCGCAATTCTGGTAGGGCAAGACAGGAAGCACGAGATTGCGAGCACGGCCGGCAGCGCCATACGCACTTATGAAGTAGTGGGTAACACAGACATCCGAGCCGTCAGGGCCGTAAGTCCATGACTCGCCCAACGACACTGTGACGTGAGGATGGGCATCAATTGATTCCCCCGTGTCGGAGACGAACGAGACGGCCCTGCCCGTGGCTACGAGCAGTACAGGTATCGACCCTTGTGCCAAGACCCGTGGAGCGATAAGTCCCTGACTGGTGGTTTTGCCTTTCAGGTTCCATTTCATGCTCGTCAACCCCTGGTTGGTTATTTGGCACGTGCCCAGTTTTCGCATCCAGGGCACGAGCGGCCCAAGGGGGCTTTCAAAGAATCATTCGCATCAATTTTAAGATAAAGTTTCCCAATCACACTCTGGATTACCAGATTGCCATCCTCCTCAGTTGCATGGTAAACAGATACAGCAGGCTCACCTCGGAAGATCATTCTGTCAGTAATAGTGAAGGTTTTTCCGTTGGAATCTTTCACTATTTCCAACGTAGTTTTTGGATTGTATCCATTAATCCATTTACCCACGAACTTATCGCCGTCCGAGCCGGAACAGGCGGAAAGGGTAATGACTGCGATGGCCGTGAAAATGTGTTTGATGCTCAACATACTTGATTTCTCTGTGGTTTGCTTATGTAGTTGATGATCTCACGAAAACGGGTCTTGTCAATGTCTAGGACGCGATGCCAGATCCCGAGAGTTTGGCCTTTTTATCGAATGATCGGTGCTGGTTTCTAGCGGATTAATCTGATGGGTTTTATTCATTGATCTGATCTTGCGGTGATCCCAGCCATCTTGCATCACCGCCATGATGATATTTGCAGCTGCTGCGATTTCTTCTCCAAAGTACCTGCTGGTCAGGCCGTCCTCGATTCGATCTTCGAGCTGATCAAAGAAAGCCTTGCCAATAGTGCAAGTCACTTCCTGAAGCTGTTTAAGACCCTCGTCTTTTAGAAACACGCCGAACGTAACCGCACATAATTCTTTCTGTTTCGGGGGAAGATCAAGACTTTTATCCTCGATCAGTATTTGGTAAGCGGGTCCGATCAAACCGTTTCCAAGCCCGAAATTGACAATATTCCTTGCAAAGAATTCAGGCGTTGAAATGTCCTGCGGCATCGCCGAAGTTGTCGGTGCCTCAGGCGCCTTCCACGGGGTGATGCACTTGTTGTCTGCGAAGTGTTTGCTTTGCTCAAATTCAAGCGGCAAGATGCTGCTTATAAGGGCCAGGGGGTGAGCAATACGGGCCTTCAGAGCATAGGGCTTGAGTGCACCCAGGTCCAGTTGTGAGTATTGCTCTTGAATGAACGCTTCGATGTGAGAGCTGTCGAGCTGGCTCAGGTGCTGGACGTTCTTGGCGCTCATGAATGAACAAAACGTCTGCCAATTGCGGGCACGATTCGCGTTACTCTGGCTCAAGACATCAGACCCAGCCTTGTCGCTTCGTAGCTTGATGATTCGCTGACCGACGATCAGCATCGAGGAGCCAAGGTAGTAATTCTGCCGCGCGTCCTCGCGCACATGTGGGGCCTTGAGGGACGATTTGGAAACTGGGACTGTGGTCTTGTGCGCCTCAGCTACAGCAATGGATGAGATGGGTATTTGTGCTGGATGAGGCACCCGTGCCACCTCTTCGGTGGTGAACGGTTGCTCAACGTGCTTCCAGTGCTCACCACGCAGGCGTGCAAGGCCGTCATTCACCATGTTCAATGCGAATACACCAACCTCTACCGGCAAGGGGTCAACCTTGTCGTCAGCCCGGTCCAGAAGCCAAAGGGCGAAAGCCGTGATGTCCTCGTGCGTCAGCTGGTCTGTCGTCTCGTATGGGCACCACTTCATGAAGGCGCTCCAGGCCTTTTTGTATGTCGAAATCCAGGAGTGAGCCAGTTCACCGCGATAACAATGCGCGTAGATCTCCGCTCCAAGGCTACGCATGGTGCTGGCCGCCCCAGAATTGATCACAGCCATGCAGCGCCCGAGCCATTGCATCTTCTGGGACTGGTAGTGGGCATCGAATTCTGAAAGTGCCGGCTCTTCTGGGAGAGTCCATTTCAGAGACACGTTCCCATCGGGTTGATAACCCATAGGGTTCCATTGAAGCAAGGGGAGCACAGAAAACACGTTGTTGATCGTAAAGAGCAACTCCTTTTTGTGTTTAATGGCTTGGTCGTTGTCCCTGGCAGTAGCGTCAATCTTCTTGTAAATCTGTTTGATCGCCCAGATAATGAGTTCTGATTCGAGTTTGCCGGCTGTAATGACGCCACGCTTAGAAAGCAAAGCCGCAAACTCTTGCCACTGCTTGCGCATCCTTGATTGCACGGTGGGGGCGATAGACCACACGTGACAGCGCATTTGGATCATGGCGTAGCCGAGGTGAAACAAGCCACAGTCCAGGCCATACCCCTTGCAGAAGCGTTCTTTAATTGTTTGGCTATCTCTTTTTTCAGTCATCTAGAATATTTGCACGTTATCGCTATTGCCATATTCTATAGATAAAGCTGTAGCGCGCAATTTTTAATTCGGAAAAGTGATATCCCAGAAAACACAAAGCCCCGTCAGCTTCTGGGCTGATGGGGCTTGTGGTTTATGGTGGGTTTCATTATCCAAATATTGGTTTGAATATGGGTGGAGTGCACCCCGGAGTTACCGAATCAAATCAAACCAGCTTCTTCCGCAGCATTCATGAATGGTTTCATGAATTCCTGTGCAAGTTCCTCAGGTGCGGGCTGGCGACCCTTCTCGGAGCAAAAATACTCGGGTGACAATTCAATCCAAAGTCGCTTCATCAAGCAGAATTTGGTTTTCTTGCCATCCGAGTTGTTGCGCGTCAAAAGCACGGTGAATTCACCGCAGCCTCTGGTGTTAGTGCGCTGGCTCGTTCCGTAGGCAACAAGTACCTTTCGGCGCCCATTGTTTTCATCAAAGCCCAGGATTAGGCCTGGCCTGAACTTCGGGCCAGGTTGCATGATGGTTTCCGTTTCCGGGAACCACACACGCACCACTGCCCCTATCGGGGCAGAAAGATTAGACATGCTACTCTCCCTGCCCCGTTTGGGGCTCTATGGTTTCTTGATCAAGCCGCGATCCTGAAAGAATTCACGCAAACTTGCTGGGCGAGACACCTGGGGCTCCACGTTGCCATGGGTTCCTAGGTAGCCTGCGATTGCCCTCTTGATGAGCATTTCCGGCGTGATCCCCTCCTCCATTGCCTTGCTTTTCACAAGGTCAGGAATCGTGGATTCAGCATCGAAATTGACGATGAATTGCATGCGCGCCCTTCCCTTCCACTGCCCTCTTGCGAGGGTCGTTTTCAGGGTTGATCGTACAAGCATCATCTTCATGCGCAAGGCATGCTCCCTCGGGGCCATCTTCTTGAAATGGCTCACGATGGTTCCTTAAAAGAGGCTTGTGCTGTGCACAGCCGATGGGTTGATATGGAGAGCAGGCTTTGGTTGCGGCTTTTCCCAAAGACGACCAGCCCTACTCCATCATCAAAACGAAGCCCGCGCCTTGCGGGCGCGGTCCGTTTTGTCCCGTCCTTGGTTAGGACGCCAGCATCCAAATGCCCCGCTCGGGTGAGCTGAACATGCCAGAGCTGTTGAGGACTTGCCGGATCTTCGCCTGCCAATTGGGGTTCATGGATAGCTTTTCGGGAGCTGCCCTCGAAACCTCCTGGTAGATGTCATCCAGCTTCGCCCTTCCGCCCAGTCGTTGCATAACGAGGCCAACGATGGACTTCCACGTCCCTGTCAGTCGCGCGTACTGCTCCTTTGCAATGGTGCCCAGCAGCACCAGAACGGGCGTGGACTTCTTGCGCCAGAGGAGGACATATTCGTGAATCACACGAGGCAAAGTCAGTTTGGAATAACTGCGCGAGTCGGACACACAGTTGTGCTGTTGCTTGATGATTACGGCGGCCAGTTCATCACTCGGCAGGCGCGAAATCATTTCAGCCTGATAGGAGCAATAGACGCCGTTCTTCCGATAATCACCTATGATGGTTCCGTAAAAGCCCTGCGGCTTGGTTGCATCACGCTGATTCAGTAAGACCAGTTGCATCTTCTCGTGAAATTCCTCATTGGAACTGCACCGAGAAAGATCAGCAGGATCGGGCTTGGAACCCCAGACCTCGCCGCTATAGGTAATCATCGAGCCGTACGGTGGGTGGGAAAGGCACAAATCCACCTGCTGGCCCACAGCCAAGAGAATGGAATCACTCACGGCGTTGAAGCCCTGGTGAAGATCCAGCCCCCAGGCCTCAATACCCATCTCGCGAGCAACTTCTACCGAGGTGCCCGAGCCGACCATAGGATCGACAAAGGTAGCCGGCTTCAGCTGCTCAAACAGGTCGCGGTATACGAATCCCGAACAATTACCGCGCCACTTTGAATCTCCCCAGTGGCCGCGATTCGGATAAGAAATAATGCTTTGCATTTTGGTTGCTCCAGTTGGATGGGCAACCACCCTGCGGGAGTTGCCCGAAGGGTTGATGAGGGATGGCACAGAGGCCATGACTGCAGAAGCAGATAGGCCTATTCTGCACGAAAGAGCCTCGCTGGGCCAGAGGATCGGCAAGTGTGGACCTATTGCGGAAAATTCCTGCCCACGCGGGCCACGGACTGCTGCGGCATGTGCTACCGCGTCATCTCCATCTCAAGTATCTTGTCCATGATGATTCCAATGCCCTTCTCCACCTTTTCATGCGGGTAGGAGGTGGGCACATCGATGAGGAGGGTCAACATGTACCAGGTCTTCCCGTTGTACTTGGTGCTGGCCATGTCCAAGCAATCACTGAAATTCCTCGTGTAGAAGTCGAGCTGGTCCTGGCCAATGAGAAGTGTCTGGAAACGGGGATAGCTCGTGTGCAGGAGCATGGGAACCGACCTCGTGCCCTTCTCCACTGGGACACACCATGAAAAGTCGCTCACATCGGTGCTATCGGGATCGCCGCTCAGATTGATCCCTTGCGCGAGGTAGCGCATCAGCGCCGCCACCGGCTTAGGGACAGGCAGATCGCTCGTTTCGTGGGCGCGCAGGAATTCCGGTTCCATGCCTATCAACGGAGCGAATTGCTCCACCGAGGCATTCATTGCCCTGCGGAAGTGGAGATAGTCCTGGGAAGAGAATTGGTCGCTCATAGCGGGCTGAAACTGAAGAAGTGGCTCAGAAGTGAGAGGGCCGTGAATGCTGCTGCAATGCCCAGAAAATTGATGGCCAGCCAGTTGAAAAAGCTCCTCCAAGGAGTAAGCAAGGGGGCGGGCGGTGGGCGCTTTTCTTTCCGGATTTCACCGGCCTTCTGGCCCGCCCTGATCAAGTGGAGATTGTGAATCATCGCCAGCTGCCGACTGTACGTCGCGAATCTCTCAGGGTCTTCGAACTGCTCACGAGCCACATCCAGTTCGATGGCGGTGAAGCCTTGGCGCACGTCCAGAATTTGTAGGCCGCCGATGTACTCGGCTGGCGAGAGCTTTGTGATCACCGCGTTGCGTTGGTATTCATCTGCAGGTAAGAGCAGTGCCACCGTCACCACACGGTGAAACGCATGAGGATCTGCATCAGGCAGCATCGCGCGAATGCAATCTTCGGCGGAACTGGTGTCGTGTGCTTGAATTTGTTCTTCGTTCATAGAAGCACTCTCCCACACTTCGACAGTTGTGCAACTCGCCATTACGACGGACTCTGTGGCCTATACAGAAACGGGACGCTAGAGTTTTCCTTTTATGGAGGTGAAATGGACATTGCTTTGACACAACGTGCTGCAAGCGCGGTTCCTGATCCCAGCGGTGTTAAGCCGCCGAAGCGCAATTTCACGCTTAAGCAGGCCCTGATCGCGGGTTTCCTGCTGGGAAGTCTCTACACGGTAGTTGCAGGTGTCGTCGCGCACCAGATGGCGGCTGATGGTGCGTGCCTGGCCAGTCAGTACCGCTGATCCTTTCGGCCAAAAAAAAACCCGCCACGGCTTCCATGCCAAGGCGGGTTTTTTGTTTCATGCGATCTCGTTTTGGATCGCTACCATCTCGCTGGCCCGTTCAAAGGCTTCTTCGATGGTGGTTGCCGTGAAGGGCGTGTGCACTCCCCTGATGTAGTCCACCAAGACGAATTGCTCGCTGGAGTCAGGTTCCTTGCGTTGAACGACGTAGCCCAGGGCGAGAATTCGTTGTAGGCCCGCAAGCGCCTTGGTTGTGCTCGTGTTGCCAACAATTGCCCAGGATGAAGTGAACGCCTGTGCAGCTAGCACCCTTGCAGATCCCGCTTCGAAAAGTACCTCGTGCTTCACGATGGTGCCATCTGCCAGCTGAACCAGTCGGCTCCAGAGTCTTTCTGTCCCGGAACTATCCGCTGCAGACGATTTCGCGACTGGGTAAGGAAAGTCGTGCGCCTTGAAGTAGACCTCTGCGTGGAGTTCGCGCATTTGGTGAATATTCATGGTTGCTCCAAAGAAAAAGGCAACACCTTGCGGGGAGTTGCCTTTGGGTTGAGATGCGCCTAGATGGCGCTGGGGTCAGTCGGTAGGGCCCTCGATCCGCAGGAGATCGTAAAACCCAATGCGATTTTTCCCATCGTAGTTGGCCTGAGCTTTCTCGACTGCTACCTTGAGGGTTTCAATGAGATCAGCGCCGGCCTGCTTGGGTGTGATGCGAACGTTGTTCACATAGCCATCGTCGCCAATGGGGTGCGCATGCTTGAGCATGCGCCTGACTTTGGCAATGTACTGCTCTGGCAACAATGATCCCGAGGAACCAAAGTTTCCGAAGAACAACCCTCCTCGATCAAATCCACTGGATACAGTAATAGCATCAGCAATGATCATGAGCGCAGAGCCCACGGATTGGATGTACCAGCTCCTCGCACGTTTTCCAGAGTGGGTGTAGCAGTTGCTATCACCAGCCAGGGAAATCAGCATGAAGTGGTCGTTATTTCCACCGTGGACCTCCGCAGGGAGTTTGGCGGCGAATTCCTTGTAAATGCAGCTGCTCGACACGTGGCATCCCCTTAGAACAATGACATGGTTTCGCCAAACACCGAGGGTGCCGTGACGATTTCAATCAGGCTAATGTCCGTTCCCAGCATTGCGGGTTCTGACTCGGCCATGGGTTGAAGCGATACCCTCTTTGGTGTGCCAGACCAAAAGCAGGTTGCGACCAGGTAATTATTGAAGTTGATGACTGGAATGGTTGCTTTAAGCAGATCACCTTGACTCTCCAGCGAACAGGTTGCCTTGTCGAAGGTGTAGCCGAAGTAATCGTCCGCGAGCAGTTTTTCCAGTTCGTCTGGTTTGACATCCATCTCCACGATCAAACGCGAATCTGCCATCTTGGTCACGTCGGTCAGCTCCACCTGCCGCCAGCTTCCGATGTACGTTTCAGCGTTCATCTTCTTGCCTTTGACAGTTCGCAAACCGATTTCTGCTTCGAAGGCTGCACCGCTGCAATAACCGTAGAGGTCATGATCAGAGAATGTGCCCCGTGCGTTCGTCTTGATGAGTGTCCAGGTCGGATCTCCACCAGATTCCAGGAGAGCGAAGTCAAAGGTTGTCCTTTGGGCTTCGTTCACCATGTAGCCTTGTTTGACGTTCGTAGGGTCAATGGCTTTGAAGCCAATGCGCATGCGACGAAGCTCGTTAACAGCGTTCATCTTTGCTCCTGAGGTAAGGAGCCACACGCGCCCTCAGAGGGCACGATAGGCCCCTGAGGGTTGAATAACCCACCGGCTTGCGCCGTTGGTTTGAAGTTGTTGCTCAGTATTCGCTGGGCAACAGAATGGTCGTAGCAGAGCGGTCTGCTTCGGTGATCACGTAGATGACCTGGTTGGAGGCAACTTCGTATCGGGAAAAAACGCGCGTGCCGTTTTCGATGGCGCGCATGTTCGCTTCGTGGTCTTCATCACACATCTGGCCTTTGAGTTGCCCCACGTGCATGTGGATGTAGTCAAGGGGTTGTTTTCCCAGACTGCCCAGCAGTTCCGCAGCGCCATTGGTCATGACGCAGCGGCCGGGATGGAATAGGATTTTCATGAGACTCTTTCAAGAGAACGAGCCCACGACCGTCAGGTCTTTGGACCCGAGGGTTGATGTACCAGTCAGACTGGATAAGGGAGTGACACGCGATCACGACAAGCCATTGCGGCAAGTCCCTAGAAGTCTAGCGTGACAGCATAAGTGCGTCAAGATTGGGCCGAAAAAAAGCCCCCGTGAGGGGGCAAAGTCGGAGGTGAATCGTGAGTGCTGGATCTTGATCAGGAGGCGTTGGACTGCGGCTCTTCTTGCGAATGGTCCGGGTCGGTATCGCCGGTACTGGACAGATCCAGTGGCAGAGTCTTGTCGTCGGAGGGGCTGTCGCCGGCATCGGTCGAACTTTCAGTGCCCTGCGCGGCTTTCTTGCCCGCCCCACCCTTCTTCGCAGCCGGTTTCGTGCCCTTCTTCGCGGTTTCTGCGCTCTTTTCGGCCTTGGGAGCCGAATCCTTGGTGATTTGGCTGATCAGGGATTCGATCTGTTCCTTGATTTCGTCGTTCAGAAGTACGTAGGCCTCGGAATCACGCAGGCCGACGATGACGGCGTGCATGGAGGTGGCGTGCTTCTTGAGGGACTTCTCCATCATGTTCTGGGGCAGGTGCTTGGCAGTAGCCTTCGTCTTGCCTTGCTTGGTGGCGTTCTCCACTGCCGCTTCCAGCGTAGCCACCGGGTTTTCAATGTTGCCGCTGCGTACCACTTCAATTGCCATGGCGGCGGGAACCGTACCCTTGCGAACCATCTCGCGCACCTTGGTGGGTGCAGAGGCCAGGGCCAGCAGTTGGTGCACGTATTCGGGCGAGCAGCTGAGGTTTTCTGCCACTTGCACAACGGTGCGGCCGGAGATCATCTGGCGCTGAGCGAGGAGCGCTTTTTCCAGGGGGGTGAACTCGCGTCCCTTGTTCGAAGGGGCCAGCTGCAGCATGATTTGCTCGATGCTGGTGCCTTCGGGGGCCAGGCGCACAGGGATCTCATCAATTTCGGCGCCGCGTTCCTTGGCCAACATGGCAGCGCGGAAACGGCTTTCGCCATCGGCGATGTAGATGACGTTGTTCTTGCCCATCTTGGACACGAAGCCATAGATCGGCTTGTGCGCCCAGTAGCCCTGCTCCAGCATCACCGAAGCGAGGTACTCGATGTGAGCCTCCCATTCTTCGGAAGGCAGGCGCGGATTCAGGCCGGGGTAGATGCGCAGCTTGCTCAGTTCGACCATCAGAGTGCCGGTGTCGCGGTTGCTGATGACACTGGTGCTGAGGTCTTTCATCTTCAGCATCCGGATCTCGTCATCACTGAAGTCAACGATCTGCTTGACGCGATCCGATTCGAGAGCCGCAATCTCGGATTCGGTTACGCGAACGGCGTTGTTGTCACGCTCTTCCTGCACATACACGTTTGGTACGGATTGATTATCTTGGCTCATTTACTTCTCCGACTGGTTTGTTTGGGGTTGTTGATGTGCTTAGTAAAACACAATCATTGACTGACGCAAGTCCCCTTTAATTGATTCTCTGCTGCTGGCGTTACGCACTCATGCGTAGGCGGGAAGGGTGCAATTCTTGCCTTCTATTTCGGTGTCTGAATTGAACAAGCATAGTAGGCGTTTAGGAATGTTGGATTCAGCTGAAGGCTGTTTGATTCCCCAGACCATTTGAAGGGTCAAACTGCCCTCATTTACTTCGTGTATCAAGCCCCAATCGTTGTCAATTTTTCGCTCTTGGCTCTTCACGGAAAAGTGGAAGAACTTGGCAATTCGCTTGGATTCGAGGTAGTCACAGGCCTGGGCAATTGTTTTGCCTGGGTACATTCTCAGGAAGTTTTCTCGCTCATTCAGGCCTGCTTCAACAAAGGACATACCCTGTTCAGTAATCGTGTAGCGAGTGGCCTTGCTATGTGTTCCGGGCACGTGGGCAAGTAGGCCCTGTTTCTTCGCGTTGATCGCGTGGTAGAGGATCTGGCGGAGCCGGTGCGCTCCGACGTTGCGCAGCGTTGCGTCATCGGGCGTGGCCCCGTCGTTCATCGGAGATCCAGGGAAGAAAACGCGCTCGCGCAGCTGCTTGCCGCCGATTTCGTCGCCGCAGACGTAGAGCATCAACACCGAGAACATGTTGATGTGACTTCCCCAGTTGAGCCCCTCGTAATAGGCCGTGATCTGTTCCCTAACCATTGAGCACCCCAAGTTTGTGAGTGCTGCAATAGTCGGCGGTATCAACGCCGCGACCGATACTACCAAATGACCGTTTTGGTCAATGGGAACCCCAGTTCTTGCTCTTTGCCGCCAAATTCTCGTGGCGAAGTGGTTTGGATTGTTCCGTCACAACGGGAGCATGAGTTCGAACCGCTCCTCGTCTTGCAGGATGACCCCTTCGCTCTGCATCACGCAACGCCGGCTCGTGTCCCTGGCGACAGCCTCTTCAAGGGTCCGCATCTGCTCAGGGGTAATGGGCACGCTGGACCGCAAACCGTTGGGTAGGAACCAGCCCGCGCACGTGAGCAATGGCATGCCCTGCATGAGCTGGCCGTTGGCCTCAACACCTGTGATGTAGACGCGAAGATCTAGGTCGGCATTGTCTTTTGACAAGTGACTTTGAAGCACCTTTGCTGCTCGCACCAAATGGCTCTGCGGTGAGGTCAGCTGACCATTGAGCATGGCAAGGTGCTTCTTGCGCTCGCGTGACATCGCAGGGACACTGCCAAGGTAGGCGCTTGTGATGTCCAGTCGCGAATGCCCCAACGCCTCTGTAACGACAGCCCTAGCCTTTTGGTCGGTGTCCTTCTCAGGAACCTTGTCGCCCACGACCGGGGGCTTATCACCCGAGACTTGTTCGTAGAGCAGCGCTGCGTACTCGTGCCGCAAGCCGTGGGTTGTCACACCCATCTTCTTCATATTCACTCCCGCCACACGCAGGTAGTGGTAAAAGCTATTCACGGCCCGAGTGACCTTCCAGCCCCTCGGCCTCAACACGCCCGATGAGCTGGCCATGGCGTGCGCCTTGCTGATTACCTGGCGCTGGTACTCCGTTGTGTAAGGCACCGTTCGACCGCGACCGCCCTTGGAGCCCAGGATCACCAGTAGATAGTCTCCCCTGTCCGAGTCGGCCGGCTTGAGCGAAGCGGCCTCAAGCACTCGCAAGCCGAAGGCCATGCAGAGTTCCAAATAAAGGCCAGCATAGGCATTCAGTCCCGTCACCTTATCGATGACTGCCTGAATGTCCACGCCATTTTCAGACCACGCTTTGGACTTTGTTGCTATCCGGGTGCGGCGTGTCACCTTCTTGCTGGAAACCAGCTCGCTTGCGCTTTTCTGCGGCAAGGGGTTGTCGATCCACTCATACATGCGCTTGATGCACGAGAAATAGGTGGTCAGGGTGGATGCGCTGGTGTCCTTGGCCTCCCATTGCTCGAACACAATCTTCAGGTGCCGATGGGTGAGCTGCGTCAGGTTGTTGATCTTGATGCCGACATCCGAGAGCGTATTGATCAGGGCGAAGATGGCGTAGACATATTTCTTTGTCGTTGCCGAGGAAACCGAGCGCTTGCGACCTTTGCTAGCCGGAATGCGGTAGTAAGAGAAGAAGAAACTGATCTGCCCCGCGATATTGTTGGGGAGTTCGCGCACCGCGCGCTCAACCAGGGCCCGGCCATCTTCGACTTCGAGCATTGCCGGTTTCTTGCCGATCTTTGCGGGTGATTTTCTTTTGTCTTGCATTGCCTCCGAGTTCACCGCCAAACAGCATGATTCGCAACAGCCTCAAACGCAACGCATCACTGACGCGCAAATGAGAAAGCCCGCATGACGCGGGCTGGAGAAAGAGTAGTGCAGGCTACGCGCTTGATATTACTGGACCTCGACGCGCTTGATGCCGAGCTTCTGGATGGCGCCGGATTCAGACAGGGCCTGCCAGGGGTTGATGGTCACCACCTTGGTATTCCAGTTGGGGTTGTCCCAGAGCTTGCGGGCCTCGTAGGGCATGTGGCCAGCAACGTAGGCCTTGGTCACGCTGGTGGGAATGAAGGGCGCCTTGAAATCGCTCGTGCAGGGGTTGTAGCGCTGGGTCTTGATCGACCTGTACTTGCCCTGGCAAGCCATGATGCGCGTCTTCTGCCCGTAGTTCTGGTAGTCCACGAAGGTTTCCCAGTCGTACTCGTCGTAATCGACTGCAAAGCGGGTCAGGTCTGCGTTGAATGCCACCCGTTCCTGGCGCACATTGGCGATTTTGGGCTTGACCTTGGAGATGCTGACAAGGCGGTACTGATTGCCGCCCGGTTCTTTTTCCAGCAGGACATAGGTGAGATTCACCGTATCGGTCTCGGGCAACACAGGGTCAGAGAAGCTCACCTTTTCGTTGTTGGGGTTGACATGGTGAAAACCACCTGCACAGCCGGCGAGGATGAATGCAGCAAGGAAGGGAAGGCTTTTTTTGATCATGACGATGGTCAGGGAGTGGATGGGGAAAAGCTACTGTTGCACAGGTGACCGCCCTGTCAAGGCGGTGATGAGCGGGGGTTCTACTGGGCTGTGGCCAGGGTGTAGACGAGGTAGATCAAGAGCAGGGCAAGACCGATGCGGATCATTGATTTGATGATTGCGGAAACCACCACGACCCCCAAAAACAAGACCAGGCCAGCCAGGAGCTGGCCTTCGGATACCCCAGTAGAAATGGATAGGCTGTGCAGCGCTTGCAGGCCCGAATCCAGAAAGCCACTGCTCATTTTGTAGAGGGCTCGCCGCCCTGTATCAGGGGGTGTTGGCCTTTCATGCGGGAAATCGCCGGATCTGTGCAGCCGGATTCCGAGTCAGACGACACGGCCGCAGTCCAGCGGCAGGCGAACTCGTCAGCAAGGCTGTGGAATTCAGGCTTGAACAACAGGTATGCGCCGCCGAGGGCAATGCCATAGATGGCGAAACGCAGGATCTCCAACCTGGGGTTAAGTTTGGATTTCTTCGAAAACTTGAAGATTGCATGAATCACGGGCGGCCTCTCTGGCGCCATCATGCGGCCCTCAATCAGGTGCGCAACAGGGACTGTCGAATCCGCCCTCTCAGCTGATGGCGAGCTGCTCGCGCCCATTGACGGGCCGATGAATAGATTCCCCTTGGGCAGCATGAATTCCTGAGCTTGTCAGAAATTTTGTGTGTGAGGCATAGCATGTCGACAAGGAGCATGAATGCCACGCAAGACCAAACCCACCGCTTTGGCGGACCAGGCGGCACAGCCGCAATTTCACATCCCGGCCGAGCTGCTTGACCAGTTGGTGACCGGGCCCATGACGCCGGGCCAAGTCCAAGGGCTGTTCGATCAGTTCAAGAAGTCAATTCTTGAGCGGGCGCTGGGCGCCGAGATGAGTCATCACCTAGGCTATGCGCCCGGCCAAGCCAAGCCCACAGGCGGATCAGCCAACCACCGCAACGGCAAGAGCACCAAGACCGTACTGACCGATGTGGGGGCGCTGCGCATCGATGTCCCACGCGATCGCGAAGGCAGCTTCGAGCCGCAGCTCATTGGCAAGCACGAGCGGCGCTTTACGGGTTTCGACGACAAGATCATCGCCATGTACGCACGCGGCATGACGGTGCGCGAGATCCAGGGTTTCCTGGCTGAGATGTACTCGGTGGACGTCTCGCCCGAGCTCATCAGCCGTGTCACCGATGAGGTGATGGGCGAGGTCACGGCCTGGCAGACACGGCCGCTGGAGGCGATGTACCCGGTGGTGTTCTTCGATGCGCTGCGGGTCAAGATTCGCGAGGATGCGGTGGTGCGCTCCAAGGCCGTCTACCTGGCGCTGGGCGTACTGCCTGACGGCTCGCGCGACATCCTGGGAATCTGGATCGAGAACACCGAGGGGGCGAAGTTCTGGATGAAGGTCTTCAACGATCTGAAGACGCGCGGGGTGC
This sequence comes from Diaphorobacter sp. LR2014-1, assembly GCF_002916785.1. Classification (NCBI taxonomy): domain Bacteria; kingdom Pseudomonadati; phylum Pseudomonadota; class Betaproteobacteria; order Burkholderiales; family Comamonadaceae; genus Diaphorobacter; species Diaphorobacter sp. LR2014-1. The sequence goes on along the minus strand of NZ_MTBE01000008.1, from coordinate 614 downwards.
AGGACATCCTGATTGCCGTCACCGACGGCCTCAAGGGCATGCCAGAGGCGCTGGGCGCAGTGTTCCCGGCGACGACGCTGCAGACCTGCATCGTGCACCTGATCCGGGGTGGCCTGGACTTTGCGTCATGGAAAGACCGCAAGGCGCTGGCCGCAGCCATCAAACCCATCTACACCGCGGTGAGCGCCGAGGCGGCCGAGGCCGAGTTGGATGCGTTTGCGGCCGGCCCCTGGGGGCAGCGGTTCCCGACCGTGGTCAGCGCCTGGCGCCGGGCCTGGGACAAGGTCATCCCGTTCTTCGCCTTCCCGCCCGAGGTGCGGCGCGTGATCTACACCACCAACGCCATCGAGAGCGTGAACGCACGGCTGCGCAAGATCATCAAAACGCGCGGCCACTTCCCCAGCGACGAGGCGGCCACCAAGCTGATCTGGCTGGCGCTGCGCAACATCACCGCGGACTGGGGGCGGGCGGCCAACCACTGGAAATCAGCGATGAACCAATTTGCGATCCTCTACGAGGACCGATTTACCAGATCGGGCCAGTAAGATCACCAAGCCGCCTCACGATTGAGTGACGGATTCAACAGCCTCACACACAGAAATCCTGACACTCCC